>JBGAIS010000225.1:0-5136 GCA_044225355.1 Casimicrobiaceae bacterium | reverse complement strand
GTCGGTGCCGGTGATGAGCCACCCGCACGGGAGGCCGTTCACCCCCGGCATGTCCGCGCCGGTGTACACCGCGATCACGCCCGGCGACGCCTTGGCGGCCGCGGAATCGATGCTGCGGATGTTCGCGTGCGCGTGCGGCGAGCGCAGGAAGTAGCCGTGCGCCTGGCGAGGCATCGAGACGTCGTCGGTGTACTGTCCCGTGCCGGTGAGAAAGCGGGCGTCCTCCTTGCGGCGGACGGATTGGCCGATGAGGCCGGCGTCGTTCGCACCCATGGCATCGTCTCCCTATTTCGCCATGGCCGCGGCGCCCTGCTTCACCGCGCGCACGATGTTCTGGTAGCCCGTGCAGCGGCAGATGTTGCCCTCGAGCTGCTCGCGGATCTTGCCTTCGTCGGCGCCGGGATGCCGCGCGACGAGGTCGAGCGCGGACATCACCATGCCCGGCGTGCAGAAGCCGCACTGCAGGCCGTGGCAGTCCTTGAACGCGGCCTGCATGGGATGCAGCGTGCCGTCGGCCGCGGCGAGGCCCTCGATGGTCGTGACCTTGGCGCCGTTGACCTGCGCCGCGAGCACGTTGCACGACTTCACGGCGCGCCCGTCGACCAGCACGGTGCACGCGCCGCACTGCGCGGTGTCGCAGCCCACGTGCGTGCCCGTGAGCGCGAGCTCGTTGCGGAGATACTCGACGAGCAGCATGCGCTCGTCGACGTTGGCGGTCG
Source organism: Casimicrobiaceae bacterium (assembly GCA_044225355.1). Lineage (GTDB taxonomy): Bacteria > Pseudomonadota > Gammaproteobacteria > Burkholderiales > Casimicrobiaceae > VBCG01. Next base: position 4,417 of record JBGAIS010000225.1, on the reverse strand, counting down.
CCGTCGTTCCGTTGACGGTCAGCGAAAGTTGCACGGGCACGGGATTCTCCTCGGAATGATTGGGCCGCTTCTGTCGCCCTTCGTGCATGGCGGCGGCCTCGATAAACCCTGATGGACGGCAATCGCTGCAAGGATACTGCGCCGCGAGGGCGTTCCGCAATGCGATCGCCTGCCCGCTTTCAGAAGGCGATGCGGGCGCTCGCGCCCGCGAACCAGTTGCGGCCCGGCGCGGCGAATCCCACGCGGACGTTGCCCACGGTATAAGCCGGCGCGTACGCCGTGTTGCGGTCGTTCGCGTACACGCGGCCTACGTATTGCACCTCGGCCGATGCGCTGAATCCGCCGTAGCCGCCCGGCGTCCACGTCGCCACCGCGAACGCCTGCTGCGGGGGAACCCCCGGCAGCCGCGAGCCCGCGGGCACCTCCTGCGGCGGCACCCCGCTCGCGAACGCCTGCGTGAACTCGGCTGCGAGATAGGAATAATTCGCATGCAGGACGAGCCCCGCGCCCAGGTCGGCGTCCCACGTCGCCTCGAATCCGCGCCGCCGTGTCCTGCCCGCGTTGCGGTACGTCGTGCGGCCGCCGGCGGCCGTGTCGACCACGATCTCCTGCGACGTATCCGCGGCGAACGCCGCGAGATCGACGCGCTGGCGCGGCGTGGGCAGCCACTTGATGCCCGCCTCGACCGACGACGACGTCGCGGGATCGAGCGCCAGGTTGAGCCCGCTGCCTGCGGGACGGTACGCGAGCTCCGCGAGCGTCGGCGTCTCGAATCCCTGCCCGTAGCTCGCGTACGCGTTGAGCGATTCCGAGACGTGCCAGACGGCGCCCGCGATGGGGCTCGTGTTGCGGTACGTGCGCGAGCCGCTGTCGTCGGGATTCGGCCCTACGACGAAGCGATCGTCCGGGCAGCGGATGCCACGCGAGCTCGGCGTAGACGTCGGCGCTGTCGACACGGTCGTCCTCGTCGCGCCGCAAGGACCCCTGGTGGCCGTCGTCGTTGACGAAGCCCTGGCGCTGCTCGCTCATGCCGTCGGCGTCGGCGCCGAAGGTGAGCACCCAAGGGGCGCCGGCCCACGCGCCGCGCACGATGTAGCGCCCTCCCACGCCGCCGTAGTCGCGGTCGAGGTTCACCACGCCGCCCGACGACGTGAGCGCCGTGCCGGGCAGCGCCAGATACTGGCCCACCTTGCGCGTGCCGCCGTAGGCCGTGACGCGAATCGCCTGGCTCGCGTCGATCGCGTGCTCGACCGCGGCGCCGCCCTGGACCTGGTCGACGGTCTTGCGCGTGTCGAAGCGCAGCGCCGCGGGATCGGCCTGCCGCGGGTCCTGCTCGACCTGCGCCTGCGTGAGGCCGAGCGGGTCCTGCGAATCGGGCTGGTGCTGCGAGCTTGCAATCATCGTGACCCGCGTCCGCTCGCCCGCGTCGAAGACGAGCTTCGCGTTCACGACGTCGCGCGAGGCGGCGGAATGCTCGCGATAGCCGTCGGTGTCGAGGCGGCTGGCCGCCACCACGTAGCCCACGCCCGACGCCGTGCCGCTCGCCTCGATGCCCGCGTTGTAGGTCGCGAAGCTCCCGACCGATAGCGTCACCACGGCGATGGGGACCTGCGCGGGGTCCTCGGTGAAGACGGAGATCACGCCGCCGGACGCGTTGCCGTACAGCGTCGAGAACGGTCCGCGAAGCACCTCGATGCGCTTCGCGGAGAGGAGGCTCACGCCGCCGGTCTGGCCCTGGCCATCGGGCATCGTCGCGGGGATGAAGTCCTGGTACAGCCGAACGCCGCGAACGCCGAACGTCGCTCGCGCGCCGTAGCCGCGCGAGCTGATCTCGAGGTCCTGCGCGTAGTTGTTGCGGTTCGCGGCGAAGACGCCCGGCACGCGCGCGAGCGGCTCGGAGAGGTTGATCGCAGGCTGGCCGTCGCGGATCGTCGCGCCATCGATGACGTCGACCGACGCCGGGACGTCGAAGCTGCGCTCGGCGCGGCGGGTGGCGGTCACCACGACGGGGTCGACCGATGCGGGATCGGAGGACGCGGAATCACGTGCGTCCTGCGCGAGCACGAGCGACGTCGACAGGGACGCGCCGAGCGCGAGGATCGTGCGGAGCGTCGTGACCTTCATCGCATTCGGTAGGATAATCGCAAACGCTTCATGGGTCCGATCGCTCGCCTCGTCCACGCGCTCGCCGTCGCGCTCCTCGCGAGCGTCGCGCTCGCGCAAGGCGCGCCCGAGATCGTCCTCGTCCCTCGCAAGATCTCGCCGCACGGCTGGTTCTTCCAGGGCGAGGCCGGCATGGCCAGCGTGCAGAACAAGGGCTTCATGTCCAACGCGGGGTTCGTCGTCACGAGCGACGGGGTCGTCGTCTTCGATGCGCTCGGCACGCCGGCGCTGGGCCGCGCGATGGTCGCGGCCATCGCCAAGGTCACGCCGCAGCCCATTCGCCGCGTCATCGTCAGCCACTACCATGCCGATCACATCTACGGCCTCATGGCGCTCAAGGCCGCGGGGGCGGAGGTGTGGGCGCACCGCAAGGCGCAGGCCTACCTCGCCTCGCCCCTCGCCGCCGAGCGCCTCGAGCAACGCCGCAACGACCTCTTCCCGTGGGTCGACAAGGACACCGTGATCGTCACGCCCGACCTGTGGCTCGACGGCGACACGTCGTTCCGCATGGGCGGCCTCACCTTCCGACTCCTCTGGTCGGGCGGCGCCCATTCGCCCGAGGACCTCATGATGTACGTCGTCGAGGACAAGCTCCTGTTCGCGGGCGACCTCATCTTCGCCGGCCGCGTGCCGTTCGTGGGCAGCGCCGACAGCGCGGGATGGTTGAAGGCCATGGACAAGATGATCGCGCTCTCTCCCGAGAGGGTCATCCCCGGCCACGGGCCCGCGTCCAACGACGTCGCCCGCGATCTCGCGCTCACGCGCGAGTACCTCGCGTACCTGCGCGAGACCATGGGGCGCGCCGCGCGCGACTTCGAGCCCTTCGACGATGCGTACGCGCGCACAGACTGGTCGCGCTTCAGCGGCCTTCCCGCGTTCGAGCAGGCCAATCGCACGAACGCGTACGGTACCTACCTTCTCATGGAGCAGGAAGCGCTGCAGGGAGGCATAAAGTGAGCACGATGTGGAACGCCGTGAGCGACCCCGTCCTCGCGGTGGCGATCCGCGCCGCGCGAACGGCCGCGAGCATCGTCGTCGACGCCGCGCGCGACGTGCGCCGCATCCCGGCGTACTCGCGCGAGCGCGAGGCTGCCATCTCGGGTGCCGACATGGAAGCCGAGGACGCCATCATCTCCGCCATCCGCGGCGCGTTCCCGGAGCACGCGATCCTGGGCGAGGAGTCGGGGCACATCACCGGCGCGCGCGAGGGTTCGGGGTACAAGTGGCTCATCGACTCCATCGACGGCCTCGCGAATTTCGCGCGCGGCTACCCGGGCTACGCGGTGTCGGTCGCGCTCGTGCACGGCACCGAGGTGACGCACGCGGTCGTCCTCGACCCGTCGCGCGACGAGCTCTTCGCGGCCGCCAAGTCGAAGGGCGCGACATGCAACGACGTCGCCATCAACGTCTCCGCGTGCCTGCGCGTCGCCGACGCGCTGCTCGGCACCATGGCCCCGCCGCGCGACAGCCCCAAGCTCGCGGGCTACCTGCCCTCGTTCGGCGCGCTGGCCGCGCAGTGCGCGGGGGTCCGCCTGGCGGGATCGTGCTCGCTGCAGCTCGCGCACGTCGCCGCGGGACGCCTCGACGGCTTCTGGATGTCCGGCCTCAAGCCGTGGGACATCGCGGCCGGCGCGCTCATCGTCAAGGAAGCGGGCGGGCGCATCGGCGATTTCGCGGGCGGCACGCAGTTCCTGCGCACGAGCGAGGTGATCGCCTCCGCGCCGGGCGTGTTCAATCCGCTGCGCGAGGCCATCGCGGCCGCGAAGGTGTAGCGCCTACTGCGCGAGGGCGCGAAGCTGCGTCGCGAGCGCGTCCGGAATCTCGACGCCGTCGCGCGCGGCCTTGCTCGCGAGTGCCTCGCGCCGCACGCCCGGCAGTCGCACCCCGTCGTCGGCGAGCATGGTGCCGACCAGCGTGTCCACGCGCTCGTGATAGGCCTCGATGCCCGCGAGCGCAGTCGGGTCGACCACGATGAAGCCCTGCCCGATGCGCGGCCTGTTGCCCGCGTCGACGAAGAACGTGTCGGCCTCGAAGCCCATCGCGGCGCCCGTGAGCGCGCACGCGAGGAGCTCGACCGTGAGCGCCAGCATCGCGCCCTTGTTGCCGCCCATCGGCAGCATCGAGCCCTCGAGCGCCGCCTGCGCGTCGGTCGTGGGGCGGCCCTCGCGATCGAGCGCCCAGCCCAGCGGAATGGGCTTGCCCTGCTTTGCCGCGACCATCACCTTGCCGCGCGCGACCTCCGACAGCGACAAGT
>JBGAIS010000224.1:0-5136 GCA_044225355.1 Casimicrobiaceae bacterium | reverse complement strand
GGAAGAGCGTGGGCAGCGTCCTCATGTCGTCACGCGGCCGACTTCTCTTTCACGAGGCCTTCGGCGACCAGCGCACGATGCACCGCCGGACGCGCCGCGACGCGCTCCTGGAACTGCGTGAGCACCGGCCACGCCGAGAGGTCGATCTTCACGCCGGGCGACCAGCGGAGGATCGTGAAGAGGTACGCGTCCGCGATCGTGAACGACGATCCCGTGAGGAACGGCTGCGTGGCGAGCACTTTCGACAGGAAATCGAAGCGCTTGGCGAGCTTCGCGCGTTGGGCCTGCTTGTACTCGTCGGGCGTCGTCGGATAGAAGAGAGGGCTGTACTGCTTGTGAATCTCCGTGCCGACGAAGGTGAGCCACTCCATGACCTTGTAGCGTTCGATGGTGCCGAAGACCGGTGCGATCGTGCCGGGCTTGCGGTCCGCGATGTACTGCAGGATCACGGCGCCTTCGGCGAAGCGCGTGCCGTCCTCGAGCTCGAGCAGCGGCACGTAGCCATGCGGGTTGATCGCATAGTAGTCGCTGCCGTCGGCGAGCTTGTGCGTGCGGATGTCGACTTTTTCCGCGGTGAACGGGACGTCGATCTCGTAAAGGGCGATGTGCGAGGCCAGCGAGCAGACGCCGGGGCTGTAGTAGAGCTTCATGGTGATGGGTTTCCTTCCTTGTTGAGTATCGATTACGCGCGCTGCAGCATCCCCGCGCTCGGGGTACGGCGAAGCGCAAAGGCGCCGTCGCCCAGGAGGCCCTGGACCACGAGCGCGACCGTCCAGAACGCGGGATATTCCCAGCCGCCGTTCTTTCCCGTGAAGAGCCAGCCGTTGCCGGCGTGCGCCCACGTGGCGCCGATGAGCACGGGGACGAGGGCGAGCGCGACGATGCGCGTCTTCACGCCTGCGACGAGCATGACGCCGCCGACGAGCTCGGCCGCGAAGGTCGCGTAGGCGAGGAATCCGGGCAGGCCCAGCGACACGAAGAACTGCTCCGTGCCGGGCAGCGTGAATACGAAGTACTTGAGCAGCGCGTGGGCGATGAACATCGCGCCCAGCGAGAGGCGGAGCAGGAGGGCGGCGTATTGGGCGTTGCGGTTCGCGTACATGGCCGGTCTTTTCTCGTTGGATTGTCCGTGCGGTGAATCGTTCGGGTTCGTCGTCGAGCGGCGATGCGACAGGCGAAAGATAAGGCTTGCGTCCAGGGAGATAAAGAGGGAGATCGTTGATTGACTATTGCGCAAAATGCAATAATAGGGGATGGACCGGTTCCATTCCATCGCGGCGTTCGTGAGGGTGGTCGAGGCGGGGAGCTTCGCCGGGGCGGCGGAGCGCCTCGGCGTGTCGGTGTCGTCGGTGTCGCGCCAGGTGAGCGAGCTCGAGGCGCATCTCGGCGCGCGCCTTCTCAATCGCACGACGCGCAGGCTCTCGCTCACGGAGCCCGGACGCGCGTTTCACGAGCGCAGCGTGCAGCTCCTGGCGGACCTCGAGGAGGCGGAGGCCTCGGCGGGGGCGGGAACGGTGACGCCGCGCGGGACGCTTCGCGTGTCGTGCGGCGTGAGCTTCGGCGTCTCGTACGTCGCGCCGGCGATGGGCGCGTTCATGGCGAGGTATCCGGCGTTGCGTCTCGACGTCGAGCTGTCCGATCGCGTCGTCGACCTGGTGGACGAGGGCTTCGACGCGGCGGTGCGCGTCGGGGCTATCGGCGGGCAGAACCTCGTCGCGCGGAAAGTGGGGGCCACGCGCCTCGTGTGCTGCGCGTCGCCTTCGTACATCGCGCGCCACGGCGAGCCGCGCACGCCCGAGGACCTCGCGCGTCACGCGTGCCTCCTGTACCAGTACGCGCCGCAGCGCGACACGTGGTCCTTCACCGATCGCCAGGGACGCGAGCGCAAGGTGCGCGTGTCGGGCCCGTTCAACTCGAACAACGGGGCGTTCCTGGCCGCGCTCGCGCGCGACGGCATCGGCATCGCGAACGAGCCCGACTTCATCGTCGGCCCCGACCTTCGCGACGGCCGCCTCGTCCCCGTCCTGTGCAACTTCAAGCCGGTCACGAGCGGTATTCACGTCGTTTACGCGAGCCGCCGCCACCTGTCGGCCAAGGTCCGCGCCTTCGCCGAGTTCATGGCTCAGCGCTTCGCCGACCCCCGCTGGGCCGAAAGCTGACGGAAATGGGGTCAGACCACCTTACAGGCCTGGCACCATCTCGGTGTTGTGGGGGAGGCAAACCGGAAATGGGGTCAGACCCCATTACAGGCCTGGCACCATTTCGGTGTTGCGGGGGAGGCAAACCGAAATGGGGTCAGACCCCATTACAGGCCTGGCACCATTTCGGTGATGCGGAGCAGGGCAAACCGGAAATGGGGTCAGACCCCGCTACAAGCCTGGCATCTCTTCGGGCGTGCTGTAATCTCGGACCATCCACGATCGCCAGGATGACGCCATGCCCCGCAAGCCCTCGACGAAGCGCGTGCCGGCCGCCGGCCGCACGCTGACGCCCGACGCCCTCAGGAAGATCGACGGCTGGTGGCGCGCCGCCAACTACCTCTCCGTCGGCCAGATCTACCTCCTCGACAACGCGCTCCTTCGAAAGCCGCTGCGCGTCGAGCACATCAAGCCGCGCCTCCTGGGCCACTGGGGCACGACGCCCGGCCTCAACTTCATCTACGCGCACCTCAATCGCGAGATCGTCGAGCGCGACCTCGACGTGATCTACATGGCGGGCCCGGGCCACGGTGGCCCCGCGATGGTCGCCAACGCGTATCTCGAGGGCACGTACAGCGAGCGCTATCACGCCGTGACCGAGGACGTGGACGGCATGCAGCGCCTCTTCAAGCAGTTCAGCTTCCCCGGCGGCATCCCGAGCCACGTCGCGCCCGAGACCCCGGGCTCCATCCACGAGGGCGGCGAGCTGGGCTACGTGCTCGCGCACGCGTACGGCGCCGCGTTCGACAACCCGGACCTCATCGTCACCGCCGTCGTTGGCGACGGCGAGGCAGAGACGGGCCCGCTCGCCACCGGCTGGCACGGCAACAAGTTCCTCAACCCCGTGCGCGACGGCGCGGTGCTGCCCATCCTGCACCTCAACGGCTACAAGATCGCCAACCCGTGCTATCTCGCGCGCATTCCGCACGACGAGCTCGCGAAGCTCTTCGAAGGCATGGGCTACGCGCCGCACTTCGTCGAGGGCGACGATCCCGCGATCATGCACGAGCTCATGGCATCGACGCTCGACAAGGTGCTGGACGAGATCAAGCGCATCCAGCACGTGGCGCGTACCAAAGGCTTCCAGGGCCGCCCCGCGTGGCCGATGATCATCCTGCGCTCGCCCAAGGGCTGGACGTGCCCCAAGTTCATCGACGGCAAGCAGTGCGAGGGCTACTGGCGCGCGCACCAGGTGCCGATGGGCGACATGGACAAGAAGAGCCATGTCCGCATCCTCGAGCACTGGATGAAGAGCTACCGCCCCGAGGAGCTCTTCGACGAATCGGGCCGCCTTGTCGAGGAGCTGCGCGCGTTGCCGCCGAAGGGCACGCGGCGCATGAGCGACAACCCGCACGCCAACGGCGGCATGCTCCTGCGCGAGTTGCGCCTTCCCGATTTTCGCAGCTACGCCGTCGACCTGCCGAGCCCGGGCGCCAGGACGGCGGAGGCCACGCGCGTCATGGGCCAGTTCCTGCGTGACGTGATGAAGCAGAATCTCGCGGCGAGCAACTTCCGCCTCTTCAGCCCCGACGAGAACAACAGCAACCGGTGGCAGGACGTGCTCGACGTCACCGATCGATGCTACGTCGCGGACATCCTCGACAACGACGATCACCTGGCGCCCGACGGCCGCGTGATGGAGGTGCTGTCCGAGCACCAGTGCCAGGGCTGGCTCGAGGGTTACCTGCTCACGGGCCGCCACGGATTCTTCAGCTGCTACGAGGCGTTCGTGCACATCGTCGACTCGATGTTCAACCAGCACGCGAAGTGGCTCAAGGTGTGCCGCCACATCCCGTGGCGCGCGCCGATCGCGTCGCTCAACTATCTCCTGAGCTCGCACGTCTGGCGCCAGGACCACAATGGCTTCTCGCACCAGGACCCGGGCTTCCTCGATCACGTGGTCAACAAGAAGGCCGAGGTGATCCGCATCTACCTCCCGCCCGACGCCAATACGCTCTTGAGCGTCACCGACCACTGCCTGCGAAGCCGCAATTACGTCAACGTGATCGTATCGGGCAAGCAGCCCGCGCCCGTGTGGCTCACGATGGACGAGGCCGCGCGCCACTGCGCCGAAGGCGTGGGCATCTGGGAATGGGCGAGCACCGATCGCGGTGGGGAGCCCGACGTCGTCCTCGCGTGCTGCGGCGACGTGCCGGTGCTCGAGACCCTCGCCGCCGCCGATTTCATCCGGCGCGAGATCCCGGAGCTCAAGGTGCGCGTGGTCAACGTCGTGGACCTCATGAAGCTGCAATCGCCGCGCGATCATCCGCACGGCCTCTCCGACGCCGACTTCGACCTCCTCTTCACGGTCGATCGCCCGGTGATCTTCACCTTCCACGGCTACCCGACGCTCATCCCCAAGCTCACGTACAAGCGCAAGGGCCACGACAACTTCCACGTGCGCGGCTACAAGGAGGAGGGCACCACGACCACGCCCTTCGACATGTGCGTGCTGAACGAGATCGACCGCTTCCACCTCGTGGGCGCGGTGATCGACGCGCTGCCGTCGCTCGGCTCGCGCGTGGCCTACGTGAAGCAGGCGCTGTCGCGCAAGCTCCTCGAGCACCACGACTACATCCGCAAGCACGGCGACGACATGCCCGAGGTGCGCGACTGGGAGTGGCCCGGCGCGCGCGGCGGCAAGCGCCGCGGCCAGGACACGTCCGCCGACAACTGAGGACCGCTGCAAGCGGCGTCAGTGAGGACGGCGCATGACGTGACGCCGGCGCCGCGCTTTTTTGGCGGCCGGCACGGCAAGGGCAGGATCAGGCGGCCGCCTCGGGAGGGGCCCTCGCGACAGTCCCGCGCAAGGGCGGCAAGAGCGAGCGTCGTGCGTCGCGTTGCGCGCGAATGTACGGCGGCGCGCGTGGATGCGGAAGATTCCCCAGCGTGAGTTGATCCCGGCTATCGCTTCCTCGGGCGCGCGAGGAGGTCGCGC
>JBGAIS010000008.1:0-46956 GCA_044225355.1 Casimicrobiaceae bacterium | reverse complement strand
AGTCGGCGCCGCCCGCTTCCGCGGCCGACCCCACGCCGGCGCCGCGCGTGACCGCGCCGTCGCCCGAGCCGGCGACGCCCGTCGATCCCTCGCGCACGCGCGACAGCCTGCGCAACCGGGAGAGGTAAGCCATGCGATTCACGATGCCATTGCTGGCGCTCCTCGTGGTCATCCTGCTCGTCGCGTCGCAGGCGCTGTACACGGTCGAGCAGACGAAATACGCGATCAAGTTCCAGCTGGGCGAGATCGTCGGCGTCAACGACGAGGCCGGCCTGTACTTCAAGGTCCCGCTCGTGCAGAACGTGCGCTACTTCGAGCGGCGCAACCTCATGCTCGAGAACCAGGACGTCGACCGCGTCGTCACGTCGGAGAAGACGCCCCTCGAGGTGGACTTCGTCGTCCTGTGGCGTATCGTCGACGTGCGCCAGTACTACGTCGCCGTGCAGGGCAACGAGGACGCCGCACGCGCGCGACTGTCGCAGACCGTTCGCAGCAACCTCACCGCCGCCTTCAACAAGGCGACGATGCACGAGGCCATCTCCACCGGCCGCGAGAAGATCACGCTCGAGACGCGCCAGAAGGCCGACCAGGACGCGCGCAACATCGGCGTCGAGGTGATCGACGTCCGGCTGCGCCGCCTGGCCCTTCCCCAGGACGTGACGGGGCCGGTGTACGCGCGCATGGAGTCGGAGCGCCGCCGCGTCGCCAACGAGTTGCGCTCCACCGGCGCCGCCGAGTCCGAGAAGATCCGCGCCGACGCCGATCGCCAGCGCCAGGTGATCCTCGCCGACGCGTATCGCCAGGCGCAGAAGATCAAGGGCGAAGGCGATGCCAAGGCGTCCGCCATCTACGCGAGCGCATACGGCCAGAACGCCGAGTTCTTCTCGTTCTACCGCAGCCTCGAGGCGTACAAGTCCACGTTCCGCGGCCGCAACGACCTCATGGTGCTCGATCCCAGCGCCGAGTTCTTCAAGTACTTCAAGAGCGCCGGCGGCGCCGGCGCGCCGCGTGCGCCAGCCAAGTAGCGCGGCGTGTCCCGGGCGCCCCGTGGATACGCTGTGGGCGGCGCTGGCCATGCTGCTGATCCTCGAGGGCCTGCTCCCGTTCCTCGCACCTTCGCTCTGGCGTGAGACGTTTCGCAAGGTGACGGAGCTGTCCGACGGGCAGCTTCGCTTCGTCGGGCTCCTGTCCATCTGCGTGGGTGTCGTCGGCCTCATCGCCATTCGTTATGCGTAAGTGGCTCCTTCCCGAGGCGATCGAGGACGTGCTGCCGGCCGAAGCCGCGCGCGTCGAGGCGCTGCGACGCACGGTGCTCGATCACTTCCGCGCGCACGGCTACCGCCTCGTGCAGCCGCCGCTCGTCGAGTTCCTGGACTCGCTCCTCACGGGCACCGGCCGCGACCTCGACCTCATCACCTTCAAGACGGTCGATCCGCTCTCGGGGCGCCTCCTGGGCCTTCGCGCCGACACGACGCCGCAGGTTGCGCGCATCGATGCGCACCTCCTGAACGAGTCGGGCGTCACGCGCCTCTGCTACGCGGGCAGCGTGCTTCGAACGACCGCGGCGCCGGGCGACACGCGCCAGGTCGTGCAGATCGGCGCCGAGCTCTACGGCCACGGCGGCATCGCGGCCGACTGCGAGATCGCCAACCTGCACGTGCGCGCGCTCGACGCCGCCGGCATTCGCGGCCTGCACCTCGACCTCGGTCACGTCGGCGCGTACCGCGCGCTCGCGCGCGCCGCCGGCCTTGCGGGCACCGGGGAAGGCGACGACGCGGAGCTCTTCGCGGCACTGCGCGACAAGGACGCCCCCGCCGTGCACGAGATCACCGCGACGCTGCCCGAGCCCGCGCGCGGCGCGCTGCGTGCCCTCGCCGCGCTTTACGGGCCCGCCGACGAGACGCTCGCGGCGGCGCGCCAGGTGCTGCCGCCCTTGCCCGAGGTGGTGAGCGCGCTCGACACGCTCGCGACGCTCGCGGGCGCGGTGCCCGGCGTCGACGCCATCCACGTCGACCTCGCGGACCTGCGCGGCTACCACTACTACACCGGCGCCACATTCTCGGTCTTCACGCAGGACGACAACGGCGCCGTCGTCGACTGCGGCCGTGGCGGGCGCTACGACGGCGTCGGCCGCGCGTTCGGTCGCGCACGCCCGGCGACGGGATTCTCGATGGACCTGAGGCGGCTCGCATGGCCTGCGAGCGGCAACGGCGTCGCCGGCGTGATCGTGGCGCCCGGGGACGGCGACGCCGCGCTCGCCGTCGAAATCGCGAGGCTGCGCGCGCAAGGCGAGGCCGTGGTGATCGCGCTGCCGGGCGAAGCGCACGAAGGCGCGCGCCGCCTCGTGCGCACCGGCGATCGTTGGCTCGTGGAGTAGGACGTCGGGGGACGCGAGGGCGCGCTCCCGCAGGAGAGGTGTCATGGGAAAGAACGTAGTCGTCATCGGAACCCAGTGGGGAGACGAAGGCAAAGGCAAGATCGTCGACTGGCTCACCGAGAGCGCAACCGGCGTCGTCCGCTATCACGGCGGCCACAATGCGGGCCACACGCTCGTCATCGGTGGGCGCAAGACGGTGCTGCGCCTCATTCCCTCGGGCGTGCTGCGTCCGGGGGTCGGCATCTACCTCGGCAACGGCGTCGTGCTCTCGCCGGGCGCGCTCCTGCAGGAGATGGGCGAGCTCGAGGCCGCCGGCGTCGAGGTGCGCTCGCGCCTCAGGATCTCGCCCGCCTGCCCGCTCGTGCTCCCCATCCACGTGGCGCTCGACCAGGCGCGCGAGGCGTCGATGGGCGACGAGAAGATCGGCACCACGGGCCGGGGCATCGGGCCTGCGTACGAGGACAAGATCGCGCGCCGCGCGCTGCGCGTGCAGGACCTCAAGTACCCCGAGCGCTTCGCCGAGAAGCTGCGCTCGCTGCTCGAGTTCCACAACTTCATGCTCGTCAATTTCTACAAGCGCGATCCGGTGCACTTCGCGAAGACGCGCGACGAGGTGCTCGCGCAGGCGCTCGAGCTTCGTCCCATGGTCGCGGACGTCGCGGGCCTCCTGCACGAGGCGCGGGGGCGCGGCGAGTCGCTGCTCTTCGAAGGCGCGCAGGGCGCGTTGCTCGACATCGACCACGGCACGTATCCGTACGTCACGAGCAGCAACTGCCTCGCGGGCGCCGCGGCGGCAGGCTGCGGCATCGGACCGCAGATGCTCGACTACGTGCTCGGCATCGTGAAGGCGTACACGACGCGCGTCGGCACCGGGCCCTTCCCCACGGAGCTCACGGACGACGTCGGCGCGGGGCTCGCGAAGCGCGGCAAGGAGTTCGGATCGGTCACCGGCCGGCCACGTCGCTGCGGATGGCTCGACCTCGCGGCGCTGAAGCGATCGCTGCAGCTCAATGGCGTCGACGGCCTTTGCATCACGAAGCTCGACGTGCTGGACGGCATGAGCGAGATCAAGGTATGCACGTCGTACCGCATGGACGGGCGGCCGCTCGACCTCATCCCCACCGGGGCCGAGGCCGTGGCGAGGTGCGTGCCCGTCTACGAGACGCTCCCCGGCTGGAGCGACTCGACGGTAGGCGCCAAGTCCTTCGACGCGCTGCCCGCGAATGCGCGGGCGTACCTGAAGCGCATCGAGGCGCTCGTGGGCGTGCCCATCGCGATGGTCTCCACCGGGCCGGACCGCGACGAGACCATCCTCGTTCACCACCCATTCCACTGACGCGCGCGGGCATGCCACGGCCTCGCCGCGCGATTTAGATCACGCTCGAGCCGCGGGCACGGTCCGGGCAAGTCCTATCCGCAACGGCCGCGCAAGGACGACGGGAGACGCGCCGCAATGAGCCTCAAGGTCACGTGGGACGAGTACAACACGCTGGTGGAGCGGCTCGCGCATGCCGTCCACGAGTCGGGCTTTCACTTCAACCAGATCATCTGCATCGCCCGCGGCGGCCTTCGCGTGGGCGACGTGCTGTCGCGCATCTACGACCAGCCCTTGGCGATCCTGTCGACGCACTCGTACACGTCGGAAGGCGGCACGGTGCGGGGCGACCTCGTGATCGCCGAGCACATGACGATGACGAAGCCGCGCCTGGGCGATCGCGTGCTCCTGGTCGACGACATGGTCGACTCGGGCCACACGCTTCGAGGCCGTGTACAAGGGACTCCCCAAGCGCTTCCCGCACATCACGGCCATCCGCACCGCGGTGCTGTGGTGGAAGGCGTGCTCGGTCTTCAAGCCCGACTATTTCGTCGAGTACCAGCCGGACAATCCCTGGATCCACCAGCCCTTCGAGGTCTACGACAACCTTCGTCCCGACGGCCTCAAGGCGCGCCTGTCCGACTGAATCCCCGGGTGCTTCCCTTGTCGTCGCGCGTGCGCTACCTTGTGCGCGACGGCGCCGCACGCGCCTTTCGTCGCCAGGGGGATCCATGCGCATCACGTTGCCGCTCGTCGCGGCGTTCCTGATTTCGGACGCGCTCGCGCAAACCGGCTACTTCCAGGGCGTGACGCCCCGTCCGCCGGATCTCTTCCAGCTTCCTGCGAGCCTCACCGTCACCCGCTCCGCCCCGCCCGAGGGCGTGCCGGAGGTCGCTCCCGCGATCTACACGCACGTCAGCACGCATCCCACGTCCAAGACCTACGAATGGGCGAACCTCGCGGTCCTCTACAACCACTCCGACTTCGGCGCCAACGTCGCCTCCTACGCGCAGGCGCGCAAGCTCGGCCGCGGCGTGACGTGGGCCGGCGTGTTCGAGGTGCAGGACCCGGTCGGTCGCGGCGGTTTCCACGGCCTGCAGATCGACGCCTTCACCACCGGCCCCAGCCGTTCCCCGGCAGCATGGAAGGCGACCGCATCGGCCTCGACATCGTGGTGGGGCGCGCTTTCAACGAGGGTCGGAAAGCCACCGTCGACTACGGCGTGTTCATCGCGCCCTCGGGCTTCAAGGACGACGAGGCGGACGCCAATTTCAGCGTAGTCGTGCCGTTGGTGCCGATTCGCGGTGCTTCGCCATGCGCGCGGGCAACAAGATCGCGTACGAGGAATCGGCGCCATCGCGAGCAAGTTCGACCCCGCCACCGGCCGGTGGGGACTGTTCAACGGCGACAAGCCGCTGTTCCTTCGAGGTCGACGTCGGCACCGGCGAGCTGCGCGTCAACGGGCGGCCGGTGCAGGTGACGTACAAGGATTAGTGTCCCGTTCGCACGATGAACGGACCGTCGACCAAGATCACCCGCGCAGCGGCGCGCACGACTGCCGCAGCACGACCTCGGTAGGCAGGACGACCACCTGCGGCTCGCGCGCCGACTCGTCCTTCGCGGCGATGTTCCGCAGCATCATGAGCGCGCTTCCGCCCGGCTCTGGAGGTCCTGCCCTGCGGTGAACGAAGGCAGGGCGAGCGCCACGAGGTCAGTGTCGCCCACCGTGACGACGGACACGTCGTGCGGCGCCGCTTGCCGCGCGTTGAGCGCCTGCACGACGCCCGGCAGCAGCATGTTCCCGCCCGCGATGATCGCGGTGGGCGGGCTCGCCAGCGCGAGGAGCGCGAGCGTCTCGCGCAGGGCGTCCTCGGCACGCGCGCACGCGGGGCCCTGCAACGCCGGGTCGACGGGCAGCGCCGCAAGCCGCATCGCGTCGAGGAATCCGCGATGTCGCTCGCGGCCCGCGCGCGATCGGGTGCCGACGCTCAGGAACGCGATGCGCCGGTGCCCGAGCGAGACGAGATAATCCGTGGCGCGCTGCACGCCGCTCGCCTGGTCGGACACCACGGCGTCGGCCGGGATCGAGAGCGTCCGCTCGACGAGGACCACCGGCAGCCTCGCGTCCACCATCGCGTGCCGGACCGTGGCGAGCGTCTCGGGCTCGAGCTCGTCCGCGGGGGCGTACAGCAGCCCGTCGACGCGCCGCTGCATGAGAAGCCGCATGAGCTCCACGTCGCGCGCGGGCTCGTCGTCGCTGTTCGTGAACACGAGCGTGTGCCCGTGATCGCGCAGGGTGCGCTCGACGCTGCGGGCGACGGCGCTGAAGAGTGGGTTCTGGATGTCCGGAAGGATGATGCCGATCGTGCGCGTCGAGCCCGTGCGCATGCTGCTCGCGACCGCGTTCGGCTGCCAGCCCGTCCTGCGCAGCGCATCCTGCACGCGTTGCGCGGTCTCGGGCCGCACGCGCGAGCGATTGTTGATCACGCGCGACACGGTCTCGATCGAGCACGTTGGCCTCCCTTGCCACCGCGTGCATCGTGATGGCGCCGGCTGCCGTCTTGGGCTTCTTGTCCGTCATGGGGAATCGTCGAGCAGGGGGAGGCGCCGGATCGCCACGGGGCGCGCGCGATCATAGCAAGCGGCGAGCATCAGAACGTGCCCAGGTACGAGCCGCCGTCGACCAGCACGTTCTGCCCCACGACGAAACCCGCCTGCACGCTGCACAGGAACGCGCACACCGCGCCGAACTCCGCGACCTCGCCGAAGCGCCTGCTGGGCACGGCCTCGCGCGCTTCGCTCATCAAGGTATCGAAATCGCGCCCCGAGGCATCGGCACGTATGCGCATGGTGCCGCGCATGCGGTCGGTCGTAAAGTTGCCCGGCAACAGGTTGTTGATGGTCACGCCGTGTCGCGCCACGCTCCGCGCGGCCCGGCGACGAAGCCCCGTGAGCCCGCTGCGCGCGCCGTTCGACAACCCGAGGATCTCCACCGGCGCCTTGACGGCCGCCGACGTGATGTTGACGATGCGCCCCCACTTGCGCGCGATCATCGCGTCGATCGTGGATCGCATGAGCTCGATGGGCGTGAGCATGTTCGCGTCGAGCGCGTTGATCCACGTGTCGCGGCTCCATTCGCGAAAGTCGCCGCGAGGCGGCCCGCCCGCGTTGTTGACCAGGATGTCCGGGTCGGGACATGCGCGAAGGGCCGCCGCGCGGCCCTCGGCGGTGGTGATGTCGCACGCGAGCCAGTGGACCTCGCGCCCCGTCGATGCGCCGATCTGCCGCGCCGCCTCCTCGATGTCCGCCGCGGTGCGCGCGAGCATCGTGACCTCTACGCCCTCGCGAGCGAGCGCCTCCGCGCACGCGTCTAACTACCTTCTCGCAGCGCAGACGAGCGCTCTCTTACCGGCGATGCCCAGGTCCATGTCGATCCTTTGTAAAAACGTTTACATTACCAACGATGCGCACTATACCGCATTCGTCTATACGGCGATGTGGTCCGTAAAATAGCCGTTTAATCACTGATTAATATAGATTATTTAAAATCTAAGCTACACCGGCGCCAGTCTTCGCCTCGTGTCGCCACCGGCGCCCTTCGACCTCGATTCATTAAAACGTTTTCTCTCTCGAACCATGGCGTCGCCTCCCCGCCCAACTGGAGCGCCACGATCTGCGAGCGACTCCTCGCCGCCGACGTCCGCCAGATTGCAGTCGTTCCCGATACGTCGCTGCGCGGGCTCATCGAGTGCTGCCGGCGGCAAACGGCCTGGCGGATGGTCACCCTCACCACCGAGGAGGAAGGCGTGGCCCTCGCCGCGGGCGCATGGCTCGGCGGCCAGCGCAGCGCCCTCCTCCTGCAATCGAGCGGCGTGGGCGACTGCTTCAACATGCTGGGGCTCACCCTCTCCTGCCGCTTTCCGCTCCTCATGATCGTGACGATGCGCGGGGAATGGGACGAGTTCAACCCGTGGATGGTCCCGCTCGGGCGCGCTTTGCAGGACATGCTTTCAGGCGCATGGGCATCGCGTGCCTGCGCGTCGATCACGCCGGCGAAGTCGCGTCCACCGTCGACAGGCCGCCACCCTGGCGTTCGAGGTCCCCAGGCGGTGGCGGTGCTGCTCACGCAAAAGCTCACCGGCAAGCGCAGGCTCGATTCGTGACCGACGGCACGCGCGCGACTCGCTACACGCTCATGAGGCGCGACGTCGTAGCTCGCATCCTCGCCGCCCATCGCGACGCGCTGGTCGTCGAGGGCTTGGGGCCGGCGTCGTGGGACTGGCGGCCGGTGACCGCGACCTCAACTTCACGCTGTGGGGTGCGATGGGTGGCGCGGTCTCGATCGGGCTCGGGCTCGCGCTCGCGAGGCCCGACAGAAGTCCTCGTCGTCACCGGCGACGGCGAGATGATGATGGGCATCGGGTCGCTCGCGACGGTCGCGACGCAATCGCCCGCCAACCTGAAGATCGCGGTGCTCGACAACGAGCGATACGCGGAGACCGGAGGACAGCTCACGCCGACCGCCGGGGGCGCCGACATCGAGGCGATCGCGAGGGCGTCGGGCATCGCGGACGCGACCACCGTGCGCACCCATGCCGAGCTCGACGCCCTGGCCGCTCGTCTTGCGAGCGCGCCGGGCCCGTCTGGCCGTCGTCGAGATCTACCCCGACAACCCGCCGCCGGTCCTCTCGCCCAAGGACGGCAACGTGCAACGCATTCGCTTCCGGACCGCCCTCCTGGGCACGCCCTAGCGCGCCGGCCACTCTCGCGAGGACCACGATGAACGCTACGCCACGGCATCTCTACCGTACGCTCACGCTCCGCCCGATCACCCAGGCTCGCTCGGGGCCGAGGTCGCCGGTGTCGATCTCGCGAGCGACTTCGCGGACGACGTGATGGGCGAGATTCGCCGCGCGCTCCTCGATCACCTCGTCCTCTTCTTCCGCGACCAGTCGCTCACGCCGGCGCAGCAGGTCGCGTTCGCGCGACGCTGGGGCGACATCCACTATTTCCCGCTCTCGTCGGGCCTCGAAGGGTTCCCGGAGATCCTCGAGGTGAAGAAGACGCCAGAAGAGAAGAACGTCGGCAACTACTGGCATACCGACCAGATGTTCGCGCCCAAGCCGGCCATGGTGACCCTCCTGTACGCGAGGCAGGTGCCCGAGTACGGCGGCGACACCATGTTCTCGAACCAGTACGCGGCGTACGACGCGCTGTCGGAGGGGATGAAGGCCATGCTGTCGGGGATGCGCACCGTCAGCCGCAGCGCGCACTTGCGCGTCGGCGCGGACGGTCGCGACGAGTACGACTCCGCGGGCACGAGCATCCGCGTGAACTCCACCGCGACGCAGAAGATGGTCGGCGCGCATCCCGTGATCCGCACGCATCCCGAGACCGGCCGGCGCGCGCTCTTCATGGGCGGCCACGTGTTCCGCTTCGAGGGAATGACCGACGACGAGAGCAAGCCGATCATCGACTACCTGATGACCCTGTCGACGCGCGCAGAGTCGACGTGCCGGTTCAGGTGGCAGGAAGGCTCGCTCGCGATCTGGGACAACCGCTGCTCCCAGCATCTCGCCATCAACGACTACCCGAACGACACCCGCGTGATGCATCGCATCACCATCGCGGGCGACGAGCCGTTCTACCGCTGAAGGCCCTTGGAAGTCCGGCAAGCGGCGGGACAGGCCGCGCCGATACGAACGTCGAGGAGGCTCATGTGGGATTCGTTTCCGCCTGCATTGCCATTGCCGCGCTCGCGGCGTCCGCGTTCGCACAGCCCGCGCTGGGCCAAGCGTATCCCAGTCGACCCATCCACCTGATCGTGCCCTACCCCACCGCGGGCGGCGTGGACAAGGCGGGGCGCATCATGGCGGATCTCCTGAGCGCCAAGCTCGGCCAACCGATCGTGGTCGAGAACAAGCCCGGGGCCGCGTCGGCCATGGGCATCGAGTTCGCGTCGAAGGCGCCGGCCGACGGCTACACGCTCCTCATGACCAACTCGGACGGCATCACGATGCTGCCGGCGCTCAAGAAGACCATTCCTTACCAGGTGCCGCGCGACTTCACGTTCATCGCGCGCATGCTGCTCGTGCCGCTCACGGTGTCGATCAGCACCAAGATGCCGTTCAACACCATGGCGGACTTCATCGCGTACGCGAAGGCCAATCCCGGCAAGCTCCGCTACGGCACGCCGGGCGTGGGCTCCGGCCCCCACCTCGCCACGCTGCTCCTCGAGAAGGCGGCGGACATCAAGCTCGATCATCCCGTATCGCGGCTCGGCGGCGAGCATGAACGACCTCCTCGGCGGTCACATCGAGGTCTCGCTCAATGCCGTGCAGGCGGTCGCGCCGCTCGCGAGCGGAGGGAAGATCAAGATGCTCGCCGTGACGGGACCCAAGCGCGACGCCTTCGCGCCGGACCTGCCGACGCTCGCCGAGCTCGGCATGCCGGGCGCCACCGTGGCGATCTGGTACGGCATCCTCGGGCCGCCCAACATGCCGCCCGCGGTCGTCGAGAAGCTGCGCAACGACATGATGGCCGTGCTGAACAGCCCCGAGGCGAAGGAGAAGTTCATGGCCGCGGGATTCCAGCCCGATCCGCTCGCCGGCGACGCGTTCGAGAAATTCGTGATGGACGAGTACAGGACCTGGAAGAACCTCGGCGAAGCCGAGAAGATCACACTTGAGGACTGAGCCGGGAGCTCGCGGGAGACGGTACGAAAATGAAAGTCTATGACGCGGTAGCGCAGGCCCTGGTCGACGAGCGATGCACGGAGCTCTTCGGCGTCATGGGGGACGGCAACATGCAGCTGTGGGGCGCGCTCGGGCGCGCGGGCAAGATTCGCCTCAACTCGGCGCGCAACGAAGCCGGCGCCGTGGCGATGGCGGACGGCCACTCGCGCACGACGGGCCAGCCCGGGCTCGCGACCATCACCTGCGGACCGGGCCTGACCCAGGTCGGCACCTCGCTCATGGCCGCCGCGAAACCGGTCTCGCTGGTGCTCATCATCGGGCAGATCCCCGACGACTCGCCCAACCCCTTGCAGAAATTCGACCAGCAGCGATTCGTCGAGGCATGCGAAACGCGCTACCAGGACGTGAGCAGCATCGACAACCTCGCCGCCGAGATCGCCGAGGCGTTCTACACGGCGCGCACGCAGAGCTGCCCGGTCGTGCTCAACATCGCGAACGACCTGTACGACAAGACGCTCGAGTGGGACTTCGACTACAAGCCGTCGTTTGGCTTCGTCTCGCCGTTGTCGGCCGCGCCGACGCCGCGAGCGTCGCCGCGCGCCGACAAGCTCGCCGCCGCGAAACGCCCGGTCATCCTCGCGGGCTGGGGCGCGCGCGTCTCCGGCGCGAAGGAGGCGATCCTCGCACTCGGCGAGCGCACCGGCGCGCTGCTCGCCACCTCGCTCAAGGCGAAGGGGTTCTTCGCGGGCGAGCGCTACGACATCGGCATCTGCGGCACGTTCTCGTCGGCGCCTTCCGAGCGACTGCTGGGCGAGGCCGACTTCGTGCTCGCCATCGGCGCCGAGGTGGGCTACTACACGAGCGAGGGTGGCTTCGCGTTCCCGAACGCGGACATCGCGCGCATCGACATCCGGCCCGTGCCTGAGACGATCGGCTTCCTGCCGGGTCTTTACGTGCGCGGCGATGCGAAGGCCACCGCGCTCGCGCTCGACGCGCTGCTCGAGTCTCGCGGGTTCAGGCAGGAAGGCGCGCGCACGCAAGCAACGCGCGACATCCTCGATCAGCCGGCAACGATCTTCGACAAGCCCGGCGACGGCCTCGACCCTCGCGGACTCGCGTCCTCGTTGTCGCGCTACCTGCCCAAGGATTGCCTCGTCACCTGCGGCGCCGCGCACTTCTTCTCGTTCTCGGTGCAGTATCTCGCGCTGCCGCCCGGGACCGAGATGAACATCTGCTACCAGTTCGGGGCCGTAGGCCAGACGCTTCCGGTCGCCATCGGCGTGGGCGTCGCGCATCCGGAGCGCGCTCACGTCGTGATCGAGGGCGACGGCAGCCTCATGATGAACGTCCAGGAGCTCGATACCGCCCATCGGCTCGGCTTGCCGATGGTCCTCGTCGTCTGGAACGACGGTGGTTACGGCGCCGAGGTGCACAAGCTCCGCGTCAAGGGATTCGATCCTCACCTCGCGCAGTGGCCGTCGCCCGACTTCGCCGCGCTGGGCAGGGCCTTCGGCGGCGACGGCGTGCGGGTCGATACCCTCGACGAGCTCGGGGCCGCCGTGCGGCGCGGGCTCGCGTCGCGACGGCTCTTCGTCATCGATTGCCGCGTGTCGCCGACGACGATCTCCGATCCGTACGAGAAGATACACTTCGGCATGCCCAATCGCGCACCCTTGCTGCGCCCGACCGTCGCGGGCTAGCGCTGCGATGCACTTCGACGGCGAGTTTCGCGTCCCCGGGTCGCCTTCCGACGTGCTCGCCCGCTTCTCGGATGTCACGCGAATGGCGCAGTGCATGCCGGGCGCGACGATCGACGGGCGCGACGACGCGGGCCTGTACCTGGGATCGATGCTCGTGGCCTTCGGTCCCAAGCAGATCCGGTTCAAAGGCAAGGTCGAGGCGACCACCGACCGGGAAGCGCTCTGCGGTGCGCTTCGCGTGAAGGGCGCCGCCGAGATGAAGACCGCCGCCCGCGCCGAGGTGCGCGTCACCTACACGCTGCGCGAAGATCCTGCGGCCGGCGGCAGCGTCACGATCGTGTCGCTGTCGTCCGACGCGGAGATGGGCGGCGTGCTCGGCGCCTTCGCGCAGACCGGCGGCATCGTGGTAACGCGCGCGCTGATGGAAGAGTTCGCGTCGCGAGCCGCGAAGGAATTCGCGCTCGACGCGGCGCCTGCTTCAGTCGCGACGCCGGAAGCCGAGCGGCGCCCTATGCCGCCTCCCGCAACGCCGCGCGCGCTTCCGGCGTGGCGCATCGCCTGGCGGACGGTCCGGGGCAAGCTGTTAGCCGTGGTTCGCCGGCCGGGTTGACGCCAGCCCGCGCCCGAGTTCGGCATCCTGTCGCAGGACGCGACTTCTTCACCGAAACCTGGCGGCATCGCGAGATGCAAAGTACTCAGCGGAAAATTCCGCTGCCAGTTGCATTACCTGCTGCCAGGCCGAATCGCGGAGGATCCGCGCCTCATCCTTGTATATCCGAGTTCCCTTGATCTGCCCATCGAATGCGTCGAGTGCGTCTCGGAATGAAACGAGAGCAGCGATTTCGAGCGCGGACAAGGTACTCGTGCTCGCATATTTTGCGAGGAAGAGGTCGATGTCCAGGTCGTTGAATAGTATCGTGACCACCTCCCCGAACGAGGACGCGAAATTCGGATCCCCGCCAAGCCAGGCCCGTGTCAACTCGCTCTTGGTGCCGACAAGCCGAATGCAATCCGCTAGATTGGCCTCCCAATCTGGAACGGCCATGGGGGGAAGATCGAGACCTCTATGCGCGGTCATCGCAGAAACACGCAGTCAGGAAACAGATGGGCGTCGTATCGATTTTCTTCCATCTGTATCCTGTTGCCGCAGGCATCCAGATGTTTCCTTCCTTCAAGTTCTTCGCGTGCGGGCCGCGAGACTTGGGATAGGGAGTGTGCGGACCATCGGGCATCGACCGCACTGGATCATGTGGACCCTCCGAGTGGACGAACCCCTGCCTCTCGCTTCGCCGACCTTTCAATCCAATGATCCGGTATCCAGCCGGACGTTGTGCAGTTGGAGGAGCGGACCCCACGTTATACAGGGACGGTACCCTCAACCGTTTGAATCTCCGTTCGACCGTCCCAATCTTGGAAAGAACAGGCGAAGGCGAGGCGCAAGAGCTGTTCGTACCGGGCGTGACATACGAATCGCGACAGCCGCGCGGAGGTGTAGAAGTCGTGCACATCGTATCCCCCAAAGCGAACTCGTCGTGGCGGCGACCTTCCCGCCGATAGGCCTGTCCGACCTCACGTCGGAACGTGCATTCATTCGACGTGAGAAGAATATACCTGTCCCGGCGGCTCGCCGCGTTTGAGAGGGCGAACGCCGCGGCGCCTTGTGAACCCGGTCCCGTTCGAGCGCTTGATGCGCGTTCGGGGGATAATCCATACCCGGGGGTTGTGGCGGATTCCGCCTCGAACGTCGGGGTCCGCCGGCGGACGTCCAGCGCCCAAACGGCGTAGATTCTTGGACCCCAGGAATGAAAACCGCCCGATGGACCGGGCGGGATAGTGCTGGTGCTGGTGCCCAGGAAGGGACTCGAACCCCCACAGTGTTGCCACCGCTAGGACCTGAACCTAGTGCGTCTACCAATTCCGCCACCTGGGCATGTAGGCAACGGCAACCCATAATTTTACTTTGTAAGCGAATCCTTGTCAAAAAACACAAAAACGCCGCGAGCAGCGGCACCCCCAGAGCGATCCGCGCGGCGCAGCCGCGGCGGCGACGTCGACCCCTCGCTCCTTCCGACGCGCGACGCGATCCTTCGCGCGCTCACCGACGCCGGCACGCCCACCCTTCCATCGGACCTCGAGCGTACGCTGCGCGTGACGAGCGTCGCTCGCGAGGCGTTCTCGGGTCGCCTGGCCGCGATGGAACGCGACGGGCAGGTCCTCGTCAATCGCAAGGGCGAGCTCTGCGTCATCGCGAAGCTCGACCTCACCGTCGGCATCGTGCAAGGGCACGCGGACGGCTTCGGCTTCCTGGTGCCCGAGGACGGCGGCGACGACTTCTTCCTGGGCCCGCGCGAGATGCACAAGGTGCTTCACGGCGACCGCGCCGTGGTGCGCATGTCGGGCACCGATCGCAAGGGCCGGCGCGAGGGCGAGATCGTCGAGGTGCTCGCGCGCGCCAACCGCGAGGTCGTCGGGCGCATCTACGCCGAGCGCGGCGTGCATTTCATCGTGGCGGAGAACCGCCGCATCAACCAGGACTTCCTCGTTCCGGAGGACGGCACGGGCGGGGCCAGGGATGGCCAGATCGTCGTGGCCGAGATCGTGGAGCAGCCGACGGGCCATCGCGAGGCGGTGGCGCGCGTCACGGAGATCCTGGGAAGCGCCACCGACCCGGGCATCGAGATCGAGATCGCGCTTCGCAAGCACGCGCTGCCGTTCGAGTTCGACAAGGAGGTGCAACGGCAGGCGAAGCGCCTTCCCGCCGAGGTCCGGCCCGCCGACCGCAAGAATCGCGTCGACCTCACGGAGATGCCGCTCGTGACCATCGACGGCGAGACGGCGAAGGATTTCGACGACGCGGTGTACTGCGAGCGCAAGGGCAGGAATTTCCGCCTGGTCGTGGCCATCGCCGACGTCGCGCATTACGTCCGCGAGGGCGACGCGATCGACAAGAGCGCGCGCGACCGCGGCACGTCCGTGTACTTTCCCCGGCGCGTCATCCCGATGCTGCCCGAGGAGCTGTCGAACGAGCTCTGCTCGCTCAAGCCGAAGGTGGACCGCCTCTGCATGATCTGCGACATGGAGATCACGCCGCAGGGCGCCATCCGCTCGTACCGCTTCTATCCCGCGGTGATGCACTCCCGCGCGCGCCTCACCTACACGCAGGTCTGGACGTGGCTGTCCGACCCCAAGTCGGCGAAGAGCGCCGAGGCGAAAGCGCTCATGCCGCACCTCACCGCGCTGTACGCGCTCTACCAAGCGCTCGCCGCGGCACGCGCCAGGCGCGGCGCCATCGACTTCGACACCGCCGAGCTCGCGATCCAGTTCGACGACCACGGCAAGATCACGGCCATCGTCCCCTCGCCGCGCAACGACGCCCACAAGCTGATCGAGGAGTGCATGCTCGCGGCGAACGTGTGCGCGGCGGACTTCCTCACGCAGCGCAAGCAGATGACGCTCTTCCGTGTGCACGAGCCGCCGCCGCCCGACAAGCTGGCCGCGCTGCGCGAGTTCCTCGCGTCCTCGGCCCTGCATCTCGGCGGCGGCGAGCGCCCCACCGCGGCCGACTACGCGAAGCTCCTGGACGCCGCGCGCGAGCGCGCCGACTACGACCTCCTGCAGACCGTGCTGCTGCGCTCGCTGTCGCAGGCGCAATACCGTCCCGACAACGAGGGCCACTTCGGCCTGGGATACGAGGCGTATGCGCACTTCACGTCCCCCATCCGCCGCTATCCCGACCTCCTCGTGCATCGCGCGATCAAGGCCGCGCTTTCGGGCACGCAGTACACGCCCACCGGCATGACGTGGCAGCAGCTCGGCGTGCATACGTCGATGACCGAGCGTCGCGCGGACGAGGCGTCGCGCGACGTCGTGAACTGGCTCAAGTGCTACTACATGCAGGATCGCGTCGGCGAGGAGTTCGACGGCACGATCAGCGGCGTCACGAGCTTCGGGCTGTTCGTCACGCTCGACGGCCTCGCCATCGACGGCCTCGTGCACATCACGGAGCTCGGGCGCGATTACTTCCACTTCGACGCCGGTCGCCACGCGCTGGTGGGCGAGCACACCGGCCTCACCTACCAGCTCGCGGGACGCGTGCGAGTCAAGGTCGCGCGCGTCGACATGGAGCAATCCAAGATCGACTTCGTGCTGGGCGACGCGCCCGCCCCCGCGGCCGAGCCCAGGGCCGAGCATCCCGTGTTCGCGGAGCCGCTGTCGCGCGACAGCCGCCCGCGCAAGCCACGTCGCTGATCGCGCGGAAGCGCGACGGACCTACCAGTTGAACGCGACGCCGACCATCGGGCCGTTGAGGTTGAGCGACTCGACGGCCGAGCCGGACTTGAACTGGTAGTCCATGTAGCGCCAGCCCGCGAGCACCGACCCCCAAGACGAGAACTGGTAGCCCAGCCCGCCGAAGACCTGCCACGTGAGCTTCGACTGGCCGGTGCCGACGTCCGCATAGTACGGCACCGACCACTCGTGATTCGCGCCGAAGGCGACGCGCCCCTTCACGCCCACGACGGCGTCCCAGTACGACAAGCTGGCTTCGCTGTTGCCCGATCGACCGGGCCCGACGATGGGCCCCACGTCGGCGCTCAGGTTGTACGAGAGCGTTTCCTTGAGGTCGAGGAGGCGCGCGCCGGCGAGGCCGTACATCACCGCGCCGGGCTGGTTGACGAAGCGGTACTCGCCCGACACCGTCCACAGCGTGGCCTTGATGTCCAGGTTCAAGTTCGACGTCACGCCGAGCGGCAGCTCATGGCCGCCGATCGAGACGTTGCGCGAGTTGCTGACCGAGTCGCCGACGTTGAGATAGATGATGTCCGTGAAGAATCCCCAGTTGCCCTTGCCTGCCTCGAACGTTCCCATGAACGTGAACTTGAGGTTCGACAGGATCTGCGAGATGTCGACGTCGACGCTGGAGCCGCCGCGCTCGGGGAACGAGGTCTTGCCGCCGATATCCGGGAAATACCCGTAGACGATGGCCTGGAAGCGCCAGGCGTCGTCGGCGGTTTGCGCCGTAGCGGCGAGGGGGAGCGTGGCGGAAAGGAAAGCGGTGGCGGCTGCGAGCGTTTTCTTCATGGGTCTCGATGGGGGAGATGGATCGGGCCTGTGCGCGAAGCCGCCCTCAGGCAGCGTCGTCGGGAAGCACGGCATTGTAAGCGGTTCCGACCGGCGGGTCGGCGCGGAACCGTTCCACGCAACGCGGTCTTGCATGAGCGTCGCGGGTTTGCTGGCGCAAGATCCCATCCGCGCAGTGTGACCGCGAGCGGCGCTCGCGAGAATGGGACCTTGGTCCTACGGTCCCGGCAGGAGCGACGCCATGCGGACGAGGTCCGCGACCGATCGGGTTCCCATCTTCGCCATGACGCGACCACGGTGGATCTTCACCGTCTTCTCGGCCGTGCCCAGCCGATCAGCGATGACCTTGTTCATGAGGCCTTCCACGACCAGCCGGAACACCTGCCGCTCGCGCGCGGTGAGCGTCGCATAGCGCTCCCGCACGGCATCGGAGGTGCGGCGTGCCTCCCCGCGCTGCGCGCCGAGCTCGAGCGCCTCCGTCACGGCGCCGAGAATCTCGTCACCGGTGAACGGCTTGCGCAGGAAGTGCACGGCGCCCGCGCGCATCGCCTGCACGCTCGTGGGCACGTCGCCGTGCCCCGAGATGAAGACGATGGGGATCTCGCGCCCCGCGTCGGCGAGCGCGACCTGCAGCTCGAGCCCGGTCATGCCCGGCATGCGATAGTCGGTGACGATGCACGCGCCCGCATCGCGCGGCTCGCGCGCGAGGAACGCGGCGGCCGATTCGAACGCCTCCACGTCGAAGCCCGCCACGCGAAGCCTGCGCGCGAGCGCGCGGCGAACCGACGCGTCGTCGTCGACGAGGAACACGCATCCCGCCGAGGGCGCCTCGCTCACGGCGCGATGCGGGGAAGCTCGAGCCTGAACGCGCTCCCCTCTCCGGGCGTCGAGCGCGCGAGGGGCGTGCCGCCGTGCGCCTCGGCAATGGAGCGGCTGATCGACAGCCCGAGGCCCATGCCCTTCGGCTTGGTCGTGAAGAACGCAGTGAACGCTTGCTCGAGCATGGCCTCCGTCATGCCTTCGCCGTTGTCGACGACCTCGATGACGACGCCGCCCTCGATCGCCTCCGCGCGCATCGTCACCTCGCGCGCGGACGCGGGTCGTGACGCCACCGCATCGAAGGCATTGAGGAGCAGGTTGAGCAGGATCTGCTGGACTGCGTCAGCGGGACCACGACGATGGAGCGCACGTCGTATCCGCTCAGCTCCGCCACGTCCATCGCGGCCTCGCGCGGCAGGTCGCAGAGCCTGCCGGAGATCGGCCTGCCGGACATGAACTCGCTCGTGAGCCACGGCAGGAGGCTGTCGATCGCGACCTTCGGCGGCACGCGCACGCCATCGGCGAGCCAGCGGTGCGTCATTCTCGCCGTCCACGTGCGCCGCCGCCGCAGGCACGCGAGCGCGAGCACTCCTTCCACCACGCCCGCCGGTACGATCGGCACGGTGACATTCGACTTCACGCCCACCGAGGTCCACCTCGGCTTGTCGGCCGCCGTTTCGGGAGGAAGCTCGTCGACGTTCGAGAACGAGATCGACCGGCCGAGGCGAAGTTCAGCGGTGGTCCAGGGATAGCTCGCGACGTGGCCTTTGCCGACCTCCGGTACGCCCGGGACCGATCCCGAGTGCGTCACGACCGGAGGGCCGCTGGGGCTCATGCGCAGCAGCGTGATGCGGTCGACGTCGAGAAGCGGCGCGATGCCGCGCAACGCGCGCGTGATCGCGTCGTCGACGTCTTCCGCGGGCAGGTTGATGAAACCCGCGGAAGCCTCCGTGAGGACCAGCTCGAAGCGTCGAAGCTCGTCACGTGCTTGCGCGGCGGCGTCGCGAGTTGCGGTGGGCGATTCGTCGCGCGCAGTCATGGGACGTTCCGGGCCGCAGTATAAGGCCTCGGACGACACGCGATGGAGAGGCGCTATCGCGCAAGCGGCGCGATACGGAATGTCGACGAGCGGCGCAACGGAGCGCGCCGTCACGCGCTCCTTGTCGCACGGGACGCCGGGGCGCTGTCCGGCCCCAGCGGGTGAAGGGCTGCTACTTGGGCTGCGGGACGATGCGCAGGTAGGGCTTGGGCGACTTCCAGCCGTCAGGGTACTTCTGCTTCGCCTCGTCGTTCGACACCGAGCCCGCGATGATGACGTCGTCGCCGGCCTTCCATTGCGCGGGCGTCGCGACCTTGTGCTTGGACGTGAGCTGAAGGGAATCGATCACGCGCAGCACTTCGTCGAAATTGCGGCCGGTGGTCATCGGGTACGTCAGGATGAGCTTGATCTTCTTGTCGGGTCCCACCACGAAGACGGAGCGGATGGTGGCGTTGTCTGCGGCCGTGCGCGGCTGCGCGCCGCTCGCATTGGGGTGGATCATGTCGTACAGCTTGGCCACCGTGAGGTCGGCGTCGCCGATGATGGGATAGTTGGGCGCCGTGCCCTGCGTCTCCTCGATGTCCTTGGCCCAGCGCTTGTGGTCGTCGACCGGATCGATCGACAGGCCCATGATCTTCGTGTTGCGCTTGTCGAACTCGGGCTTGATCCTCGCGAGATAGCCGAGCTCGGTGGTGCACACGGGCGTGAAATCCTTCGGATGCGAGAACAGGACCGCCCACTTGTCGCCGATCCAGTCGTGGAAATTGACCGAGCCTTCCGTCGTCTGCGCCGTGAAGTTGGGCGCTTCGTCGCCGATGCGAAGTTGCATGCGTGCTCTCCTTGCGTCGTGTCGTGTGCCCTCGGGAGGGCCGGGGTGAACTGCCTATAATAGGCCAACCCCACACCCGCGCATATAGCGCCTTTCGATATTGATAGCAGCGACCGACCTCGTCGTGCAGTCGCCCGGCCTCGACGCCATGACGCTAGCATCGCTCGCGGCACGCGCGGGTGCGCGTGCGTGCATCCCGACCGGCTCGGGTACACCCGTGGCGTATCGCATGCCGGACATCGAGGCCGATGGCGCGCTCCTCGACGCCGCGCGCGAGGCGCGCTGCGACGCCGCGTTCGTGCCGTCGAGCCGTCGCCTCGACGAGGTCAAGGTCGTCGCCATGGA
The DNA here is from genome assembly GCA_044225355.1 of Casimicrobiaceae bacterium. GTDB lineage: Bacteria > Pseudomonadota > Gammaproteobacteria > Burkholderiales > Casimicrobiaceae > VBCG01. The sequence continues at coordinate 26,758 of JBGAIS010000008.1, read as the reverse complement.
CATGGACTCGACCCTCATCACGATCGAGTGCATCGACGAGATCGCCGACCTTCGCGGCATCAAGCCGGAGGTCGCGGCCATCACGGCGAGCGCGATGCGCGGCGAGATCGACTTCGCGCAGAGCCTCGCCCGGCGCGTCGCGCTGCTCGCGGGCTTGCCGGTCGCTGAGCTCGAGCGCGTGTACGACGAGCGCTTGCGCATCTCGCCCGGCGCCGAGCGCATGCTGGCGGGCTTCAAGGCCGTCGGTGCGGTGACGGCACTCGTGTCGGGCGGGTTCACGTACTTCACCGACAGGCTCAAGTCGCGACTCGGCCTCGACGTGACGCTCGCGAACGAGTTCGAGGTCGAGGGTGGACGACTCACCGGTCGCGTGAAGGGAAGCATCGTCGACGCCGAGGCCAAGGCTCGCGTCATCCGCGAGCTTCGCGCCCGGCATGGCGGCTTGACGGTGGTGATGGGCGACGGCGCGAACGACCTCCCGATGTTCGCGCAGGCCGACGTGTCCGTCGCCTATCGCGCGAAGCCGGTCGTGCGCGAGCGCGCGACGCACGCCGTGGATTTCTGCGGGCTCGACGCGGTGCTCAACCTGTTCGCCGCGCCGCGGTCGACGACGTAGGCCTCAGGCCTCGTCGATCCACGCGGCCTGGATCGCCTCCAGCACCTTCTCGCCGCCACGCTTGTGGTCGTCGTCGAAACCCGGCAGCGCGACGACCCAGTTGTGCAGGTCCACGAAGCGCACGAAGCGCGGGTCCACGTCCGGATGCGCTTCGGCGAGCTCGATCGCTATCGCCTGCGTGTCGGTCCACTTGATCTGCATCGCGCCCCCGAAAATGGGGTCAGACCCCATTTCAAAATGTTTCAGAGATTAATGGTGCCAGGCCTGTAATGGGGTCTGACCCCATTTTAGGCCTCGTCATGGGGTCTGACCCCATTTTAAGCCTCGTCATTTCAATCGGTTAGCGGGTCACCGAGCCCCGTTCCGGCGAAGGGATCCCAGCTCGAAATGGGGTCTGACCCCATTTTGCGGGGTTGCCTAGCGGCCTTCCTTGGCGTGGTTGATCGTGTACTTCGGGACCTCGACGACGAGGTCGGTGTCCTCGACGATCGCCTGGCAGGACAGCCGCGACAATGGCGTCAGGCCCCACGCACGGTCCAGGAGATCGTCCTCGTCTTCCGACGACGGCGGAAGCGAATCGAAGCCTTCACGCACGATGACGTGGCAGGTGGTGCAGGCGCACGATTTCTCGCAGGCGTGCTCGACCTCCACCCCGTGGTCGAGCAGGTTGTCGAGAAGCGACACGCCCTTGCGGGCCTCGAACGTCTTGCCTTCGGGGCAGACGTCGGCGTGCGGCAGCACCTTGATCGTCGGCACGATTCGAGACCTCCGTCAGCGCGCCGCTAGTCCGACAGCGCGTCGATGCGACGCCCCGTCAGCGCGCGTGCGACGCCGCGATCCATGCGCCGGGCCGCGAGCTCCGCGGTCGCGCGGTTGAGCGCCTCGACTGCCGCGCGCAGCGCGAGGTGGTCGCTCCCGGCACGCGCGCGAGTCACGTGAGCGATGGCGTCGTCGACCCGTCGTCGCTCGTCGGCATCGAGGAGGTCCGCGTCGCTTTCGAGCGCGGCGCGCGTGGCGTCGACGATGCGATCCGCCTCGACCTGCGCCTCGCCCAGCGCCCGCGCGATCATGTCGCCCTCGGCATTCGAGAACGACTCCTTCAGCATGCGCGCGATCTCGCCATCGGACAGGCCGTAGGACGGCTTCACCGAGATGGCGGCCTGCACGCCCGTCGTCTGCTCGCGCGCCGAGACCTCGAGCAATCCGTCGGCGTCGACGTCGAACGCGACGCGTATGCGCGCCGCGCCCGCGACCATCGGCGGAATGCCGCGAAGCTCGAAGCGCCCGAGCGAGCGGCAATCGGCCACCCTTTCGCGCTCGCCCTGCACGACGTGGATCGACATCGCCGTCTGCCCGTCCTTGAATGTCGTGAACTCCTGCGCGCGCGACACGGGAATGGTGGAGTTGCGCGAGACGATCTTCTCCGTGAGCCCGCCCATCGTCTCGATGCCGAGCGACAGCGGGATCACGTCGAGCAGCAGCCAGTCGTCGTTGCGCTCGCGATTGCCCACGAGCTTGTTGGCCTGGACGGCGGCGCCCAGCGCCACCACCTCGTCGGGGTTGAGGTTCGTGAGCGGCGGCTGCCCGAAGAACTCCGCGATGGCCCGGCGCACCTGCGGCATGCGCGTCGCGCCGCCGACCATCACGACGCCCTTCACGTCGGACGGCGCGAGGCGTGCGTCACGCAGCGCACGCTTCACGGGCTGCAGCGTCTTCGTCACGAGGTTCGCGACGATGGACGAGAGCGTCGCGCGCGTCAGCGTGACGTTCACGGCCGTGCCGTCGGACAACCTGGCGACGATGGGCGCCTCGTCGTGATCGGAAAGGTTCTCCTTCGCCTCCCGCGACTTCACGAGGAGCAGCCGCGCATCGGCGGGCGAGAGCGGAGGAAGCTTCGCGGCTTCGATGATCCAGCAGAACACGCGATGGTCGAAGTCGTCTCCGCCGAGTGCGGAATCGCCGTTGGTGGCGAGCACCTCGAATACGCCTTTCGACAGGCGAAGGATCGAGATGTCGAACGTGCCGCCGCCCAAGTCGTACACCGCGTAGACACCTTCGGCAGCGTTGTCGAGGCCGTACGCCACCGCGGCTGCCGTGGGCTCGTTCAGCAGGCGCAGGATCGGCAGGCCGGCGAGCTTGGCCGCGTCTTTCGTCGCCTGCCGCTGCGCGTCGTCGAAGTACGCGGGCACCGTGACGACCGCGCCATCGACGGGTCCGCCAAGCGATGCCTCCGCGCGTTCGCGAAGCGCGCGCAGGAGATCGGCTGAGATCTCCACTGGGGACTTGATGCCGGCGCGCGTGCCGATGCGCACCATGCCGGGCGCGTCGACGAAGCGATACGGAAACCGCCGGTCGTCGTCGAGGTCCGACAGGCCGCGTCCCATGAGGCGCTTCACCGACACGATCGTGTTCTGCGGATCACTCGCCTGCTTCGCCATCGCGTCGTAGCCGGTCGACACGCCCCCCTCGCCGTAGCGCACGATCGACGGCACGAGCGGCCGGCCTTCCGCATCGGGCAAGACGACCGCGAGGCCATGTCGCACGGTCGCGACGAGCGAGTTGGTGGTGCCGAGGTCGATGCCCACGGCGCGCTTTCGCTCGTGCGGTGCGGGCGCCTCGCCCGGCTCGGAGATCTGCAGGAGGGCCATCGCGGACGGGGCCTTCAGTCGAGCGACGCGATCATCGCGTCGAGGTCGTCGGCGAGCTTCACGAGGAAGGCGAGCTCGCGCACGCGGGGCTTCGCGGCCGCGTAGTCCGCGCCCTCGCGATCGAGGTCGTGCGCGAGCGCCTGCTCGAGCTCGCGCGATTCCTCCACCACCGCATCGTGGAGCGACTCGAGCGTGCGCAGGTCGCTCCCTGCTTTCGCTTCCTCGGCGGCCTCCCGCCGCTCGAGCTGCCGCTCGAGGAATTCGAGGTCGAGGCGCGTGTCCTTCTCGTCCGTCGCGTCCACCGCATGAAGGCCCAGCAGGTACTGCGCGCGCGCCACCGGCGCCTTGAGCGCGCCATACGCCTCGTTCACCCGCGCCGAGGCCTGCAGCGCCATGCGCCGCTCCGCGTCGGACCCTCTCGCGAAGAGATCGGGATGCACCTGCGCCTGCAGCGAGCGATAGGCGACGTCGAGCGCCGGGGAGTCGATGCGAAAGCGCGCCGGCAGCCCAAGGAGCTCGAAATGATTCCGGGAGAAATCGATCATAAGAAAAGGAAACGGGGGCCAGCGAACGAACCACCACTCCCGCAAGACACTCTTCCTTGCCAGGCGTTACCAGCGGTCGGCGCCGGGCCGCCCCAAGCCGACCGCCTGTTCCACGCCTTTTCGGCTGACAACGGCGAAACGCCGCCTCGACGTCATCCACCGCAAGGACGACCCGCCGTTTTCAGACGTTAAAGCTTTCCCCGCACCCGCACTCGTCCTTCACGTTCGGATTGTTGAACTTGAACCCTTCGTTCAATCCTTCACGGGCGAAGTCGAGCTCGGTGCCGTCGATGTAAGGCAGGCTCTTGGGGTCGACCACGACCTTCACGCCGTGGCTCTCGAACGTGAGGTCCTCGGGCTTCGCGTCGTCCGCGTACTCGAGCTTGTAGGCGAGTCCCGAGCAGCCCGTGGTGCGCACGCCCAGGCGCAGGCCCATGCCCTTGCCACGCTTGGCCAGGAAGGCGCTCACGTGCTCGGCAGCGGCGGGGGTAAGCGTTACGGCCATGGGTCGAGGTCCTCGTTCAGTCCGCGGCGAGCTTCGCGTCCGAGGCGGACGGAGCGTCGTCGAGGCCGTGCTTCTTCCGATAATCCGCCACGGCCGCCTTGATGGCGTCCTCGGCGAGGATCGAGCAGTGGATCTTCACGGGCGGAAGGGCCAGCTCCTCGGCGATCTGCGTATTGCGGATGCTCATCGCCTCGTCGAGCGTCTTGCCCTTCACCCACTCGGTGACGAGCGACGACGACGCGATGGCCGAGCCGCAGCCGTACGTCTTGAACTTCGCGTCCTCGATCACGCCGTCCGCGCCGACCTTGATCTGCAGCTTCATCACGTCGCCGCACGCCGGCGCGCCGACCATGCCGGTGCCGACGTCGTCGGAATCCTTGGGCATCGAGCCCACGTTGCGCGGGTTCTCGTAGTGATCCAGCACCTTGTCGCTGTAAGCCATCTTTGTCTCCTCGTACGCGTAGCGAAGCGCCGCGCGTACACACTCGTTATTCCGTAGCCCTTGCCGCGCGAAAGGCGCCCGGCCGACCGAAGCCTTTCGCGCTCACCTGCCTTCCGACTTTCAATTGAAATGAAATCTCGCGAAGCGAGATTTCATTTCGTCCATTAGTGTGCCGCCCACTCGATCTTCGACAGGTCCACGCCTTCCTGGTGCATCTCCCAAAGTGGGGACAACTCGCGCAATTTCCCGACCTTCCGCTTGATGAGGTCGATGGTGTAGTCGACATCCGCCTCGGTGGTGAAGCGGCCGATGGTGAAGCGGATGGAGCTGTGCGCGAGCTCGTCGCTGCGTCCCAGCGCCCGCAGCACGTACGACGGCTCGAGCGACGCCGACGTGCACGCCGACCCCGACGAGACCGCGATGTCCTTGATCGCCATGATGAGCGACTCGCCCTCGACGAAGTTGAAGCTCGCGTTGAGGTTGTGCGGCACGCGATGGTCCATGTCGCCGTTGACGTAGACCTCGGGAATGGCCGCGAGGCCGCGCCACAGCTTGTCGCGCAGCATGCGGATGCGATCGTTCTCGGTCGCCATCTCGGCCTTGGCGATGCGGAACGCCTCGCCCATCCCGACGATCTGGTGCGTGGGAAGCGTCCCCGAGCGCATGCCCCGCTCGTGGCCGCCGCCGTGCATCTGCGCCTCGATGCGCACCCGGGGCTTGCGACGCACGAAGAGCGCACCGATGCCCTTGGGACCGTACGTCTTGTGCGCCGAGAACGACATGAGGTCGACCTTGAGCTTGCCCAGGTCCACGACGATCTTGCCGGTGGCCTGCGCGGCGTCGACGTGGAAGATGATGCCCTTCGCGCGGCAGATCTCGCCCATCGCGGGGATGTCCTGGATGACGCCGATCTCGTTGTTCACGTACATCACCGACACGACGATCGTATCGGGGCGCAACGCCGCCTTGAACGCGTCCATGTCGACGAGGCCGTCGGGCTTGACGTCGAGGTACGTAACCTCGAAGCCCTCGCGCTCCAGCTCGCGCATGGTGTCGAGCGTCGCCTTGTGCTCGGTCTTGACGGTGACGAGGTGCTTGCCCTTGTCCTTGTAGAAATGCGCCGCGCCCTTGATGGCGAGGTTGATCGACTCCGTGGCGCCGGACGTCCATACGAGCTCGCGCGAGTCGCAGCCGACCAGCGCCGCGACGCTCTCGCGCGCCTCCTCGACCGCGGCTTCCGCCGTCCACCCGAACGAGTGCGACCGCGAGGCCGGGTTGCCGAATTCGTCGGTGAGGTAGGTGATCATCTTCTGCGCGACGCGCGGGTCCACCGGCGTCGTCGCAGAGTAGTCGAGGTAGATCGGCAGCTTCATCGGATGCGCTCGCGCGTGGATTCGTGTCAGACCGGCTCGCCGACCGGCTCCTTGGAAGGGCTGCCCGTCGACGGCCGGTGATCCTTGATCACGGTCACGTCCGAGGGCTTCTGCTGCTGCCGGACGAGCTGGGCCAGCGTGACGCCCGACAGGAACGAGAAGATGTGGCTGTTGAGCGCCGTCCACAGGTCGTGCGTCATGCAGCGGCGGTCGTCGTGGCAGTTCTCGCGCCCGCCGCACTGCGTGGCGTCGATCGGCTCGTCGACCGCGAGGATGATGTCCGCGACCGAGACCTGGTCGTGCGGCTTGGCGAGGTTGTATCCGCCCCCCGGTCCGCGGACGCTCTCGACCAGGCCGGAGCGCCGGAGCTTGCCGAAGAGTTGCTCGAGGTACGACAGCGAGATGTGCTGCCGGCCGGACACGGCCGCGAGCGTCACGGGACCCGCGCCGCCGTGCATCGCGACGTCGATCATCGCCGTCACCGCAAAGCGACCCTTCGTGGTCAAGCGCATGTTGGTTCCTCTCGTTCCGGTCCGGACTTACCGCCGCCGCGCGGAGCGACGGCATGTTGTCCAGGACAAATCGATTATCCTATACCCAACTGATTTAGTCAACCAAAAGCCCGAGAAGTTCACTCAAGCATTTTGTTGATGGGCTGCGGATCGAAGGCATCCGCCACGGCCTTGGCCTCGCCGCAATCGAGGCCGTCGCGCTGGAGCTGCTTCACGAGCGCGTTCATGCGGTCGTCCACCGCCGCCGCGTGATCGAGAAGCTGGTGAATGGCCTGCACCATCGGGTCGTTCATGTCGGCGGCAATGGCGTACGCGGAGAAGCCCATCTTCGCCGCCTGTGCCTCGCGCCGCTGCTGGTCTTCCTGGTTCACGATGCGCGCGGGGATGCCCACGGCCGTCGCGCCGGGCGGCACGTCGCGAACCACTACGGCGTTGGAGCCTATCTTGGCTCCCTCGCCGATCAGGATCGGGCCCAGGATCTTGGCGCCCGTCCCGATCACCACGCCCCGGCCGAGCGTCGGGTGCCGCTTGCCCTTGTTCCAGGACGTGCCGCCGAGCGTCACCCATGATAAAGCGTGCAATCGTCACCGATCTCGGCGGTCTCGCCGATGACCACCCCCATGCCGTGGTCGATGACACGCGCCGGCCGATGGTCGCGCCCGGGTGGATCTCGATACCGGTGAAGAACCGCGACCAGTGCGCGAGCCAGCGTGCGAGCCAGCGGAAGCCGCTTCTCCACAGGCGGTTGGGAAGCCACCGGTGCCACACGAGCGCGTGCAGGCCCGGGTAGCAAGTGAGCACTTCCCAGCGGCTCCGGGCGGCGGGGTCGCGATCGAAAACGACCGCGATGTCTTCGCGCAGGCGATCGAACATGCGCATGATTCTACCCCATTTTCCCGATGAATTTAGTCGGGTATTACTCGGTGCCGCCCGTCGGCCTAGCGCATCATGATCGTGATCGCGATGAGGCCCAGCAGCGCTACCGCGAGGATCACGAAGTAAGCCGCCGCCACGAGGAGGGCCCGCAGGAGCCCCGCCCACCAGCGCCCGCGGTAGACCACCTGCCGAGCGCGCATGACGTAGTACACGATCCAAAGCGCCATCGCCCAGCGCACGACCGTGAACGGCGCGACGAGCATCACCAGGAGCGTGACCGCCGCGAAGGCGTGCATGTGCGCGCTGTAGACGAGATGCTCGGCGTAGCGCTGCGGCCGGCCCGGGTAGCGGCGGCTTCGCCCCAGGTAGGCGATCTGCAGCAGCAGCGCGAACGCCGGCAGCATCGCGGCCATCGCGTACGGGCCGTAACGCAGGAGGCCCGCGTACAGGCGCTCGGCCTTCTCCTCCTTCGAGAGCTTCTTGAAGTGATCCCACCGCTTCTTGAGCTGCGGCGGCAGCGAGAGGTCGCGGCCGTTGAGGCGCAGGGTGAGGTTGAGGTCCTTGTCGAGGCCGAAGGTGGTCTCCGCGATCGCGTCCTCGGCGTCGGCGGCCGCGGCCTTGCCCGAGTCCTTCGCCGGGGCCCGGGAGGCGTCCCCCTCGGTGTCGCTCGCCGCACCGGCTTCCTTCTCCGGCACCCCCGGCGCCGCGGCTTCCCCGCCGCGAAGCTCGTCGCGGACCTCGCGCTCCGCGCGCTTCACCTCCCGCGCCGCGTCCTTCGTGTCGACGAACACGACCTCCTCGGAAATGTCGCCCGGCGATTGCAGGAGGCCGATGACGGCAAACAGCATGAGATACAGCACGAGGAAGAGGCGCGCCGGCCGGATGTAGCGGCGCCTGCGTCCCCGCAGGTACTCGAGCGTCAGGTAGCCCGGTCGCGCGACGAGACCGGCCATGGTTCGCCAGAAGCGGCCGTCCATCGACACGTAGCGCCCGAAGGCCTCGCGCATGAACGTCGAGAAGGTGGGGAGCGTGACGCGCGTCTCCTGGCCGCAGTTCGGGCAGAAGTGGCCCGTGGCGTGCGCGCCGCAGTTGCGGCACGTATCGTCGCGGGCGACGGGCACGGCGGCGTCGGTCGCGGCTTCCTCCATTACACTGCGGCACGGGGGGCGGTCATCGGTGACTAGGATAACGGTTGCGGTCGCGCACGGCGCGCGGGAGATGGACGTCGCGCGTGAGCGCGCGATCGCGGGCCTCGACATCGGCTCGGCCGCGCGCCGCCTTCACGTCCTGCCGCCGGCGCGACCTTGAGCGCCGCGCCGGAGACGACCCGCGACGGGCCGCGTGCGCTGCTGCGCGCCCGCGACGCGGTGGCCATCATCGTCGGCATCGTCATCGGCGCCGGCATCTATCGCACGCCGCCGCTCGTCGCCGGCGCCACCGCCGACGCGGGATGGATGCTCTCGACGTGGATCGCGGGCGCGCTCGTGTCGCTCGTCGGCGCGCTTTGCTACGCGGAGCTCGCGTCGGCTTACCCGCACACGGGCGGCGACTATCACTTCCTGACGCGCGCGTTCGGCCGCAACACGAGCTTCCTGTACGCATGGGCGCGCGCCATCGTCATCAACGCCGGCTCGATCGCCCTCCTCGCGTTCGTATTCGGCGACTACGCGAGCCGCCTCCTGCCCCTCGACGCCGCATGGTGGGCCGCGACGATCGTGGTCGCGCTGACGCTCGTCAACCTCGCGAGCCTCGCGGCCTCGGCGCGCACGCAGAACTGGCTCACGATCGTCGAGGTGCTGGGACTCGTCGTGGTGTGCGCCGCCGGCGTGCTCGCCCCACCGGTGGCGGCGACGGCCCGTGGTTCGCCACGACCCGCCATCGGCGCGCTCGGGCTCGCCATGGTGTTCGTGCTGCTCACCTACGGCGGATGGAGCGAGGCCGCGTATCTTTCGGCGGGAGTTGCGCGGCGGGCATCGCGTGATCGTCGGGACGCTCGTCGCGAGCATCGCGATCATCGCGGCGCTGTACGTCGCGACCAACGCGGCGCTCCTCGCGGGGCTGGGCCTCGCGGGCCTCGAGCAGAGCAAGGCCGCGCCCGCCGACCTCGTCGCGCGCGCGCGTTCGGCCGCGCGGCGGGCGACGCGCTCGCGGGCTTCGTCGCGGTGGCGACGCTCACGTCGATCAACGCGACGATGCTCGTCGGCGCGCGCACGAACTACGCGCTGTCGGGCGACTGGGCCTCGCTGCGCGTCATCGGCGGGTGGGATGCCGCGCGGGGCGTGCCGGCGCGCGCGCTGCTCGTGCAGTGCGCGATCGCGCTCGCGCTCGTCGCGTTCGGCGCCGCCCAGAAGGACGGCTTCGAGGCCATGGTCGAGTTCACGGCGCCGGTGTTCTGGGGATTCCTCACGCTCGTCGGGGTGGCGCTCTTCGTGCTCCGGGCACGCGACCGCGATCGCCCGCGGCCGTTCAAGGTGCCTCTCTACCCGCTGACGCCGGTGGTGTTCATCGCGGCCTGCGCGTACCTTTGCTGGTCCAGCATCGCCTACGCCGCGAGCCGCAGCGCGACCCACGTGAGCCTGATCGTCATGGCGGCGGGCGTCGTCGCGCTGGTCCTCGTCCGGTATCGCGCCCGGTGAGCTGGTCGATGCGCGCGAGGATGCCGCGCAGGATGTTGACCTCCTCGCGCTCGAGCCCGGCGCGACCGAAGAGCCGCCGCAGCCGCGCCATAAGCCTGCGCGGACGCGCGGGGTCGAGGAAGCGCAGCGACGTGAGCGCGGCCTGCGCGTGGTCGTGCAGCGCCTCGACCTCGTCGTGCGTCGCGGCGGCGAAGCGCGGCGCGCGCCAGACGTCGCCTTCGCCCGCGGCCATGCGAAGCTCGTAAGCCGCCACCTGCACCGCCGCGGCGACGTTGAGCGAGCCGTAGCCGGGGTTGCTCGGGATGGTCGCGGCGATTCCGCAACGCGCGAGCTCGTCGTTCGAAAGGCCGGACATCTCGGTGCCGAACACGAGCGCGACGTCGCCTTCGCGCGCCCGCGCCACCGCTTCGCGCGCCGCGTCGCGAACTGGCATTACGCGCCCCGCGAACGCGCGGGGCCGGGCCGAGAGCCCGATGGCGAGCGCGCAGCCCGCGAGCGCGTCGTCGAGCGAATCGACGACCCTGGCCCCGTCGAGCACCGCCGTGGCGCCGCTCGCCCGTGCGAGCGCCTCCGGGTGCGGGAAGTGCGAAGGCGAGACGAGCGTGAGCCTCGGAACGCCCATCGTGAGCATCGCGCGCGCGCGGCACCGATGTTGCCGGGATGCGTGGTGCGCACGAGGACGACACGCATGCGCGCGAGCGCGGCATCTGACGGAGCGGCGGGCAGTCGGGCAAGGTAAACTATCGTAATGCATCCCATGCTCACGACCGCCGTCAAGGCCGCGCGCCGCGCCGGCACCATCATCAACCGCGGCGCGCGCGACCTCGATCTGTTGACCGTCACCGCCAAGGGACCCAAGGACTTCGTGAGCGAGATCGACAAGGGCGCCGAGGCCGCCATCGTCGAGACGCTCCTCGCGGCGTACCCGGATCACGCGATCCTGGCGGAGGAAGGACGCGCAAGGGCGACAACCCCGACGCCGACTACGTCTGGATCATCGATCCCCTCGACGGCACGACCAACTTCCTGCACGGCTTCCCGCAGTACTGCGTGTCGATCGCCCTCGCGCACAAGAACGTCGTGCAGCAGGGGGTCGTCTACGACCCGGTGCGCAACGACCTTCACCGCGACGCGGGTCGCGGCGCGTTCCTCAACGACCGCCGCATCCGCGCCTCCCGCCGCGCGCACCCTGCGCGATCGCCTGGTCGGCACGGCTTCCGTTCCGCGACGGCAGCTTCCTCGACACGTACCTCGCGATGATGAAGGCGATGATCACGCAGACCGCCGGCCTGCGGCGGCCGGGGCGGCCGCGCTCGACCTCGCTTGGCGTGGCCGCGGGCTTCTACGACGGCTTCTGGGAAGTCGGCTCAACCCGTGGGACGTGGCGGCGGGAAGCCTCCTCATCCTCGAGGCCGGCGGGCTCATCGGCGACCTGGCCGGGGACGACAACTACCTCTTCGGCGGTCAGGTGATCGCCGCCACGCCCAAGGTCTTCGCCCAGATGGTCGCCACGCTCGCGCCGTTCCGCGAGACGATGGAGCGCGAGAAGGCGGCCGCCGCGGCGGCCGCTCGTCCGGCTCCTTAGCGCGTTCCAACGGCCCGGCTGGCCTTTTCACGCGGCCTCGGCGTATGCTCGCGGCATAACGCGGCCCGCGCTGGCATCGGGATTGCTCGTCCCGAAGAACAACCGCCTGCCGGCCGCCAATATCGTGGGAGCTTTCCGGATGTCGACGCACCCTCTTCGCCGGGCCCTGGCCCTGGCCATCTCCGCCGCCGCCCTGCTCGCCGGCCTGCCCGCGCATGCCGGGACCGTATCCTCGCTGCGGGTGATGCTCCATCCGTACGCCGCAGGCTGGGGCGAGCTCCCGGCGGACCAGCAGTCGCGCCTCGAAGCGGTCGCGGGCACCCCGCTCACGAAGACCGGCAGCACGCGCACGGGCGCGATCGAGCTCGCGCTCCCCGCGCCGGTGGACGAGTCCGAAGCCGCGGCGATGGTCAAGAAGCTGCGGGTCGACCGCAACGTGCTGTGGGCCGAGGCCATCACGGCGAGCGTCGTGCCCAAGGCAGCGGCCTCCGACCCCAACGGCGACGTGCAGGGCCGGCGCCTCATGGTCCGCCTGAAGGACGGCGTGACCCCCGACTGGCCCGGGTTCCTCGAGCGCCTGCGCAAGGTGGTGGGCATGCAGGTGACCTTCGAGCGGCAGATCGGCGCCATCTCGGTCCTGAGCGTCGCGCTCGACCAGTCCGCCGACAACCTGGCGGACATGGCGCGCGCCATCCAGGGTGAGCCGGAAGTGCAGTATGCCGACCCCGTGCGGCGCGCGCAGGCCTTCGCGGCGCCCAACGATCCGTACTACGGCGCGCAATGGTCGCTGCACGGCACGACCGCCGGCATCAACGCCGAGACCGCGTGGACGCTGCAGCCCACCGGCCCGGCCGTCACCGTCGCGGTGGTCGACACCGGCATCCTGCCGCACCCCGATCTCGCGGGCCGCGTCCTGCCGGGCTACGACTTCATCTCCGACGCCGGCCGCGCACGCGACGGCAACGCGCGCGATCCCGATCCTCGCGACGAAGGTGACTGGAGCGCCGGCGACTGCTACGGCGCCACGTACGACAGCTTCTTCCACGGGCTCTTCGTCTCGGGGCTCATCGCCGCCAACACGAACAACGGCATCGGCATCGCGGGCGTCGCGAGCAACGTGAACATCCTCCCCGTCCGGGTGCTGGGCGCCTGCGGCGGGACGTTCGAGGACATCGTCGCGGGCATGCTGTGGGCCTCCGGCGTGCAGATCGACGGCGTGCCGCCCAACAAGACGCCCGCGAAGGTCATCAACCTGAGCCTGGGCGGCTACGGCGATTGCGACCAGTCGCTGCAGGAGGCGGTCAACGACGCGATGGCGCAAGGCGCGGTGGTGGTGGCCGCGGCGGGCAACTCGACGGACTACGCGACGAACTATTCGCCCGCGAATTGCAGCGGCGTCATCACGGTCGGCGCGCACGGCGCGCAAGGCACGTTGTCGAGCTACTCGAACTTCGGGCGTCGGCTCGACCTCACCGCGCCCGGCGGCGACCTGCCGTTCACGGGCCTCATGGTGGGGCTCGCCAACGACGGCACCACCACGCCCAAGGACGCGTCGTACACCTACGCCGAGGGCACGAGCTTCGCGGCGCCCCTCGTGGCCGGCACCGCCGCGCTCCTCCTCGAGCGTGACAGCATGCTGACGAGCGGCCGCGTGCTCGACATCATCACCGGCACCGCGCGCGCGTTCCCCACGGGCACCGAGTGCATCACCTCGAGCGTCTGCGGCGCGGGCATGCTCGACGCCGGCGCCGCGGTGGGCAGCACGCTGCCGAACGGCGGCGCGCCGCCGCCCAACGCATCACGCGTGGTGGAGTACTACCGCTCGGACCTCGACCACTACTTCATCACCGCCGATCCTGCAGAGGTGGCGTACGTCGACGCCAACCTGTCGGGCATCTTCCAGCGCACGGGCCTTTACTTCTACGCCTATCTCAACCCCGCGGTGGCGCCGCCGGACGCGCAGCCGGTGTGCCGCTTCTACGCGAGCGCGGCCGTGCAGATCAACTCGCACTACTACTCGGCCAACTTCGACGAATGCCTGAACGTGCTGCTGACGTGGCCCGGGATCTGGGAGCTCGAGACGGCCACGGCGTTCTACATCCAGGTTCCCGACGCCAACGGCAAGTGCCCGTCGAACACGCTCCCGGTGTACCGCTTCTTCGACGGCCGACGCGACGCGAACCATCGGTATTCGGTGGACCTCTCGGCGCGCCGCGCGATGGCGAATCGCGCGTGGATCGCGGAAGGCTCGGGCGCGGCGGCGGTCGCGTTCTGCTCGGCGATCTAGCCACCGGCGGGCGCCGCGCTCAGCGCGGAAGCCCGTCGTCCTCTTCCGGCGGCGCGTGCGCGGGCGCCGCCCATTCCTTGATGAGCACGAAGCCGAGCGCGAGGAGCACCGGCCCCAGGAACACGCCGATGAAGCCGAAGGCGACGACCCCGCCGAACACGCCCAGCATCACGAGGATGAACGGCAGGTCGCTGCCGCGGCTGATGAGGATGGGCTTCAGCACGTTGTCGACGGAGGACACGACGAAGAAGCCCCACAGCAGCAGGAAGATGCCCCATGCCGTCTCGTCGACGCCGAAGATGAGGTAGAGGCCCGCCGGGATCCAAACGAGCGGCGGCCCGATGGGCACCGGCGAGAGGAAGAACGTCACGAGGCCCAGGAGCGGCGCGGCCTTGATGCCGGCCAAGTACAAGCCAATGGCCATCAGCACCCCTTGTGCGAGCGCCGTGCCGAGGATGCCGTACACCACCGCCTGCGTGGTGGCGCCCGCCACCGCGAGCATGTGCAGGCCGCGCGAAGGCGAGATGCGGTTCACGGCGCCGCGCAGGCGCGCCATGATCGCCTCGCCGTCGCGATAGAAGAAGAACGCGATGAGCACCGAGAGCGTGAGCTGCACGATGCCCTCGCCCACCACCGCGCCGGCCCTGAACGCGAAGCTGCGCGCGGGCTCGACGTAGCGCCGGAGCTCCTCCATGAACCCGCCGCCGTCCTGCGCGAGCGACGCCCAGTACGCCGCGATCCGCTCGCCGACGAGCGGGAGGCCGGCGACCCAATGCGGCGCCTCGGGAGGTCCTCTCGCGACGAGCTCGCGTGCGAATTGGGTGAGGCGGTCGGCGTTCTCGGCGAGCGTGGCACCGACGATGAGGAACGGCGCCACCACGACCATGAGGATCAGCACCGTCATCACCGTGGCGGCCGCGGTGGGGTGGCCCGCGCGTCGCACCATCCAGTGGAAGACGGGCCAGGTCGTCGCGGCGAGGATGGCCGCCCACGCGATCGCCGAGAGGAACGGCGCCAGCACGAGGTAGACGCCCGCCACCAGCACGGCGAGCACGACGAGCGTGATGGTGCGATCGATGCGCGAAGGGGCTTGCATGCCGGAGGGGCCCGCGGGAGGGTACGGGCGATTATGCATTATGATCGCCTCGCGGACTTCGCACCCAAGGAGGCACGTCCATGATGCAGGCCATCGCACGTCACGCCGCGGCCGTCGCAGCCGCGCTCGCCTCGGCGGCCGTGCTCGCGCAGGCGTATCCCACGCATCCCGTGAAGATCGAGGTGGGCGCCAACGCGGGCGGCGGCACCGACATCATCGCGCGCATGCTCGCCGACAAGTTCCAGGGCTCGATGGGCCAGCCCTTCGTGGTCGAGAACCGGCCGGGCGCGTCGAACACCATCGCCGCCGACTTCACCGCGAAGGCGCCGCCGGACGGCTACACCCTGCTCGTCGCGACCAACACGGGCCAGGCCATCGCGCCGCATCTCATGAAGCTCGGCTTCGATACCAACAAGGACCTCATCCCCGTCGCGCTCATCGTGGTGGTGCCCAACGTTCTCGTCGTCGGCCCCTCCGTGCAGGCGAAGAACGTGCGCGAGCTGATCGCGCTCGTGAAGGCCAATCCCGACAAGTTCGCCTACGGCTCGTCGGGCGTCGGCAGCACGCAGCACCTCGCGGGCGAGGCGTTCAACCTCGCGGCGGGGACCAAGGCCGTGCACGTGCCGTACAAGGGCTCGTCGCAGGCGCTGTCGGACCTCGTGGGCGGGCAGATCCAGCTCGACTTCGACACGACGTCGTCCGCGATGGCGTTCATCAAGGGCGGCAAGGTACGGCCGCTCGCGGTGATGAGCGCCAAGCGCACGCCCGAGCTCCCCGAGGTGCCGACGCTCACCGAGGCGGGACTGCCCGGTGTGGAGATGACGACGTGGTACGGGCTCTTCGTGACGGCGGGCACGCCGAAGGCGATCGTCGACAAGCTGTACGCCGAGACGATGAAGGCGGTGAAGGATCCCGACGTGCAGAAGAAGCTCGTGGGGCTGGGCGGTGAGCCCGGCACCGCGTCGCAGGCGGAGTTCGCGGCGCTCGTGAAGTCGGACTACGATCGCTTCGGCAAGCTCATCAAGGACGCCAACGTCAAGCTCGAGCCATGAAGCCCACCATCGCATTGTTCACCGGCGACCCCGCGGGCGTCGGCCCCGAGCTCGTCTCGAAGCTCCTGGCCGACGGGCAGGCGCAGCGCGACGCGGACGTCCTCCTCATCGGCGCACGCTCGGTCGTCGAGGCCGGCAAGCGTGCCGCCAACGTCGATTTCGCGGTCGAGCCTCGCTACGTCGACTGGCCGTGGCTCGACGCCGAGGGCTTCGCGAAGGGCGAAGTCTCGCAGCGCAACGGCGAGTACATGCTCGCCGGGCTCGCGAAGGGCGTCGAGCTGTGCCGCTCGGGCGCGGCGCAGGCGATGTGCTTCGCGCCGCTCAACAAGGCGGCGCTGCGGGCGGGAGGCATGCGCCACGCCGACGAGCTCCACTATTTCTGCGAGCTCCTGGGCTTCACCGGCGCCTCGGTCGAGTTCAACGTGCTCGAGTCGCTGTGGACGTCGCGCGTGACGTCGCACGTGCCGCTCAAGGACGTGAGCGCGCTCCTCACGCGCGACGGCATCGCCGAGGGTGTCGAGCTCCTGACGCGCGGGCTGCGCTCGTCGGGCGTGGCGTCGCCGCGCGTCGCGGTGTGCGGGCTCAATCCGCACAACGGCGACAACGGCGCGTTCGGGCGCGAGGAGATCGACGTCATCACGCCGGGCGTCGAGCCTGCGCGGTCGCGGCTTCCTGGCCGACGGCCCGTTCCCGGCCGACACGATCTTCGTGCGCGACGCGCAAGGACGGCGCGGCTACGACGGTGTCCTCACGATGTACCACGACCAGGGGCAGATCGCCATGAAGCTCATGGGCTTCGATCGCGGCGTGACGGTGCCGGGCGGCTTGCCCATCCCCATCGCCACGCCGGCCCACGGGACGGCGTACGACATCGCGGGCAAGGGCGTCGCGAACGCGGGCGCGATGCGCAACGCGTTCGCGCTGGCCTGTCGCATGGGCGCGATGCGCGGCGCGGGGGCGTAATGGCGCGGGCTCGCGACTGGCGCCATCGCACGATAAGTCGACCTCCGACCCTACTTAAATTTAGTCGACTCCGACCCTACTTGATCGTGGCAGAACGCGGGGCGGCTTGCGCGCCTTGGTGGCCTGCTCGTACGCGTAGGCGAGGCGCAAAAGCGTCGGCTCGCTGTACGCGCCCGCGAAGAACGACACGCCCACCGGCAGCCCCGAAGGCCCGAGCCCGCGGCACGGTGACGTGCGGATACCCACGACCGCGGGCACCTGCGTGCAGCCGTTCGCATGATCGCCGTTCGCATAGTCGATGGGCCACGCGAGCGGGGAACGCGTGGGCGCGACGATGGCGTCGAGGCGATGCTTCGCGAGCGCGGTCGATGCCAACTGGTGCGCGACAGCGTGCGGCACGTCGCGAGCGCCTCGCGATGGCGCATCGGTGAGCGGGCCGAGCTTCTGCGATTCGACGAGGATCTCCTGGCCGAAGTACGGGCATCTCGGTCGTGGCATTGCGCGCGTTGAACGCGATGACGTCCGCGAGCGAGTGGACCGGCAGCCCGACGGCACGGCCTGGAAGATGGCGGCCGTGCTTGAACTCGCCTTCAACACCGCAGAACTCCGCCGCGCGAGCTTCTCGGCGGACGGCATCTCACGCCGTCGACGACCTGTTCGCGGCGATGGCCTCGTCGACCACGCGCGCCACGCGATCGTTGAACTCGAAGTACTCGCGCGCGACGCCGATGCGAGCGCCGGACAGGCCGGCGGGATCGAGGAAGCGCGCGTAGTCCGGCGTACCCTTGCGGTCGCTTCCGCGCGTGGCCGGTCGCGCGGGTCGGCCACCCGTCATCGCGCCCAAAGGGGCGCCTTACGTCGGCGACGGATCGCGTCATCGGGCCCGCCGTGTCCTGGCTGTGCGAGATGGGCACGATGCCGCTGCGGCTCACGAGCCCCACGGTGGGTTTGATCCCGACGAGCCCGCAGCACGCGGCGGGGCTCGTGATGGAGCCGTCGGTCTCGGTGCCGACGGCGATGGCGCAGAGGTCGGCCGCGATCGCGCCGCCCGCCTGCGCTCGACCCGCTCGTCGTGCGGTCGAGCGCGTAGGGATTGCGCGTCGCCGCGGGCGCCCATCCGGACGTCGATCGCGTGCTCCTGATATTCGCCCACTCGGAGAGATTGGTCTTGCCGAGGATCACGCAGCCCGCGGCGCGCAGCCGCTCGACGACGAACGCGTCGCGCGCGGCGACGTGCTCGGCGAGCGCGAGCGAGCCCGCGCTCGTGCGCATCCTGTCGGCGGTGTCGATGTTGTCCTTGATGACCACCGGGACACCGTGCAGCGGACCGCGCGGGCCCTTGTCGCGCCGCTCGCGGTCGAGGACGTCGGCGATGGCGAGGGCTTGGGGATTGCGCTCGATGATGGCATTGATCGCGGGGCCCGCGCGGTCGATCGCGTCCATGCGCGCGAAGTAGAGCTGGGCGATGGACACCGACGTGCGCGCGCCGGATCGCATCGACTCGGCAAGGCTTGCGACGCGCGTCCTGGCTCGAACGTCGCGGGCGCCGCGAGCTGCGTTCGCGCGATCGGCCTGCGCCAGCACCACCGCGCCGCCGCCGTCATCTTGAGTAGCGCGCCGTTCCATCCGCTCACTTCGAGTCGAAATGCGCCTTGAACGGGAACTCCGACGTGCATGGCTTCCCCGCGCACACGGCGGGCTTGTACTTCGCCGCCATGAGCACGGTGGCAGCCTCGCGCGAGATGCGCGAGCTGGGCGTCGCATAGACGTTGGTCGATTGCGGAACGCCCTTCTCGTCGACGCGCACCGTCATGAAGAGGTCGCCTTCGACCACCGTGCCGTCGGCGAGCGCGAACACGAGCGACTTCGCGACGGGCAGGAGGCCGTCGAGGGGATACGGCGGCTCGTCGCCGGGCGCGAGATCGGTGAAGAGCGCGCGGAACTGCGCCTTCTCCTCGGCGGTGAGCCGGTCGTAAGGTTCGGCGGCCTGGATCGTCATCGTGGGCAGGTCGCGGCGAATGCGCGAGCCCGTCGCGGCGCGCGCCTGCGTGATCGGCAGCGTGACCCCCGCCGTCGCGTCCGTCGCCGCGAGGGCCTCGCGGGCGTGCAGGCCCACGCAAACGGAAATCGCGAGGGTCGACGCCGTCGCCACCCATGCCGCGGTGATTGCATTGCGCATCGTATCGCTCCTTCGATCTTGCAAGGCGAGCATATTGCCACGGAGCGATTGGCGTTGGCATGGCCCCGGGATTGCGCTAGGCTGCGGCGCGATATCCCGCCACGAGGAGACGACATGAAGCATGCCTGGGTCGCGGTACTGGCCGCGCTTTCCGCCGTGACCGCGCTCGCGCAGGATTATCCCGCCCGGCCGGTGAAGGTCATCGTGCCGTTCGCCGTCGGCGGTCCGGCCGACGTATACGCGCGCTACCTGGGCGCGCGCCTCGGCGAGGCGATGGGCCAGCCGTTCGTCATCGAGAATCGCCCCGGCGCGGGCGCGGTCACGGGCACCGACGCCGCCGCGAAGTCGCCCGCCGACGGCTACACGCTGCTCCTCATGTCGAACGCGCACACCGTCAACGAGACGCTCATCCCCAACAAGCCGTACGCGCTCCTCCGCGATTTCGTGCCCGTGGCGCCGGTCAACTACTCGGACCTCATGCTCGTCGTCAACCCGCAGGTCAAGGCGGGCACGCTGCAGGAATTCATCGCGCTCGCGAAGGCGAATCCAGGCAAGCTCAACTACGCCTCCTCCGGCCCCGGCACGCCGTACCACATGGCCGGCGAGCTCTTCAAGGCCATGGCGGGTGTCGACATCGTGCACGTGCCCTACAAGGAGAGCTCGGCAGCGCGCACCGGCGTGATCGGCGGCCAGGTGGAGATGATGTTCGACGCGGTCACGACGATGAACGAGCAGGCCAAGGCCGGGAAGGTGCGTGCGCTCGCGACGAGCGGCAAGGAGCGCTCGGCGGTCACGCCCGGCGTGCCTACGCTCTCGGAGGCAGGCGTGCCGGGCTACGAGTCCGTGATCTGGCTCGGCGTCGTCGCGCCGAAGGGCACGCCGCCCGCGATCGTCGCCCGCCTCAACGCGGAGATCGCGAAGATCGCGAGCCAGCCCGACGTGCGTGCCGACTGGGCGAAGCAAGGCGCGGTCGCCATGGTGATGCCGCCCGACGCGTTCGCCGGGTACGTCGCCGACGACATCGCGAAGTGGGAGAAGGTGATCAAGCTCTCCGGGGCGAAGCCCGACCGGTAGGCACGCGCGGATCGGGCGCGCGCCGGGTGCGCGTCACGTTCCAAGAAAGCGTGATGCGCGGCCCGCCGCCGCCGTAGGGCGTGACGGAGTGCAGGAGCTCGCCCGCGAAGACGATCATGCTGCCCGGCGCCATGTCGGGAACGAGCGGGCGCGTCGCGCGGCCCGGCTCGAGCGGGCAGCACCACTCGATGCGCGGGTCCATCAGGAAGAGGCGGCCCGACGAGAGGTCGGCGTCATCGCCGGGATCGAGCATGTAGACGATGGACACGTCCGCGCGCACGTGGCTGTGAGGCGGGCAGTAGTCGTCGCGCCTGAATACGCTTGCCCAGGTGTCGTCCGCGAACACCGGCCCCCGGTCGAGCACGAAGTGCGCGAGGACCAGCGCCCGCGCGTGCACGAGCGCGGCGGCCGGCGATCCCCATGCCTCGACGTCGCGCACCTTGGTCCCGCACGCGGCGTGCGAGGCGACGGCCTTCGCGTCGCGGAAGCGGCCGTCGTCGTGCGCCGCGAGGACCGCGTCGCGCAGCGCGGCGTGGTACACGCGAGCGTCGTCGAAGCGCGTGATGACGATGCGTCCCGGCACGAGGACGTCGAGCCGCTGGCCTTCCGGCCATGTGCTGACGCTGGCGTCGCCCACGCGGACGGACGCGGGCATGCCCGCAAGGTCGCTCGCAACCACCGCGTGCGCATCCGCCAAGGCTCCGCTCCCCAGGTGACGCCCCGGGTGGCATTGGACCGCAATTGGCGGGGCGCGTACAGTGCCGGGCGGATCGACCCCGCTAGGTCGCCAAGGTGCGGGCGATGTCCTCGCTGCCGACCGGCTTCTCGAGGTGGTCGTCGAAGCCCGCTTCACGGGTCCGCCGGCGATCGTCGTCCTGGCCCCACCCGGTGAGCGCCACGAGGCGGGGCTGGCGGGCGAGGCCGCTCGCGCGCACGCGCCTCGCGACCTCGTAGCCGTCCATGCCGGGCATGCCCAAGTCCAGGAACACGACGTCGATGTCCCCCTCCTGGATGCGCGCAAGCGCCGCGGCACCGTCGTGAACGACGGCGATCTCGTGCCCCATGTCGCCGAGCAGGAGCTCGAGCGCCGCGGCGGCGTCGCGATTGTCGTCGACCAGGAGCACCTTGCGCGACGGCCCGCGCGCGATCGTGAGCTCGCGGGGCTTGGGCAGGTCGGTCGCGCGCGACAGGGGAAGCTTGACCGTGAACTCGGCGCCGGTGTCCTTGCCGCCGCTTGCCACCTCGAGCGAGCCGCCGTGGAGCTCGGCGATGCGCCGCGACAGCGCGAGCCCCACGCCGAGGCCGCTGTTCGAGGCCGCGCGCGCGTCGCGGCCGCGGACGAACATGTCGAAGATGTGCTCCTTGGCATCGGGCTCGATGCCGCGCCCGTTGTCCACCACGCGCAACACGGCGAAGCCGCCTTCCTCCGTCACGCCGAGGCGGATGCGCCCGCCCGGCGGCGTATAGCGCGCCGCGTTGTTGAGGAGGTTGATGAGGAGCTGCGTGAGCCGCGAAGCGTCGCCCTCGAGCACGAGGCCGCTCGCCCCCCGGTCGACGACGAAGGTGTGGCCCTGCTCGTCCATCTGCCCCTGGATCGTCTCGACCGAGGCCTCGAGCACCTTGTCGAGGTCGACCGCCTTGCGGTCGATGGACAGCACGCCGCGCGTGATGCGCGCCATGTCGAGAATATCGTCGACGATGCGGGTGAGCTGCTCGCTCTGGCGAAGGATCATTGCGCGCATCGTTTGCTGCGAGGGATGATCGGACGGAAGGCGCGACATGACGTGCGCCGCGGTGCGGATGGGCGCGAGCGGGTTGCGCAGCTCGTGCGCCAGCACCGCGATGAAATCCGCCACGTTGCGCGCCGCCTGCTCGAGCGACTGGATGTGCCTGCGGTCGGAGAGGTCCTGGGTGATCTGCGCGTAGCCGCGAAGATGCCCGTCGCCGTCGAGGAGCGCGGTGGTGACGATGCGCGCCCAGAAGCGCTCGCCGTTGTTCTTGATGCGCCAGCCTTCGAGCTCGACGCGCCCGGCGCGACGCGCCGCCGAGAGGTCCTCCCACGGTGCGCTGCCTTTTTCCTCGTCCGAGTAGAAGCGCGATACGTGGGTGCCGGCGATCTCCGCCCGACCGTAGCCCAGGATGCGCTCGGCGCCGCTGTTCCAGCTCGTGACCGCGCCGTCGTTGTCGAGCATGTAGATCGCGTAGTCGCTGACGCTCTCCACCAGCAGCCGGAAGCGCTCCTCGCTCTGGCGCAGCGTCTCTTCCTCGGCGCGCCGCCCGCTCAAGTCGCGGGTGAATTTCGAGAAGCCCACGAGCCTGCCGTGGTCGTCGCGCAGCGCGGTGATCACCACGTTGGCCCAGAAGCGCGAGCCGTCCTTGCGAACGCGCCAGCCCTCGTCCTCGAAGCGGCCTTCCGCCGACGCCACCTCGAGCTCCCGCGCCGGCCAGCCGCGCTTGATGTCGTCGACGGTGTAGAACGTGCTGAAGTGACGCCCGATAATGTCCTGCGGCCGGTAGCCCTTGAGCCGCTCGGCGCCCAGGTTCCACGTCATGATCTCGCCCGCCGGGTTGAGCGCGAAGACGGCGTAGTCCCTCGTCTGCTCGACCAGCAGGCGGTAGATGTCGTGATTGAGGTCGTCGGGCTTCATGCTCGTCGAGTCACGGGGCGAGGACGGCTATTATGACCAGCGCGGAATCGATGCCCCGCTTGCGCCTCCCCGGGGAGCAAGGAAGACGGGCTCCGGCCGACGCGCCGGCAGCAGCCCCGCCCTCCGGGCGACAACGGGGCACGGGCCTTGCTCCCCGCGCCTTGTTGTCGGCCGCGCCGCCGTGACCGCCCTCGATGTTCTCGTAGTAGAGCACGCCTTGCCCGCCCTCCAGCATGCGCGCCACCATCTTGCGCGCGTGGCCCGGATGCACGCGGTCGTCGCGGGTGGACGTCAGGAAGAGCGTCGGCGGGTAGCGCACCCCCGGGCGGACATTGTGGTAAGGCGAGTACTTCTGCAGGAACGCCCACTCCGCGGGGTCGTCGGGATTGCCGTATTCGGCGACCCAGCTCGCGCCCGCGAGGAGCTTGTTGTAGCGGCGCATGTCGAGCAACGGCACCTGGCACACGACGGCGCCGAAGAGATCGGGACGCATCGTCAACATGTTGCCGACGAGGAGGCCGCCGTTGCTGCCGCCCAGGATGCCGAGGTGCGGCGTGCTCGTCACCTTGCGCTTGACGAGGTCCTCGGCCACCGCGATGAAGTCCTCGTACGCCTTGTTCCGGTGGGCCTTGAGGGCCGCCTGGTGCCAGCGCGGGCCGAACTCGCCGCCGCCGCGGATGTTCGCCACCACATACACCCCTCCCGACTCGAGCCACGCCGCGCCGATGGGGCCGCTGTAGCGCGGGACCTCCGACACCTCGAAGCCGCCGTAGCCGTAGAGCAGGGTCGGGTGGCTGCCGTCGCGCGCCAGGCGGGCGGGCCCCACCTGGAAGTACGGGATGCGCGTGCCGTCCTTCGACACGGCCTCGTGCTGCGTCACCGCGAGTCCCTTGGTGTCGAAATACGAGGGAAGCTGCTTCAGCTTCTCGGGCTTGCCGCCGGTGGCGTTGCCCAGGAACAGCGCGGTCGGCTCGAGGAAGCCCGTCACCGTCACGAAGTAGTGGTCGGAGTCCTCGTAGTCGACGGCGCTCGCCACGACGGTGCCGAACTCGGGCAGGCCGCGCAGCGGCGTGCGCGTCCACTTGTTGCCCGAGCGCGCGAGCATGACCACGCGATTGCGCACGTTGTCGAGCTCGTTGACGATGATGCGGGTGCGCGTCGCGCTGAACCCCGCGAGCGACTTGCGCTCGGTCGGCTCGAACAGCACGGAGAGCTTGCGCTCGCCCGCCATGAAGCCGTCGAAGTCGGCGGCCAGGAGCGATCCCGCCGCGTACGTCTTGCCCCCCACCGTCCACGCATCGCGCAGCTTGATGAGCAGGAGGTCGCGATAGGCCGTGGCGGTCGCGCTCTCCGGCTTGTCGATGCGCACGAGCTTCCCGTCGCGCACGAGGTAGAGCTCGTTCGTGAAAAACGTGATGGCGCGCCGCACGAAGTCGCGCTGGTATCCCGTCGTCTGGTCGCGGAAGCCCGAGGCGCCCACGTCCTGCACCGGCGCTTCGTAGAGCGTGCGCGCGTCCGCGAGCGGCGTGCCGCGCTGCCACACCTTCACGACGCGCGGATAGCCCGAGGCCGTCATGGAGCCGGGGCCGAAGTCGGTCCCGACGTAGATCGAATCGGCGTCGCGCCACGAAACCTCGCTCTTGGCCTCCGGCAGCGAGAAGCCGTTCTCGACGAACGACTTGGACTCGAGGTCGAACTCGCGAACGACGCGCGCGTCGGCGCCGCCGCGCGACAGCGAGACGAGGCAGCGGCGGTACGCGGGACGCAGGCACGTGGCGCGGCCCCACACCCAGCTCTCCTTCTCCGCGGCGCCCAGGGCGTCGAGGTCGAGCACCGTCTCCCAGGCGGGATCGGCCTTGCGGTATTCCTCGAGCGTGGTACGCCGCCACAGGCCGCGCGGATTTTTCGCGTCCTGCCACAGGTTGTAGTAGTACGGCCCGATCTTCGTGATCGACGGGATGCGCGCGGTCGAGTCGAGGATGTCTAGGATGCGACGCTCCGTGGCCGCGAACGGGCCGGTCTCGAGCGCCTTCGCCGACTCCGCGTTGCGCGCGCGCACCCACTCGAGCGGCTTGTCCCCGGTGACGTCCTCGAGCCAGAGGTAGGGATCGTCCGGCGCGGGAGCGGCGGGCGCATCGGCGGCGCGTGAGTCGACGGCGGTCATGGCAAGCAGTAAGGCAAGTACGACGATGCGCATGGTGCGATCTCCACTACGGCGCAGGCAACGAGAACACCTCGTCCAGCCAGTCGAGGATGACGCGGTTGGCGAGCGAGCGATTGAGCATCTCGCAATGCTGGTCCGCGCCGTCCGCCGCGGTGAATTGCACGAAGCGCTTGGGGCACGTGAGCGCGTCGTAGAGCTCGCGGGCGTTGGTCGACGCGCGATCGCCATCGGCAGCGGTGACGAGCGTGGGGCAGCGGATGCGGGCGACGGTCCCGGCGTCGAGCCGCCACTTCATCATCTCCGCCAGGAACGACGAGAGGTCCGTCGCGCCGTTGGTCCAGAAGCCGCGCTTGATGACCTGCCAGCGCAGCATCCGGTTGCCGTTCATGATCGCCAGGAGCTTCGCCTCGTCGCCCGGCGAGAGCACGGGCAGGCGCGCGATCGCCGCGTCGTCGAGGCCCATCATCTTCATCACCGGGAGCATCTTGCTGCCAACGTCGATCTGCCCCGGGTCGCACACCAGCGCCGCGATTCGCGGCTCGAACGCCGCCACGCGCGGCGCCATGTAGCCGCCGAGGCTCCACGGCTGGTACGCGATGCGCGACGGGTCGACGCCGTCGAGCGCGAGCGCCGCGTCGACCACCGGAGTCACGACCATTTCCCAGTCGTGGCGGAGCGTCAGCCCCTCCTCGAACAGCAGGCGCCCCTGCCCGGGGCCGTCGTGCAACAGAACGTGATAGCCGCGGCGCAGCGCGGCTGCCCCGATGCCGACGTAGTTGTCGACGAGGGTGGAGTCCCATCCGCCGCCCACGAGGATGGTGGGACGCACGTCGGACTCGTAGCCCTCGGCGCGCAGCAGATACGCGGGCAGCGTCGTGTCGCCGTAGGGTACGCGCACCTTGTGCGCCGGATGCGGGCCGAGAGCCACCGCCTTGTCGAACAGGGTCATTTGCAGGCGTGACGCGGCCAGGAGGCGCGGGTCCACCGGCGTGCCGTACAGCGGATGGTAGGCGAGGCCCAGCAGCGCCGCCCCGCGCAGCCAGCACTCGCGCGCGGTGGCCACGTGTCCCTTCGCCAGCGCGGCGTCGCCTTCGTCGATGCGCCGCCTCGCGAAGGCGTGGAGCACGTCGAAGAACGAGTCGTCGTCGGCCGGCTTCACCTGCGCGGCCATCGCCTGCACCTCGCCGTAGTCCGCGCCGCCGTACGGCGCGAAGCCGATCGCCCACTCGGCGAACTGCTCGTGCAAGGGATCCTGGAAGAAGGCCAACGCGCTGCTCCTCGATGGGGGAATCACGCCCCGGAAGGATGCTAGCAGATCGATTCGCTTCCGATGGCGCGCTTCCCGGCCGCGCGACAGGCCGTCGAGGCGCGCCTTGCCTTACCACCCTCTTCCGTTCCCTGCAAAGCGATTTTCAGGCACCCGAGAGGCGGATTCGTCCGAATGTCCTGGCTCGCTCGGCCCGGGTACGCTCGAATCGTGCGCACGCGTCGCCGAACGGTGGAGGCGCCGCACCCGCAACCACCCAGGAAAGGACTTCGCATGTCAACGACGAAGAT
>JBGAIS010000223.1:0-5192 GCA_044225355.1 Casimicrobiaceae bacterium | reverse complement strand
CCTCCACCACCAGGGAGGCGCTGCGCGAGTTCCGCCGCGTCCTCGTCAGCCTCTGGTGGCACTTCTTCGACTGGCTCGCCGTCGTGCCGTGGCCCACGCTCGTCATCGTGGGCCTCCTGGCGCTGATCCCGGCCGGCATCCTCAAGTTCGCCCAGACGTACGTCTTCCTCCTGCTCGCGGCCATCATCATCAAGGTGGTCGCGGGCGGAAAGCGAGGGGCCGAGCTTCGCGCGCAGCAGGCCACGCGCCGCGCCGATACGGAGCAGCTCGAGCGCGCGGCGCTGGAGGCGCGCATGGAGGCGCTGCAGGCGCAGATCGAGCCGCACTTCCTGTTCAACACGCTGGCGTCCATCGACCAGCTGATCCAGACCGATCCGCCGCGCGCGTCGAAGATGCAGCAAAGCCTCATCCGGTACCTGCGCTCGGCGCTGCCCCAGATGCGCGAGGGCGGCCGGCCCACGCTCGGCCAGCAGCTCGCCCTGTCGACCGCGTTCCTCGAGATCATGGCCGTGCGCATGGAGGAGCGCCTCGTCACCGCCGTCGACGTGCCGGAGGGCCTGCGCTCGGCCACGTTCCCTTCGATGATGCTGCAGACGCTCGTCGAGAACGCGATCAAGCACGGCCTCGAGCCCAAGGCCTCGGGCGGGCGGCTCGAGATCGCGGCGAGCGTCGCCGACGGTCGCCTCGAGGTCCGCGTGCGCGACAACGGCACGGGCTTCGCGCCGACGTCGAGCGACGGCGTGGGCCTCGCCAACGTCCGCGAGCGATTGAAGGTGCTGTACCAGGGTCGCGCCGAGCTCGTCATAGGCGTTCTGCCCGAAGGCGGCACGGACGCGACGATCAAGGTACCCTACGAAGTTGCCACCCCGTCACCCTCCGCCGCATGACCACGACGTCCCAGCCCGCACCCACCGCCGTGATCGCCGACGACGAGCGGCTCATGCGCGAGCAGATCGCCGGACGCCTCAAGGAAGCCTGGCCCGAGCTCGACATCGTGGGCCAGGCCGTGAACGGCCGCGAGGCGGTCGCCATGGTGCAGGGGCTCGAGCCCGACATCGTCTTCCTCGACATCAGCATGCCCGAGATGGACGGCCTCAAGGCGGCGCGCGCCATCGCGGGACAGGCGCACGTCGTGTTCGTCACCGCGTACGACCAGCACGCGATCGCCGCCTTCGAGCAGGGCGCCGTCGACTACCTGGTGAAGCCCGTCGAGCCGGAGCGCCTCGCGGTCACGTGCAGGCGGCTGCGCGAGCGGCTCTCGCAGGCGCCGGCGCCCATGGACGCGCTCATCGACCGGATATCGAAGCGGCTCGAGGGCGGCGGCGCGCCGGCGCGCGACTACCTGCGCTGGGTGCAGGCGAGCGTCGGGCCCAACCTGCGCATGATCCCGACGAGCGACATCCTGTTCTTCCGCGCCGAGGACAAGTACACGCGCGTCCAGACCGCGGATCTCGAGGCGCTCATCAGGAAGCCCATCAAGGAGCTCCTGGACGAGCTCGACCCGAAGGAGTTCTGGCAGATCCATCGCGCGACGGTCGTGCGCGTCGACGCCATCGCGCAGGTGAGCCGCAACTTCCGCGGCCACCAGGTCGTGCACGTGAAGGGGCGCGACGACAAGCTCGAGGTGAGCCGCACCTTCAATCACCTCTTCAAGCAGATGTAGGGTCCACCTCCTGCACGAGCCACGCGCGGAACGCGCGAAAGCGCGGCTCGTCGTCGCTCGCGGGCGGCCACACGAGGTACCACGCGCGCTGCTTCGCGACCGTGAGCGCGAACGGCTGCACGAGGCGGCCGTCGGCGATATCGTCGGCCACGTAGGGACGCAGCCCCAGCGCGACGCCCGCGCCGTCCACCGCGGCCTGCAGCGCGAGCGCGTAGTTGTCGAAGCGCGGGCTCTTCCGATCGGGGCGCCAGGCGAGCTTCGCCGCGCGCAGCCACAGCGGCCAGTCCTCCGCCGCGTGCGCGACGCGCAGGAGCGTCTGCCCGCGCAGGTCCTCGGGCGACTTCATCGCCCGCGCGATGCGCGGCGAGCACACGGGAAAGAGATCGGCCGGGAAGAGCGCGCGCGATTCGTAGCCGGGCCACGCGCCGTCACCCTGCATGATCGCGCAGGTCCAGTCGGGACGGATGGGATTGGACGCGCCGCCGGCCGCGATGCGCACCTCGATATCCGGGTGGCGCGTCTGGAAGTCGACGATGCGCGGCATGAGCCATCGCACGGCGAACGAGGCGCCGACGCCCACGGTGAGCACCGCGTGCGAGTTCATGGCGCCGACCTGCGCCGCGAGGGCCGCGATGCCGTCGAACGCCGACGTGAGCCCGGGCAGGAGCGCCTTGCCCTGCCACGTGAGCGTCAGCCGGTTCGCGTGCCGCTCGAAGAGGCGGAAGCCCATGCCGGACTCGAGGACCTTCACCATGCGGCTCACCGCGGCCTGCGTCACCGCGAGCTCACCGCCCGCCGCCTTGAAGCTGCCGAGGCGCGCCGCGGCCTCGAACGCGCGCAATCCGTTGAGGGAGGGAAGTCGCCGCATCGCGCGAGCGACGGTAGCACATGCGACGGCACGGCGCGCGCGGCCGGAGGAAGCCATGCATCGTCCCGTGAAGTCGCGCGGTCGCCCACAAACGCGTTCACGATGCGCGTCCTTGCGCCGTCGCGTGCGGCCGCCGCGAAGCCCGCTCCCAAGGCGCCGCCTCATCA
This sequence comes from Casimicrobiaceae bacterium, assembly GCA_044225355.1. Lineage (GTDB taxonomy): Bacteria > Pseudomonadota > Gammaproteobacteria > Burkholderiales > Casimicrobiaceae > VBCG01. The sequence continues at coordinate 2,494 of JBGAIS010000223.1, read as the reverse complement.
CGCCTTTGCGTTTCGGGCTGCAAGAGGGCGCGGCGCCGGCAGCACGTCATGCACCGCCGCCGCGGACGCCTTTTGCAGGCGTCCCCAATCGCGTCAGGCGACGTCTCTCGGGGTAGCCGAGTGCGATAGCACGTAGCTGCCGCGCGTGAAGGCGCTCGACACCCCCGCGCGCTCGAGCGTCGAGAGGTCCTCGAGCGCGGCCGAGAGCGCCGGCAGGTCGTAGCCGCAGGCGACGAGGACCCATGCCGCGACGCCATCGGCGGCGAGGCGAATGCGCTGCTCCGTGGTCTGCGGGATGTCGGGGGCGCCATGCGCGAGGAGGTGCACGCCGGCGAGCCCCGCGCGCGGCGCGATCGACGCGGCGAGATCGGCGACGCACGCCTGCACGTCGTCCTCGCGCCCCGCTGCCACGTCGAAGCGCAGCGTGACGGCGTGGCGCGCGACGCCGCCGCCCGCGCTCGCCAGCACGCGGCACTGGCTGCGCACCATGTGGCGATGGTGCGGCATGAGCTTCGTCGACCACGGCGTGGGCGCGTTGAGGCGCGCGACGTACGCGGCGGACGACAGCGTCGCGAAGGACTCGAGCTCGTACAGCACGAACACGCCCTCGCCCCCCGCGGCCTCCATGTAGCGCGACGCGCGCCGGAAGCCCGGCACCGACAGGCGCTCGGGAAAGTGCTCGTGCGAGTGCCAGTCCTCGAACTCGGCGCGCATGCCGGCGGCCATGTTCCACCACATGGCCAGCGCGGCGCTGCCGAGGAGCGGCATGAAGGCGCTACGCCTTCGCGAGCGGCACCGCCACGCCCTGGCGGCTGCTGGCCGCGATGGCGTCGAGCGTGAGCGCGATGTCGATCGACTCGCCGGGCGTGGCGCCCGGCCAGCGATCCCAGCCTCCGCGCACGAGGTCGCAGAAGGCATCCGCCTCCGCGAGGAAGCCCGGCAAGGCCGCAGTCTCGATCGTCTCCCGCACCGCATCCCAGCCGGTGCCCCGCCTGACGTCGAGGAGCGGCGGGAACGCCGCGGAGGTATCGTTGTAGTACGTGGTGGCGATCGAGCCTGCGTCGCCCGCGATGAACGCGTGGCGGTGACGTGCGGTGGCGAAGGTCGAGGAGATCTGCGCGAGCGTGCCGTCGCCGTACTCGAGCGTGGCGAGCGTCGTCGAGTCCACGCCGCTCTCGCTCCAGTGCGACATCGCCTGCACGCGGACGGGCGCCCTGCCGATCACCATGCGCACGAGGCTCACGGGATACGAGCCGGCATCCATGAGCGCGCCGCCGGCGAGGCCGGGGTCCATGCGTATGTTGGCTGCGTCGGCGAGCGGGAATCCGAACGAGGCCTGCACGAGCCGGACGCGGCCGATCGTGCCCGACGCCAATATCTCGCGCAGGCGGATGGTCTGCGGCTGCGCGCGGTAGGGATAGCCCTCGACCAGGTACACGCCGGCGCGCGCCGCGGCGTCGAACATCGCGCGCGCCTCCGGCGCCGACGCCGCGAGCGGCTTCTCGCACAGGACGTGCTTGCCCGCCTCGCAGGCGCGTATCGCCCACCGCGCGTGGTGGGAGTTGGGCAGCGGCACGTACACCGCGTCGATGCCGGGATCGGCGAGGAGCGCGTCGTAGCCCGGCAGCACGCGCTCGACGCCGCACTCCTTCGCGAAGGCCTCCGCTCGCGGGACGTCGCGGCTCGCGAGCGCGACCACCGACACCTTCGTCGACGGCCGCACGGCCTCCACGAAGAGCCTCGCGATGCGCGCCGCGCCAAGCACGCCGATGCGAAGGCGGGCGCTCATGCCTTGCCGCCCGCGTCGAGCACCGACGCCATCTGCAGCACGCAGTCGTCCACATGCGTCGCGAGCGTGGCCTGCGCGCGGCGCCAGTCGCGCGCCAGCGCGCACTCGAGGAGGACGTCGTGCTCGTCGGCCGCGACCTTGCCGCGGAACACCGCGGCGATCATCTGGTAGCGCAGGAACTTGTCGCAGATCGATGCGTAGGCGTCGAGCAGCACGAGCGAATCGCACGCGGAGATGAGCGCGAGATGGAACGCCCAGTCGTAGCGGCGCCACCGCTCGGGCGACGCCGCGACCCCGCCCGCCATCTGCTTCTCGAATGCGGTGAGCGTGTAGTGCGCCGCCACCACGCGGCCTTCCCAGTCGAGGTCGCCGCGGGCGAAGGACGCCTTCATGCCGTGGCCTTCGAGGAGCTTCCGCATGTCCGCGATCTCGCGCAGGTTGGACGAGGAGACCACCGGCACCTGGAAGCCGCGCGCGCCTTCCGCGACGAGGAGGCCCTCGGACGCGAGGCGATTGAACGACTCGCGCAGCGTGCCGACGCTGGTGCCGTAGTCGTGGCGCATGCGATCGAGGGGCAGCTTGCGCCCGGGCGGCAGGCGTCCGAGCACGATGTCCGAGCGGACGCGGCGATACGTCCGCTCGCCGATCGCGACCGCCTCATCGCCCCCCGCCGGCCGCTCCGCCGTCCCGGGCCGGGGTCCGGAA
>JBGAIS010000222.1:0-5216 GCA_044225355.1 Casimicrobiaceae bacterium | reverse complement strand
GCCCCCGCGACGGCTCCGGCCCCCGCGAAGCAATGAGCCCTCGCGCCACGCTCGCCCGCGGCATCGCCGTCGCGCTTGTCGTCGCGCTCGGCGGCTGCGGCACGTTCCAGAACTTCAGCATCTACGACTACCTGCCGGTCCCGCCCGCGTTCTCCATGCGCTGGCTCTGGGACAGCAAGAAGCCCGGCCCACTGCCGGAGCTCAAGGCCACGGCGACCGGCTCGGTCAACTGGCAGGTCAACGTCGGCAAGGCCGTGCCGGGCTTCTCGCCGGTGGTCCTGACCGACGCCATCTACGCCGCTTCGATCGACGGCAGCCTCGCCCGCTACGATCCCGCGAACGGCCGCCAGGTGTGGCGCATCTCCGCGGCGAAGAGCCTCTCCGCCGGCGTGGGCGCCGACGCGACGATCGTCGCCGTGGCCACCGACAAGGGAGACGTGCTCACGTTCGATCCCGCCGACGGCAAGCCCAAGTGGACCGCCAAGGTGGCCACGGAGGTGGTGGCGCCGCCCCGCGTGGCCGACGGCACGGTGATCGTGCTGGCGGGCGACGGCACGGTCACCGCGTTCGCGGGCGCCGACGGCGCGAAGAAATGGGTGAACCAGCGCGTCGTCCCCGCGCTTACGGTGCGCAACTACGCGGGCGCCACGTCGGCACGCGGCGGCGTGTTCGTGGGCACCGCGGGCGGGCGTCTCCTGGCGCTCGACGTGAACACCGGCATCGTGGGTTGGGACGCGACCGTCGCCAACCCGAAGGGCGCGACCGAGCTCGAGCGCATCGCCGACGTCACGTCGCTGCCCGTCGTCGACGGCGCGCAGGTGTGCGCCGCGGCATACCAGGGACGCGTCGCGTGCTTCGACGCCGTTCGCGGCACGCTCAACTGGTCGCGCGACGTGTCGAGCCTCTACGGCCTCACCGGCGACGGCAAGAACATCTACGTCACCGACGACAAGGGCAGCGTCCAGGCGCTCGACCGCAGCACGGGCGCGTCGGTGTGGAAGCAGGATCGCCTCGCCGAGCGCAAGATCGGCGGCCCGCAGGTCGTGGGCGAGTTCGTCGCGGTGATCGACGTCGAGGGCTACATGCACCTCCTCGCCTCGAGCAACGGCGCGTACGTCGGCCGCATGGCCACCGACGGCACGCCGGCTACGGCGCAGCCCGTGGTGTTCCTGTCGAGCATCCTCTGGCAGAGCGCGGGTGGCAACATGTACGCGGTCACCGCGAAGTAAGGTCCGAAGAGGGCCCCGTGCTCCCGACCATCGCGCTCGTCGGCCGGCCCAACGTCGGCAAGTCGACGCTCTTCAATCGACTGACGAAGACGCGCGACGCCCTCGTGGCCGATTTCCCCGGCCTCACGCGCGACCGCCACTACGGCCGCGCGCGGCTCGGCGAGCGCGCGTACTTCGTGGTCGACACCGGCGGCTTCGAGCCCAAGGCGACGAGCGGCATCCTGCACGCGATGGCGCGGCAGGCGAAGCAGGCGATCGCCGAGTCCGACGCCGTGATCTTCCTCGTCGACGCCCGCGACGGCCTCGCGCCGCAGGACGCGGTCATCGCCGATCTCCTGCGCCGCTCCGGGCGCCCCGTCGTGCTCGCGGTGAACAAGGCCGAGGGCCTGCCGCCCGATCGCACGGTGGCCGAGTTCCACGAGCTGGGGCTGGGCGACCCCGTGGCCATCTCGGCGGCGCACGGCGAGAACGTGCGCGAGACGATCGAGTACGTCCTCGACCTGATCGGCGGCGAGCACGAGGACGACCCCGCACCCGCCGCGCCCGCCGATCGCGAGCGGCCCGACACCATCAAGGTCGCCATCATCGGCCGGCCCAACGTCGGCAAGTCGACCCTCGTCAACACCATCCTCGGCGAGGAGCGGGTGATCGCCTTCGACGAGCCGGGCACGACGCGCGACGCCATCTACCTCGACTTCGAGCGCGGCGGCCAGAAGTACACCCTCATCGACACCGCGGGGATCCGACGGCGCGGCAAGGTGTTCGAGGCCGTCGAGAAGTTCTCGGTCATCAAGACGATGCAGGCCATCGAGGACGCCCACGTCGTGGTGCTGATGCTCGACGCCGAGCACGCCATCACCGAGCAGGACGCGCATCTCGCGGGCCACATCATGGACGCGGGCCGCGCGCTCGTCGTGGCGATCAACAAGTGGGACGCCGCCGACGCCGACGCCCGCGAGCAGGCGAAGCGCGACCTCGAGCGCAAGATGGGCTTCCTCGACTTCGCGGCGCACCACTACATCAGCGCGCGCGACGGCAAAGGCGTGGGCCCCGTGTTGAAGTCGGTTCGCGAGGCCTTCGCCGCCGCCATGGTCAAGCTACCGACGCCCCGTCTCACGCGCACGCTCCAGCTCGCCCTGGAGCGCCAGCAGCCTCCTCGCGCCGGGCTGGTGCGCCCCAAGCTGCGCTACGCGCACCAGGGTGGGGTGAATCCGCCGCTGGTGGTGATCCACGGCACCGCCCTTCGGCACGTTCCCGACGCCTATCGGCGCTACCTGGAACGTTTTTTTGCCGAGGCGTTCCAACTGCGCGGCACCCCCCTTAGGATACAATTCAAGTCGGGCGCCAACCCGTATGCGGAGGCGCCCGCCAGGCGACGGTAACAACAAGACGGAGCTCACAGCCATGAGCAACAAAGGGCAAATGCTACAAGACCCGTTCCTGAACACGCTGCGCAAGGAGCATGTCCAGGTCTCGATCTACCTCGTGAACGGCATCAAGCTGCAGGGACAGATCGAGTCATTCGATCAATACGTCGTCCTGCTCAAGAACACCGTCACTCAAATGGTGTACAAGCACGCTATCTCGACGGTGGTTCCCGCCCGTCCGGTCGCCATGCCTCATCACCAGCCGCACGATTCGGCTGACAGTTGACAGCTGGCAGTTGACAGTTGGCAGTGACGTCGGCGAGTCCGGGGGCGGCGCATCAAGCGCCGGCCGGGTTTTACTGTCAACTGACTCCTGCCAACTGACTCCTGACCATGTTCGAGCGTCCTAGCCGCGGCAATCGCGCGCTGCTGGTCGCGCTCGACTTCGGCCAGGACGATCCCGCCTATCGCCGGCAGGAGCTCGCCGAGCTCGCGTCGTCGGCGGGCGCGGTCGTGGTCGGCACCATCACCGGACGACGCGCGAAGCCCGATCCCGCGTTCTTCGCGGGCCGCGGCAAGGTCGACGAGATCGACGCGAGCCGCCGCGAGGCCAACGCCGACCTCGTGATCTTCGACCACGCCCTCTCCGGCGTGCAGCAGCGCAACCTCGAGGAGAAGCTCGAGTGCCGCGTCGTCGATCGCACGAGCCTCATCCTCGACATCTTCGCGCTTCGCGCGCGCAGCGCCGAAGGCAAGCTGCAGGTCGAGCTCGCGCAGCTCGCGCACCTCGCCACCCGCCTCGCGGGCGGCTGGACCCACCTCGAGCGGCAGAAGGGCGGCATCGGCCTGCGCGGCCCCGGCGAGACGCAGCTCGAGACCGACCGCCGGCTCATCGGGCAGCGCGTCAAGGTGCTGCGCTCGCGCATCGCGCGCGTGGCGCGCAGCCGCGCCGTGCAAAGCCGCACGCGCCGGCGCGCCGAGGTGCGCGTGGTCGCGCTCGTCGGCTACACCAATGCCGGCAAGTCGACGCTCTTCAACCGCCTGACCGGCGCCGGCACGCTCGCCGCGAACCAGCTCTTCGCGACGCTCGACACGACGCTGCGCAAGGTCCACGTGCCGGGCGCCGCGGGCATCGTCCTGTCCGACACCGTGGGCTTCATCCGCGACCTGCCGCACGACCTCGTCGCCGCGTTCCGCTCGACGCTCACGGAGGCCGCCGACGCCGACCTCCTGCTCCACGTCGTCGACGGCAGCGCGGTCGAGCGCGACGCGCAGGAGGACGCGGTCGAGGCGGTGCTCGAGGAGATCGGCGCGGCCGAAGTCCCGCGCGTTCGCGTGGTCAACAAGATCGACCTGACCTCGCTGTCCCCCGGGGTCGAGAGGGACGCGTATGGTACGATCACCACCGTTCGCGTCAGCGCCCTGACGGGCGCAGGGTGCGCCGACCTCATGGCCGCACTTGCCGAGCGCTTTCCCGCCGGCGCGGGTCCTGCGCCCAGCCCGGCAGAGGTCGCCACCGAGCTTTGACGATCCGCCTTGCGCGACGGCGATCCCAACCCCATCTTCGTCCCGGTTCGACTCCTTTTCGCGAAGCATCCTCGATGTCGCTCAACGATCCCCAGTGGGGCAAGCGCGGGAACAACAGCGGTGGCGGCGGCGGTAGCGGCGGCCCGCCCGACCTCGACGAGATCTGGCGTAACGTCAACCGGCGGATGAGCGATCTCTTCGGCCGTCGCAACACGGGCGACGGCGGCAGCAACGGCGGCGGCCCCCGGCGCGGCCTCGCGCTCGGCGGCGTGGGCATCATCCTGCTGCTGGTCGTCCTCGTGTGGCTCGCGAGCGGCTTCTACATCGTCGACGAGGGCCGTCGCGGCGTCGTCACGCGCTTCGGCAAGTTCACCGAGACCACGGCTCCCGGCCCGCGCTGGCACCTGCCGTACCCGGTCGAGGCGGTGGAGCTCGTCGACTTCAAGCAGGTGCGCACCCTCGAGATCGGCTATCGCAACTCCACGGCGAATCGCAACGCCAAGGAAGCGGTCATGCTGACCGAGGACGAGAACATCATCGACATCCAGTTCGCGGTGCAGTACGACCTCGTGAGCGCGGAAGCCTTCGTCTTCAACAACCGCAAGCCCGAGGACATGGTCAAGTTCGTCGCCGAGTCCGCCATCCGCGAGGTCGTCGGCCGCGCGAAGATGGACTTCGTGCTGTACGAGGGCCGCGAGGACATCGCGTCGCAGACGCGCGACCTCATGCAGAAGACGCTCGACCTCTACAAGACGGGCGTCAACATCCAGAAGGTGACGCTGCAGAGCGTGCAGCCGCCCGAGAAGGTGCAGGCCGCGTTCGACGACGCGGTGAAGGCGGGCCAGGACCGCGAGCGCCTGAAGAACGAGGGCCAGGCCTACGCGAACGACGTGATCCCGCGCGCCCGCGGCAACGCCGCGCGCCTGCTCGAGGAAGCGCAGGGCTACCAGGCCTCGATTGTCGCGAAGGCCGAGGGCGATGCCGCGCGCTTCCGGCAGATCGTCGTCGAGTACCAGAAGGCGCCGGGCGTCACGCGCGAGCGCCTGTACCTCGACATGATGCAGTCGGTGCTCGGGCCGACGTCGAAGGTCGT
>JBGAIS010000221.1:0-5253 GCA_044225355.1 Casimicrobiaceae bacterium | reverse complement strand
AAAAAGGTGCCAGGCCTGTAATGGGGTCTGACCCCATTTCCGTCGGACCACGGATCGATACGTCGGGGGTTCCGAACCACGACGGAGATGCCTCGCCGGCGAAAAGGTGCCAGGTCTGTAATGGGGTCTGACCCCATTTCCGTCGGACCACGGATCGATACGTCGGGGGTCCGAACCACGACGGAGTTGCCCCGCCGGCGAAAAGGTGCCAGGTCTGTAATGGGGTCTGACCCCATTTCCGGGGCGCCTGCGACCCCGCCGGCTACAGCGAGACGCTCATGCCGCCGTCCATCACGAGGATCTGCCCCGTCATGTAGTCGGCCGCGCGCGAGGCCAGGAACACCGCGAGGCCGGCGAGCTCGGCCGGCTCGCCCCAGCGGCCGGCGGGCGTGCGCTTGCACACCCACGCGTTGAACTCCGCGTTGTCGATGAGCGCGCGATTCATCTCCGTGGCGAAGTAACCCGGCGCGATCGCGTTGACCTGGATGCCGTGCGGCGCGAGCTCCACCGCCATGCCGCGCGTGAGCTGGCGCACGCCGCCCTTGGCGGCGGTGTACGGCACGACCGTCGGACGCGCGAGCTCGCTCATGAGCGACGCGATGTGGATGATCTTGCCCGCCTTGCGCTCGATCATCCCGGGCAGCACCGCCTGCGACACCGCGAACGGCGCCGTCAGGTTGGTGGCGATGATGTCGTCCCAGTCCTTCTGCTTGAACTCGTGCAGCGGCGCCCGCCGCTGGATGCCGGCGTTGTTGACCAGGATGTCGATGCGCCCGTGGCGCTCGATCGTGCCGCGCACGCCGGCGTCGATCTGCGCGCGGTCGGTGACGTCGAATGCGGCGACGTCGGCGCGATGGCCCGCGTCCGCGAGCGCCTTCGCCGCGCGCGCGAGCTCCTCGGGCTTGCGCCCGTTGAGGACGACCGTGGCGCCGGCCTCGGCCATGCCGCGCGCGACGGCGAAGCCCAGGCCGCGGTAGGCGCCGGTGACGAGCGCGACGCGCCCGGTGAGATCGAACGCAGACATGAGCGAGTCGTACTCCTCGAGGATGAATGAGCGGCGCTACTTTGGCGGCAATCGACGGGAATGTCGATAGGGATGCCGCGCACGAGCCGCGGGCGCCGTCCGCGCGCCGCATCGTGCACGAAGCCGATGCGGCGCCTTCACGAGCCCAGCGCGGCCCCGTCCTTCGCTCCCGCGTCGAGCTCCGTCGCGCTCCACCCGCCGCCCAGCGCCTTGACGAGGCTCACGCTCGCGGTCAATCGCCGCGCCGTGATCGCGAGCGCGGTGCGTTCGGCGTTGAGCGCGTTGGCCTGCAGCACGACCACCGCGAGGTAGCTCGACGTGCCCGCGCGATACTGGTTGTTCGCGATGGTCGCCGACTGCCGCGCGGCGACCACGGCCTCCTGCTGCACCTCGGCCTCCTGCGCGAGGAGCGAGAGCGCGGCCAGGTTGTCCTCCACCTCCTGGAAGCTGCCCAGCACCGTCTGCCGATAGTTGGCGACCGCCTCGTCGTAGCTCGCGATCGCCTGCTCCTTCTGCGCGCTCCGCAGTCCCGCATCGAAGATCGTCTGCGCGAGCGACGCGCCCAGCGACCAGTAGCGGCTGGGCAGCGACAGCAGGCTTCCGATCACCGAGCTCTGCAAGCCGCCCCCGGCGGTCAGCGCGACGTTGGGGTAGAACGCGGCCTGGGCGACGCCGACCTGCGCGTTGGCGCTCGCGGCGCGGCGCTCCGCGGCGGCGATGTCGGGGCGTCGCTCGAGCAGGGTCGAAGGCACCGCGAGCGGGATGTCGGGATACACCGCCGCGAGCGACGTCTTCGGCGCGATCGTGAGCTCGGACGGCGGCTTGCCGACGAGCACCGCGATGGCGTGCTCGAGCTGCGCGCGCGAGATGCGCGCGTCGTACACCTGCGCCTGCGTCGACTTGAGTTGCGATTCGGCCTGCGCCACGTCGCCGCGCGCGACGATGCCCGCCGCGTACTGGTTGCGGGTGAGCGTGAGCGAGCGCTCGAAGGCCGCGACCGACTCCTGCAAAAGCGCGATCTGCGCGTCCTGCACGCGAAGCAGGAGGTAGTTCGTCGCCAGCGAGGCCTGCACCGCGAGGCGCGCGTTGGCGAGATCGGCCGCGGTGGCCTGCGCACCGGCGCCGGCCGACTCGATGCCCCGCCGGATGCCGCCCCACAGGTCGGGCTCCCAGCTCGCGCCGAGCGAGACGGTGTAAGCGGCGTTGGTCGAGCGGCCGTTCGCGGTGTTCGCATTGTTGCGGGTCGCAAGCGCGCCGCCGGTCACGACGGGCCACAGCGCCGCGCGCGCGGCCAGCGTCGCCGCGTTCGCCTCGCGCACGCGGGCCTCGGCGACGGCGATGCTCTGGTTGTCGACGTCGACCTGCGCCATCAACGCGTCGAGCTCCGGGTCGCCGTAGGCGCGCCACCAGGCGCCGCGCGGCTGGTCGTCCGAGGGCTGCGCCACCTTCCAGCCCTCGGCCGCTTCCTTGTACGTCGCGGGGGTGGGAGCGGTGGGTCGCACGTAGTCGGGGCCGACCATGCAGCCTGCAAGGCACAGCGACAGCGACGCGGCGAGCGCGAGGGTCTTGTTCGTCATGTCGGCTGGAGCCCGGTGGAAGCCGCGGTGCGCCGGCCACGCCGCAGGCGCTGCGCCGCCCACAGGCGGAAGCGGTCGAGGTAGAGGTACACGACGGGCGTGGTGTAGAGCGTGAGCGCCTGAGACAGGAGGAGGCCGCCCAGGATCGCGATGCCTAAGGGCCGGCGCATCTCCGCGCCGTCGCCCGCCGAGAACGCGAGCGGCAGCGCGCCCAGCAGAGCGGCCATCGTCGTCATCATGATGGGCCTGAAGCGCACGAGGCACGCCTCGAAGATGGAGTCGCGCGTCGACATGCCGCGCTCGCGCTCGTTGGCGAGCGCCACGTCGATCATCATGATCGCGTTCTTCTTCACGATGCCGATGAGCAGGATCACCGCGATGAACGCGATGATCGAGAAATCGGTGCGGAACGCCATGAGCGCCAAGAGGGCGCCCACGCCGGCCGACGGGAGCGTCGACAGGATCGTGAGGGGATGGACGAAGCTCTCGTACAGGACGCCCAGCACGATGTACACCGTGAGGAGCGCCGCGAGGATGAGCCAAGGCTGGCTCGACAGCGACGCCTGGAACGCGCGCGCGCTGCCCTGGAACGTGCCGCGGATGGAGGCCGGCACGCCGATGCGCAGGAGCTCGTCGTCGATCGCGCGCGTGGCCTGCGAGAGGGAGACGTCCTCGGCCAGGTTGAACGAGATGGTCGACGCGACGAACTGACCCTGGTGGTTGACGCCGAGCGGCGTGTTCGTGGGGCCGTACGACGCGAACGCCGACAGCGGCACCTGGCTGCCGCTCGACGTGCTCACGAACACGTCCTTGAGGACGTCGGGCGACTGCCAGAACTCGGGCGCGGCCTCCATCACCACGCGATACTGGTTGAGCTGCGCATAGATCGTCGAGACCTGGCGCTGGCCGAAGAGGTCGTTGAGCGTGGTGTCGACGAGGCGCGCGTTGACGCCCAGGCGCGCCGCGGTGTCGCGGTCGATGACCACCGAGGTCTGGAGGCCCTTGTCCTGCGTGTCGGTGTTGACGTCCGCGAGCTGCGGCAGGTTCGACAGCGCGGCGCGGATCTTGGGCTCCCATGCGCGAAGCTCGGCCAGGTCGTCCGCCTGCAGCGTGTACTGGTATTGCGCGTTGCTCTGGCGGCCGCCGATGCGGATGTCCTGCACCGGCTGCAGGAAGAGGTTGGCGCCCGGCTCCTTCGCGAGGCGCGGGCGCAGGCGCGCGATGACCTGGTCGGCGGATTCCTTGCGCTCGGACAGCGGCTTGAGCGAGATGAACATGAAACCCGAGTTGCGCTGCGCGCCGCCCGTGAAGCCCACGACGTTCTCCACGGCGGGGTCCTGCGAGATGATGGTCATGAAGTTCGCGAGCTTGCCGCGCATCGCCTGGAACGAGATGCTCTGGTCGGCCTGGATGCCGCCGACGAGCCGGCCCGTGTCCTGCTGGGGGAAGAAGCCCTTCGGGATGACGACGTACAGGTACGCGTTGAGGCAGACGGTGGCGAGCAGCACGAGCATCACGAGGGGACCGTGGCGCAGGCTCCACGCGAGGCTCGACCGGTAGCCACGCAGGATGTGCCCGCCCGCGCGCTCGACGAAGCGGGCGACGCGCCCGGGCGTGCGCTCGGCGCGCGGCCGCAGGAGCTTCGCGCACATCATCGGCGTGGTCGACAGCGACACCACGAGCGACACCACGATGGCCGCGGACAGCGTGATGGCGAACTCGCGGAAGAGCCGTCCCACGATGCCGCCCATGAGGAGGATGGGGATGAACACGGCGATGAGCGACACGCTCATCGCGAGCACCGTGAAGCCCACCTCGCGCGCACCGCGCAGCGCCGCCTCGTAAGGCGACGCGCCGTCCTCGATGTGGCGCATCGTGTTCTCGAGCACGACGATCGCGTCGTCCACGACGAACCCGGTGGCGATGGTCAGCGCCATCAGCGTGAAGTTGTTCACCGAGAAGCCCGCGAGGTACATCACGGCGAAGGTGCCGACCAGCGACACCGGCACGGCGACGCTCGGGATCAGCGTGGCGCGGCCGTTGCGAAGGAACAGGAACACGACGAGGATCACGAGCGCGACGGCAATGGCGAGCGCGCGCTCGGTGTCGCGCAGCGAGGCGCGGATGGTCGTGGTGCGCTCCATCGCGAGCGTCACGTTGATCGACTGCGGGATCGAGGCGCGAAGCTGGGGCAGGAGCGCCGTCACGCGGTCGACCGTGTCGATGATGTTGGCGTTCGGCTGGCGGTTGATGATCACGAGCACCGACGGCCGGCCATTGGCCATGCCCGCGTTCCGCAGGTCCTGCACGGAGTCGACGACGGTGGCGACGTCGGTCAGGTGCACGGCCGCGCCGTTGCGGTAGGCGACGATGAGCGGCAGGTACTCGGCGGCCGTCTTCGCCTGGTCGTTGGCGTAGATCTGCCAGTGGCGATCGTCCTCCTCGACCATGCCCTTGGGCCGATTGGCGTTCGCCGCCGCGATGGCCGCGCGCACGTCCTCGACGCCCACGCCGTACTTGTTGAGCGCGGGCGGGTTGAGCGCGACGCGCACGGCCGGCAGCGAGCTGCCGCCGACCGTCACCTGCCCCACGCCCTCGACCTGCGAGAGCTTCTGCGCGATGACCGTCGAGGCCGCGTCGTACATCTGCCCC
>JBGAIS010000220.1:0-5287 GCA_044225355.1 Casimicrobiaceae bacterium | reverse complement strand
CCACCACCGCCGCGGCCAGGAGCGGCGTCCACCACCGCGGAGGACGCGTTCGTTCGTTCCCGAGGCGCGCAGGTTCCCCCGCAAGGCGCGTGTCTGCCTCCGCAAGGCGCGCGTCTGCCTCCGCGGGGCGTATCGCTTCGCTCCGCCGCGGCCCGCTGTCCACCGCGCGATGCGCCGCGGCGAGGATCGCGGCGTCGAGCGACGGCGGCGGCGTCTCGCGCGAGTGCGCGCGCCACGCTGCGGCCAGGTCGTCGTCGCGGTCGTGCTCGGTCGTCATGGCGTCAAGTGTCCCGCAATCCGCGCAGCGAGCTGCGCAATTTCGCGGTCGCGTAGCGCAACCGGCTCTTCACCGTCTCCTGCCCCACGCCCGTGGCCTGCGCGATCTGCGCGAGCGACAGTCCCCCTTCGTATTGGAGCAGGAACGCGTCGCGCTGCTCCGCCGGCAGCGCATCGAGGGCGGCGCGCAGGTGCTCGCCGATCTCGCTCGCTTCCGCGCGCACTTGAGGCTCGTCGAGCGATGATCCCGCGATGGACTCGACGACGTCGCGCGCCGCGCCGTCCTCGTCGTCGTCGATCGATGCGAACTTCACGCTGCCGGTTGCGCGCCAGTGATCGACCACGCGATTGTGCGCGAGGGTGTAGATCCACGTCGTGAATTTCGCCGTGGGCGCGTACGTCGCGCGCACGCGGATCGCGTTCATCCACACGTCCTGGAAGATCTCGTCCGCCACGCCTGCATCGCGGCAGTGGCGGAGGATGTAGCGGTACACGGCGCCCTTGTGCCGCGCGTACAGCGTGTCGAAGGAGCCCGCGTGCCCCGCGGCGTAGGCGAGCATCAGCGCCTCGTCGGAGTCGTCCGTGGGGGCAAGGCCGGGCATGACCCCCGAGTATAGGGAAGAGGCGGGCCTCCCGCAGCGCGATGCGTCGCGAGAGGCCTCGCCCGATCGCTGCGCGCCGCCTATTACGGATCGGGCGTGAACCGCATTCCCGGGAACGGGTTCGGCTCGCGGCGCGCGATGCGCGGGGCCGGCGGCGGCAGGATGCCCATCGCGACCAGGTTGTCGCGGCGGTCGTACTGCACCGAGACGACCTCCGCGGGCGAGGTCGTCGCGCGCTGGAACGAGGTGACCGTCACACGCGAGTCCTCGTTGCGGCCGTGGCCCGTACCGAGCTTCGCGGCGGGCTGCGCCTCCGCTTTGCGCGCGAGCATCCCGGCCGCCTGCGCGTTGTCGGGCGCGGGGACGGCTTGCGCGGGCGGCGGTGCGGCCGGCGGCGACGACGCCGCGACGTCTTCCCGGTCCTTCGCCTCGGCGGGTGCCTCGGCACGCGGTGCGGGCTCGTCGCGTTGCGCGAATCGTCCCCGCCAGTCGGGCGTGTCCTGCGTGATGCGCTGCGCAACCCGCTCCTCGAACACGGCCACGCCGATGACGCCCACGTTCTGCGGCCGGCCCGTGCGCGCGGCGTACGAGTCGCCCAGGTCGGTGAAATAGAACGCCGCGGTGCGCGACAGGCTCTTGCGCCAGCCCTGGATCTCGACCGAGCCGTAAGGGTCGAGCACGTAGCCCGACTGCGACGGCGCGGCGGTGTCGCCCGACACCACGTTCACGCCGTCGACGCTCGTCACCACGAGGATGCGCCCGCCCGTGCAGTTGCGGACGCGCACCGCGTACTCGTGGCCCGGCACGCCCTCGATCCAGCTGCGGCCGTCCTTCCCGTATACCGGCAGCGCCGTCCCCGTGCTGCGATCGTAGACGTCCACCTGCACGAGCCGGCTCTTCACGTACGGCGTGGAGGGCGGGACGTAAACGGGCTGGTGCGCTTGCGCGGCGCCGGCCAGCCCGAGCGCCACCAGCGCGGCGGCCACGATCTTCGACAGTGCGTTCATGAGGTTCCATCCTTCCCGCGGCCCGCCACCGGGCCTCCTGTCGCTTTCAACGTGTCGAGGTCCCCAACGGGGTTTGCCGGCAGGAAATGGGGTCAGACCCCATGACGGGCACAGCAGGAAAATGGGGTCAGACCCCATTTCTGCCGGCTCCGACGGGACGGGCTTGCCGGAGGCTCACCCGGGACGATAGGCTTGGCTCCCTTCGCTGCCCGACGATCCGCCAGAGAGCCATGCGTGCCGCGGCGTTCCTTCTCGCAAGCCTCGCGCTGCTCGTGTCGCCGTCGCACGCGCAGCCGGGCGCCGCGCCTCGCGAGTTCTGCGACTACGCCGCGCCCGAGTACGACGCGCGTGAAGTGGCCGCGGTCCGCGCGTACGGCGCGTGCCTGTCCGCGGCCGCCGCGGCTCGACGCGGGAACGTCGTCGCCGCCGCGTGCAACGACCGCGTCAACGCGGCGTCCGGCCCCTCGGGTGCGTCCGAGCGCACCGTCGAGTGCGGCAGCGGGCCCGACCATCGGTATTGCCGAGTGGCCGTCGCCGTCGCCTGGTGCACCTACGAGAGCCACGAGCGCGCGCGATTCCCCGATCTGTATCCTTGCAGCGAGCTCGTCCGCCGCTACCCGGACTTGGGTCCCGTGATCCAGGCCTGCGCGCCGCTCGCCGACGTCCGCAAGCAGGACGAAGCCGACGCCCGCGCCGGCCAGGCGAGGTGCGCCCGCACCCACGGCGACGGCTACGCGCTGGTGACCGCGACGTGCCGCCGGCCGCGCACGGTCGTGCCGCCCTCGCCCGGCCCCGCGCCGCCGCGACCCTGAGCGCCGGGGGCTTGACCCGGCTCCGGCGGAGCCCACATGCGATACTTTCGCCCGCCATGGAAGCCAAGGACGTCGCCCATCTCCCGGCGCTGGTCGCAGCGCTGTCGTTCGCGCTCGCCTTCATCTTCGGCGCCGTGGCCAACCGCGTGAACTTCTGCACCATGGGCGCGGTGACCGACGTGGTCAATTTCGGCGACTGGCGGCGCATGCGTATGTGGGCGCTCGCTATCGCCACGGCCATTCTCGGATGCGGGGTCTTGGCCTCGCTGGGACTCGTCGACCTGCGCAAATCCATCTACACCGGCGCGAGCGTCATGTGGGTCTCGGCGCTGGTCGGCGGCTTCCTCTTCGGCTTCGGCATGACGCTCTCCTCCGGCTGCGGCAGCAAGACGCTCATCCGCGCCGGCGCCGGCAACCTCAAGTCCTGGGTCGTGGTGATCGTGCTGGCCATCGCCGCGTACATGACGCTGCGCGGGCTCTTCGCGGTGTGGCGGGTGAATGCCCTCGACGTCTGGCGCTTCGACGTCTCGTCCCTGGGCGCGGCGTCGTCCGACCTGCCGGCGCTCGCCGTCGCCGCCGGCCTCGGCACCGCCGCGCTCACGTGGGTTCCGCTCGTCGTCGCCGCGCTCCTCCTCGTGTACGTCTTCAAGGACCGCGATTTCCGCACCTCGCCGGAGCTCGTCATCGGCGGCATCGTGGTCGGGCTCGTGATCGTCGGCGGCTGGTACGTCACGGCACACGTGGGCTATCTCGCCGAGGACCCCGCGACGCTCGAGGAGAAATTCGTCGCGACGAACTCCAACCGCGCCGAGTCGTTCAGCTTCACCTCGCCCGTCGCGTATTCGCTCGAGCTCCTCATGCTGTGGAGCGACCAGTCGCGCATCGTCACCTTCGGCATCGCCGGCGTGCTGGGCATGCTCGCGGGCTCGTTCGCGTACGCGATCGCGTCGAAGACCTTCCGCTGGGAAGGCTTCGGATCGGTCGAGGACGTTGCGAACCACATCGCGGGCGGCGTGCTGATGGGCTTCGGCGGGGTCACCGCGCTGGGCTGCACCATCGGTCAGGGGCTCACGGGCATCTCGACGCTCGCCGTCGGATCGTTCCTCGCGCTGGGCGCCATCATCGCCGGGTGCGTGGTCGCCGTCCGCTACCAGATGTGGCGGCTGGAGCGGTCCGCGTAGCGCGGCCGGCGTCCATGATCGTCTTCGACCTCACCTGCAAGCACGGGCACACCTTCGAGGGATGGTTCGACTCGTCCGCCGAATTCGACCGCCAGAAGGCGCGCAAGCTCGTGACGTGTCCGCTGTGCGACGACGCCGACGTCGAGCGGAAGCCTTCGGCCAAGGTGCGGGTGAGCAAGAGCGCCGCGCCGGTGGCCGCGGGCGTTGCCGTGGCGCCGCCCGCCGCGGCGCAGGACGCGATGGCCGGCTTGCCGCCCGGGATCGTCGCCAAGCTGCGCGAGATCGTCCGCGGCACCGAGGACGTCGGCGAGCGCTTTCCCGAGGAGGCGCGCAAGATCCACTACGAGGAAGTGCCGAAGCGATCGATCCGCGGGCGTGCGTCCGCGGAGGACGCGCAGGCGCTGCAGGACGAGGGGATCGAGTTCGCGCCGCTGCCGCCGTTCCTGACCGGCGACACGCACTGACGCGCATGGCGCGCCACCGCCCGTCGCGGGAAGCGCGGGGCCGCGCATGACCTTCCGCGTCGATCCCCACACGCTGGACCTCTTCTGCCTCGTGGCGCGCGCCGGGTCGCTCGCGCGCGCCGCGGGCCGCGCGCACCTCGACGCCACGGCGCTCGGCCGTCGCATCAAGAGCCTCGAGCATGGACTCGGTACCGCGCTCTTCGTCCGCTCGCCCGCGGGGCTCACGCTCACCGCGGCCGGCCGCCGGCTCCTGCAGCGCGCGGAGGAGATCAACCGCTCGCTCGAGGCCATCGCGGCGGAGATCAAGGGCGGCGCGGGCGGCGCATACGGTACGGTGAAGGTCGCGGCCAATCCGTCGTCGATGCTCGCGATCCTGCCCGAGGTGTTCGTCAGGCTGCGCTCGACGCACCCCGCGGTGGCCATCGAGCTCTCCGAGGCGGCGACGCCGCGCGTGGTCGAGCTGTGCGCCAGCGGCGCCGCCGATTGCGGCATTGGCATCCACCAGCCCGCGCCGGCAGGCGTGCACCGGCGCAAGCTCATGGACGATCACCTCGTGCTGATCGTCCCGCGCGACCATCCGCTCGGCACGTCGGGACCGGTCGCGTTCGCCGACACGCTCACGTCCCCGCACGTCGTCACGCAGGTGGGCGGCTGGCTCGACGGCGTGCTGTTCCGCGAGGCGCGCAAGCTGCGGCGTGCGGTCAACGCGGCGATCACGGTGCAGTCGTACGACGCGACGTTCCGCATGGTCGAGTCGGGCATGGGCGTGGCACTCGTCCCCGCGATCGCGCTGCGCGGCTTCCCCGGCGACCTCCGCTTCGTGCATCGCAAGCTCGACGAGCCGTGGGCCCGCCGCGAGCTGTGCCTCTTCTCCCGCTGGCGCACGCCGCCCGACCGAGCCCTCGCCGCGTTCTGCGACGCCCTCTTCGCGCAGTGCCGCCTCTC
>JBGAIS010000219.1:0-5295 GCA_044225355.1 Casimicrobiaceae bacterium | reverse complement strand
GACCGCGTCCCAGGGCGCATGTCCCGACGCGATGTCCTGGTCGATCTGGTCGACGAGGATGATCGAGTTGCGCATGATGATGCCCGCGAGCGCGATGGTGCCCAGCATGGCCACGAATCCGAACGGCTGCCCGAACGCGAGGAGCGCGCCCACGACGCCGATGAGTCCCAGCGGCGCGGTCAGGAGCACCATCGCGGTCCGCGCGAAGCTCCGGAGCTGCAGCATGAGGAGCGTCAGAACGACGAGCGCGAGGAGCGGCATGCCGGCCGCGATCGACTTCTGCCCGCGCGCCGAGTCCTCGATCGCGCCGCCCAGCTCGATGCGATAGCCGAGCGGCAGCGACGCGCGCAGCGACGCCAGCGCGCCTTCGATCCGCTTCGCGACGTCAGGTCCCTGCGCATTGCCCACGACGTCCGAGCGAACGGTGATCGTCGGCAGGCGGTTGCGCCGCCAGACGATGCCGTCCTCGAGCTCGTAGCGGATGTCGGCGATCTGCGTGATGGGCACGGCGCGCCCGTTGCGCGACGGAATGGCCAGGTCCTTGAGGAAGCTCATCCGCGCGCGCTCGTCGGCGGCGCCGCGCAGCACGACCTCCACCTGCTTGTCGCCCTCGCGGAAGTACGTCACCGAGAAGCCCGACAGCGAGTTGTTGAGGAAGGTCGCGAGCTCCTGCGACGAGATGCCGAGCACGCGCGCCTTGTTCTGGTCGATGGCCACGCGGATCACCTTCGAAGGCTCGTCCCAGTCGAACTGGACCTGCGACGTCCCGGGATCCGCGCGCATCGTCTGCGCGACTTTCTCCGCGATGCCGCGCAGCGTCGGCAGGTCGTCGCCCGACACGCGGAACTGGACCGGGAAGCCCACCGGCGGGCCGTTCTCGAGGCGCGACACGCGCCCGCGAAGCTCCGGAAAGTCGGCGTCGAAGAGCGCAAGGAGCCGATCGCGCACCTTCTCGCGATCCTCGATGCTCCTCGCGATCAGCACCACCTGCGCGAAATTCGCCTGCGCGAGCTGCTGGTCGAGCGGCAGGTAGAAGCGCGGCGCGCCGCTGCCGACGTACGTCACGTAGCTCTCGATGCCGGGGTCCTCGTCGAGCACGGCCTCGAGCTTTCGCGACGCCGCCATCGACGCCGCGAACGAGCTTCCCTCGGGCAGGCGGAGGTCGACCAAGAGCTCGACGCGCGACGACGCGGGGAAGAACTGCTGGGGAACGAAGCGGAACATCGCGAGCGACGCGACGAATATCGCGAGCGTCGCCAGGATCACCGCGCCGCGATGCGCGACGCACCAGCGGATCACGTCGCGCAGCCGCGTGTAGAACGGCGTGGCGTAGACGTCGCGCGAGGGCTCGGCGACCGGCAGCGGGAGGCGCCTCGCGCGCGACCACAAGCGGCGCGCAAGCGACGGCTCGTGCAGCCGCTCGCCCGAGGGCAGCATGAGGTAGCCCAGGTACGGGATCACCACCACGGCGACGACCCACGATGCCACGAGCGCGATCGCCGACACCTCGAAGATCGAGCGCGTGTACTCGCCCGTGCTGCTCTTGGCCGTCGCGATGGGCAGGAAGCCCGCCACGGTGACGAGCGTTCCCGTCAGCATGGGGAACGCGGTGCTCGCATAGGCGAAGCTCGCCGCCTTGAAGCGGTCGAAGCCCTGCTCGAGCTTGATCGCCATCATCTCGACCGCGATGATCGCGTCGTCGACGAGCAGGCCCAGCGAGAGGATCAGCGCGCCGAGCGAGATCTTGTGAAGCCCGATGTCGAACACCCACATGAAGAGGAACGTCACCGCCAGCACGAGCGGGATCGACACCGCGACCACGAGCCCCGTCCGCAGCCCGAGGCTCACGAGCGACACCGCGAGGACGATGACGACCGCCTCCGCGAGCGAGCGCAGGAACTGGTTGATCGAGCGCTGCACCGCGCGCGGCATGCTCGCCACCTGCGAAAGCTCCACGCCGACGGGAAGCGCCTGCGCGACGCGCTCCGTCTCGCGCGCGAGGTCGCGCCCGAGCTCGATCACGTCCCCACCCTTGACCATCGTCACCCCGATGCCCAGCGCCTCCTTGCCGTGGAAGCGCATCTTCTGCACCGGCGGGTCCACGTAGCCGCGCGTGACCTTGGCGATGTCGCCCAGGCGGAAGACACGGTCGTTCGCGCGGATGGCGATGTCGCGGATCGCGTCGACGTCGTCGAACGCGCCCGTCGGCCGCACGAAGATGCGGTCGGTCGCGGTATCGAACACGCCCGATGCCGCCACCGCGTTCTGCCGCGCGAGCGTCTCGATGATCTGCGCGGGCTCGACGCCCAGCGTGGCGAGCTTCGTGTTGGAGAGCTCGATGAAGACCTTCTCGTCCTGCTCGCCGAAGAAATCGACCTTCGCCACGCCCGGCACGCGCAGGAGCTCGGCGCGCACCTTGTCGCCGAATTCCTTCAGCTCGCGGTAGCCGAAGCCGTCGCCCGTCAGCGCGTAGATGTTGGTGTACGTGTCGCCGAACTCGTCGTTGAAGAACGGTCCCTGGATGCCCGCGGGAAACTGGTTGCGGATGTCGCCGATCTTCTTTCGCACCTGGTAGAACGTGTCCGTCGCGGAAGACGGCGGCGCGGAATCCTTGAGCGCGAAGAAGACGAGCGACTCGCCGGGCTTGCTGTAGCTTCGCACCCAGTCGACGTTGGCGACCTCCTGCAGCTTGCGCTCCACGCGATCGGTCACCTGCTGCTCGACCTCGTGCGCCGTGGCGCCGGGCCACAGCGTCTTCACCACCATCACGCGAAAGGTGAATGGCGGATCCTCCGACTGGCCCAGGCGCTCGTACGCGAGCACGCCCGCGATCGCGAACACGAGGATGAAGTACAGGACGAGCGGGCGGTTGCGAAGCGCCCACTCCGACAGATTGAACCGCGAGCGCGGCGACTCGACGGGCTGCGGGTCCACGGGGCGCTAGCTCTTCGCGGCGCGGGCGACGCTGCCCGGCGCGGCGGGTCCGGCGCCGTACGGCCGCACGACCTGGCCCTCGATCAGCTTGTGAACGCCGGCCGACACGATCCAGTCGCCGCTCGCGAGGCCCGCGGTGACGACGACGCCATCCTCGCGGTACTGGCCGACGGACACCGGCACGAGCGTGACCTGCCCCGTGGCCGCGTCGAAGCGCCACACGGCGGGCTTGCCGTCGTGACGGTAGATGGACGTGAGCGGCACCAGCGCGGCCTGCGCCTCCGACGCGCCCACGACGCCCACGTTGGCGGTCATGCCCCACTGCACCGCCGCGTCGGGATCGTCGATGGCGACGCGGACGGCGAACGTGCGCGTGGTCGCGTCCACGGCCGGCGCGATCTCGCGCACGCGTCCGCGGTACGTCTTCCCGGGCTGCGCCCACAGCGCGACCACGAGCTCGCGCGCGCCCTTGAGCTCGCCGATGCGATTCTCGGGGACGCTGATCGCCACCTCGCGCTCGCTCTCGCGCGCGATGCGCACCACGGGCTGTCCCGGCGTGACGACTTGCGAGGGCTCCGCGTTCACCGCGGTCACCACGCCGTCCTCGCTGGCGAGGAGCGTGGCGTAGCTCGCCTGGTTCTTCGAGACCGCGAGATTGGCCACCGCCTGCTCGTGCTTCGCACGATTGGCGTCGAGCGTGTTGCGCTTGGCGTCGAGCGCGGAGGCGCTGATGAATTTCTCGCGATACAGGTCCTGGTAGCGCTTGTACTCGGCCTCGGCGAACCGGAGCTCGGTCTCGGTCGCCGCCACCTGCGCCTGCGCGGCCTGCGCGAGGAGGCCCACGTCGGCGGGATCGAGGCGCGCGAGCGCATCGCCCTTCTTCACGTGCGCGCCCACGTCGACCGACCGCGAGACGAGCTTGCCGCCGATGCGAAAGCTGAAGTCCGCCTCGTGGCGCGGCTTCACCTCGCCCGCGAAGACGGCGGCCTGGGCGGTGCCGCCGACGTTGACCTGCGTGAGCTGCACCGGGCGCACCACCGGCGGCGGCGCCGGCGGCGCGCTGCACGCGGCCAGCGCGAGCACGACGACAGGAAACAGCGCGACGACGACGCGGCGACTCACGACGCGCCCCTCGCGTTGGCGATCGTCCCGCTCCACAGCGCGAGAAGCGCGCGGTCGAGCTCGTCGGCGTAGACGTACTCGAGCGCCGCGGGCGAGGCGGCGTCGGCGGGCGAGCCCGCGCAGCCGCCGGCGGCGTGGCCCGACATCTGCCACAGTCCCAGGATCAGCGCGTAGCTCTGGCGCAGCAGCGCGAGGCCGCCGTCGTGCGAGAGCTCGGGAAAGTGGCGCGAGAGCCCCGCGCCGGCGCGCGTCAGCCGCTCGGCCATGCGCTTCTTGAAGGCGAGCGCCGCCTCCGGAGGCACGCTCTGGCCCATGAGGCCGAAGCAGCGCGCCGCGAGCGGCAGCACGCGCGGCGGGTCGCCCGTTGTCTCGTGGGTGCGCGCCACCACGTCGGCGATGGCCACCGGCGCCCCGTCCTCCAGCCGCGCGATGAGCTCGCGGAAGAAGCCGTCGACGTTGCGCTCGTGGACCGCGAGGAGGAGCTCTTCCTTGCTCGGAAAATACAGGTAGACGGTGCCCTTCGCGAGCCCGGCCTCGTCGGCCACGTCCGCCATGTTCGCGATGCGGTCCGGCGAGCGCATGAGAAGGCGCGCCGCGGCGTCGAGGATCGCGTGATGGCGCTCCTGCTTGTCCTCGGCCTGGATGGCCCGTTGTCGAATCACCATGTGCCTGACCCTTTCCGACCCGTAACTGACTTCGAGTCACTTAAAGGTCAGCCTAAGTGACCGCGGGTCAGTTGTCAAGCCCCGTGGTCAGAAGAGGGCCAGCGTGGCGCGGGTGAGGGGGCTCGCGGCGTCCGCGTGCTCGAGCTGGACGCTGAAGTGATTCGTGCCCGGGATCACGAGGGGACCGGCGGCGGGCGCACGGTTGGCGGGCCAGGCGTCCCACATGAGCTGCGACTGGCGGAGGAACTCGCTCGTCTCGTCGCCGCCGACCGCCACCAGGAGCGGCGCGGACGTGCGGCTTTCGAGCATCGCGGGCGAGAGCCGCCGCGCCTGCGCGACGTCGAGCCGGAGGTCCGCGTTGTACGAGAAGTCCACGAGCGGCGTCAAGTCGTGAACGCCGGAGAGCGAGACCGCGCCCGCGAGGGGAAAGCGATCGAGGCCGAGGGCGCGCCAGTCGGTGGCGTACATCATCGCGGCCAGGTGCCCGCCCGCGGAGCTGCCGCCCACGACGATCGGCCCCTTCGGCCCTTCGCGAGCCCGGCCTCGTCGGCCACGTCCGCCATGTTCGCGATGC
>JBGAIS010000218.1:0-5313 GCA_044225355.1 Casimicrobiaceae bacterium | reverse complement strand
CGCGCGCGCTGGATGAAAGGCGCGACCTCATCCTCGCGGCCGCCCGCAAGCACGGCAAGACGTGCGCGATGCTCGTGTCGAGCCAGGCGCAGGCGAAGCAGTGGAAGGACGCGGGCGCGCTGCTGCTCGCCTACTCGAGCGAGGTCGAGATGCTGCACACGGGTTTCTCGCAGGCGATGGCGCAAATCCGGGGATAGCCGGACGGTTGCGTACGCAACCGAACGACGCGCCGCCTACTTCCCCAGGGGCTGGCCGTTGACGGTGCGCACGCCCTTGCGGTCGACCAGCGCCATCGCGCAGGTCATGCGGCCGGGCGAATCGGGCGCCACCGAGACGTTGCTCGTGAGGGCGCCCTTGTCGAGCCGGACGTCGCCGATGCGCACGCTGCTGCTTCGCCGCACGGCGAGGAGCACGAGGTGGCGATCGAAGTCCACGGCCGGCGCGGCGCCTTCGCCCTGGCACGTCGCCCATACGCGGCTCCAGTCGCCGGCGCTCGCGACCGACGATTGCAGGAGCGGCTGCACCGCGAGCGGCATCTGGCCCGTCCATGCCTTCTCAACCTTCACCGACGTGGCGGCGAGCGCGTCGCCTGCCGCGACGGCGATCGTGAGGGCTGCGAAGGCTGCGAGGCGGCGCATCAACGTGTCTTGTTCGCTTCGATCATGGCGGCCCACCGCCGCAGGTTGGCGTCGGACTCGAGCGGGAAACCCTTGTAATCCTGCCACAGCTCGACGGCGGTGGCGCCCATGCTGACCGCCTTGCGCATGACCGCGTCGAAGTCGGGCGGCGTCTCCTGCGCCGTCTGGAACACGATCTCGGGGCCGAGCTCTTTCATCACGGCGTAGATCGGCACCAGGGGCTTCGCGAGCTTGCCGTCGACGTCGAGGTCGTGATTGTCGAGCACGCAGCGCACGCCGAGGGTGCTGCGGCAATCGCGCATGATGCGCTCGGTGAACGCGGCGTCGCCCGCGCCCTGGTTTTGCGCCGTGCGAAGCGGATTCACCGACAGCACGATGCGCGTGCGCTTCCACCCCGCGTAGTCCGCGATGCCGTTGGCGAGGCACGCCTTGTAGTCGTTCTCGTCGAAGCCCGCCGCGCGGATCGGCGCCTGCACCGAAGGCTCCGTGGGCAGGAAGAAAGGCTCCGCGGTGAACGACATGCACGAGAGCATCGACACCTCGCGGATGAGCGGGAAGCCGTCGTACTTCGCGGCGAGCTTGTGCTGGAAGTCCCGCCACGCCGCGCGGTACGCGGGCGTCCAGAACCGGCCCAACTGCCGGTGCTTGTTGTTGTGGACGGCCGCGATGGGCGGGCCGCCCAGCTTCATCGCCCACTCGGGCGCCTCGAAGCCGCCCCACACGCGCAGGCGGACCGCGATGGGCTTGCCGGGATTGCGCTGGTTGTACGCGCGCACCTCGGCCAGTGCCTTGTCGATGGGATTGCCTTCGGGGATCGCGGCGCCGGGCGTGGGCTCGAGTTGCCGCCACGTCGAGATCACCACGAGGCCGCCGAAGATGCCGGCCTTGGCGTCGAGCGGCGCCAGCGTGTTCACGGGGTCGCCGCCGCTGCCGACGAACTTGAACGCGCCCATCGACACGAGCCCGCGTATCGGCGGCTTCGGACCCTCCGGCTCCGCAGCGGCGGGCAGGCAGAGCGACGCGGCGGCGGCCGCGACCCCGCGCGCGACTGCCCGCAGGCTCATGCCTTGGTCGCGGCCCGCTTGGGACGGAAGCGCTCGGCGCACGCGATCACCTGCTCGCGCGTCGGAAACTCGAGGCAGACGCGCGGGTCCTGGCCCGACGGCCGGTCGTCGCCGGTCGCGGAAGAGGACGGGGACGGAGCGGTGACGTCGCGGACCGTCGTGGTGGCGGGCGTCGAGGGTGGCGACGACTGTGCCCAGGCGGCGGAGGCGAGCGTGACGGCAAGCGCGAGCGTGAGCGAGCGGGGGATCATGGTCGTTCGTCCTCGGGGTTCGTCGTGCGGGACCGCCATTGTGGCCACATCGGCGGCGGATTGACAACGGAAAGCGCCAGGCGTGACCGAGCGCTTAAGCGGTGGCGACGTCGACGACGTTGCGCAGCAGCATCCCGGCGGCGTGAATCACGGGGCCCGCCATGCCGTCGCGCTGGAGCACGTTCATGGGGCCCTCGCCGAAGTACAGGCCGTCGGTGACGAGGAAGGTGAGGCGCACGTGGCCGCGCGCTGGCGGCGGCAGGCGCGGCTTGTCCCAGGGGCCGATGCGCGCGATCACAACGCGAGACGCGTCGAGGAGTGCGTCGGCGGACGCCGCGAGAGCCGCGTTGCGTCCCTCGAAGATCGACATCCTGCCCGTGTGGTTGATGTAGCGGACGCTGCCGTCGACGTACGCGGCGAGCGTGTCGAGGCCGTCGTCCAGCGGCACTTCGACGATGGTGCCGAGAAGCGACTTCGAAGGCGGGGGCGCGCCGTGCGCGACGAGCCAGTTGCAGGCAAGCGCGCGCACGCGCGCGTCGGTCGTGTCGTCGACCGCGATGGCGCGCACGGCGTTCGGCGACGGGCTCGCGGCGTACAGCACGTCCTGCCACGGCGCGGGCGCCGCTTCGCCGCACGGCGCGAAGGCGGCGGCGTCGTCGCAGAACAGGAGGTGGTAGATGTCGCTGGCAGCGCCGTCGCCATACGGCGCGTAGCGGGGCGTCACCGCGCTACTGCCGCTCGACTCGAGGAAGATCGGGCACCTCCGGGGCCCATTCGAGCTCGGAAGTGCACCAGATCTGCTTTTGCGGCGGGAGATCGACGCGCTCGTCGAGGCACGCCACGCGCAGCGAATACGCCGGCGGGTCGCTCACGGCGGCCGAGTACACCGGCGAGCCGCACTGCTCGCAGAACGCCTGCACGCGCTTGTTGCCGCTCTCCGCGGTCTTGATGTACGTCCGCGGCGTTCCCGCGAGCATCCTGAACGTCTCGCGCGGCGCGGCGATGGACACGCGGTACGGCGCGCCCGACAGCGACTGGCAGTCGGTGCAGTGGCACGCCTGCGCGCGCGCGGGATCGACGTCGGCTTCGTAGCGGATGGCCCCGCAATGGCAACGACCGTGAACTTTCATGGCTCCTCGAATCAAGTAGGGTCGGAGTCGACTTTAATCGCCGAGCTCCTCGCATATCGCCTGCACTTTGCCGCGGTCGGCGAGGAAGGCGTCGACGCACGCGGGATCGAAGTGCTTGCCGCGCTGGCCGCGCAGGAACTCGATGCCCTCGTCGAGCGGCCACGCGTGCTTGTACGGCCTCTCGCTCACGAGCGCGTCGAACACGTCCGCGACGGCGACCACGCGCGCGACGAGCGGGATGTCCTCTCCGTGCAGCCCGTTGGGATAGCCCGAGCCGTCGAACTTCTCGTGATGGCCGAGCGCGATGATGGCGCCCATCGAGAGGTATTTCGACGGGCTGCCCTTGAGGATGTCGTACCCGATGCGCGGGTGCGACTTCATCACCTCGATCTCCTCGCGCGTGAGCGGCCCTTCCTTGAGCAGCACGGCGTCCGGGATGCCGATCTTGCCGATGTCGTGCATGGGCGCCGCCACTTCGAGCACGTGCACGGTCTCCGCGCCGAGCCCGAGGTGCGCGCCGATGAGCGCCGAGTACTTCGCCATGCGCGTGAGGTGGTTGCCGGTGGTCTTGTCGCGGAACTCGCCGGCCTTCGCGAGCTTGGCGAGCGTCTCGAGCTCGCGCTCGTGGATCTCGGACACCGACTTGTCGACCTGGTACTGGAGCACGCGCGCCTGGTCGGACAGCACGATCTTGTGGCGGCGCAGCTCGAGCAGGTTGGCGCAGCGCGCGCGCGTCTCGTGCTCGTCGAGCGGCTTGATGAGGAAATCCGTCGCGCCCGCCTCGAGCGCGTCGTAGCGGATCTTGCGGTCGTCGACCACGGTGATGACGACGATCGGCACGTCCACGCAGTGCGGCAATGCGCGGATCTGCTTCACGAGCTCGATTCCGTCGAACTCGGGCAGCTTGTAGTCGGTGAGGACGATGTCGACGCGGTTGTTGCGCGCGAACTCGAGCGCGCGCGAAGGCGTATCGAACAACTCGAGGTTCAGCTTGCCGTCGATCTGCCGGACGATCTCCGCGAGCAGCAGGCGGCTCGAGAAGAGGTCGTCGACGATCAGGACGGTATTGCGCTGGGCGCGCGCAAACGCGAGCTCGGATACCACGCCGGAGCCCGGCATGGCTCCGCGGAGTTGTGGGCTCATGAATTCCCCCGGCTACTTCATGACGACGTGATGCAATCGAAAGCAATAGGGCTGCCAGGCCCGCGCGCCTAGCTGCATTCCGGCCGCGACAGCGAAGGAGCCAACAGCGATACGATGAACTCCAACCCCGCGCCTGGCAATCGCCTGGCGAAGGTCATTGTAGCCCACAGCGCGGTAACCTACCGTGCTACTTTCCGATTCGAGTGTAACTCGCTGCGCGGAAAAGGGAATGAGTGCGTGAGCGAAAAAGAGAGCCCTGACGACGTTACTTTCCCTGGAAGCGGGGCGCGCGCTTCTCGATGAGCGCCGCAATGCCCTCGCGCAGGTCGTCGGTGTGCTGGGCGATGGACTGAAGCGCGGCGGCGAGGTCGAGGCCCTGGTCGAGCGTCACGCCCTGCGAATCGCGCAGCAGTCGCTTGTTGAGGCGCACCGAGTGCGGAGGATTGGCCGCGATGCGCTGCGCGAGGTCGATCGCCGCGGCCAGGAGCTCGCCCTTCGGGTGCATCGACGACACGAGCCCCCACGCCGCGGCCTGCTCGGCGCCGACGGCCTCGCCCGTGAGCGTCATCTGGTAGGCGCGCGACGGGCCCACCACGCGCTGCAGCCACCAGGCGCCGCCGTCGCCCGAGATGAGCCCCAGGCGCACGAAGCTCTCCGCGAAGCTCGCCTCGGGCGACGCGACGCGGATGTCGCCCATCAGCGCGAGGTCGCAGCCCGCGCCCACCGCCGGCCCGTTGACCGCGACCACCACCGGCACCTCGAGCGCGTGCATGGCCCGCGGAATACGTTGGATGCCCGCGCGATAGGCGCGTCGCATCTCCGCCGCCGAGCCGCCGAACATCCCTTCTCGCGCGTGGATCGCCTTGATGTTGCCGCCCGCGCAGAACGCGGGCCCGTTGGATGCGAGCACGAGGCAGCTCACGCCCATGTCGGCGTCGACCTCCTCGCACACCGCGACGATCGCGTCGACCATCTCCTCGTCGAGCGCGTTGCGCGTTTGCGGGCGATTCATGGTGGCCACGACCACGCGCCCGAGGCGCTCGATCAACACGGCATCGTTGGACATCGTCATCCTTTGCGTCAGGCG
>JBGAIS010000217.1:0-5385 GCA_044225355.1 Casimicrobiaceae bacterium | reverse complement strand
GCAAGGGGATGGGCCATTGCTTCGCAACGGCGCCTCGCCCTCGGCACGAATAGCGGCGCCATATCGCTATCGCTCACTTCCGATTCCTCCGTTACAGCCCACTCGTTGAAGGCACGAGATGACACCGAGCGCATCGCGAGCCGTCACCGGCATGCCCATCGTACGTCGCGCGACCGCGCATGACGCGGCGCGGCTCGCCGTCCTCCGATGGCACTCGCGCAGCGACGACGAGCGCCGCCGCGAGGCGCTGCCCGATTTCGAGCGGCGATTCGCCGGGTGGATTCGCGATGCCCTCACGTCGGGTGCGTGGCGCATCGTCGTCGCCCATGAGGAAGCACGGATCGTGGGATGCATGTACCTCAGGCGCGTCGACACCGTGCCGGTGCCGGGGATGCTCGATCGCGCGTGGGGCTACGTCACGCACGCGTACGTCGTCGAGTCCCACCGCAACCGCGGCACGGGCCGAAGACTCCTCGGCAGCCTCGTCGACGACGCGATCGCGATGGGCCTCGTCGAGCTGCACGTGTGGCCGAGCGCGGGAGCGATCTCGCTGTACGTGCGCGCGGGCTTCCGGTCGCCTGAAGCGCAGCGATCGGGCGACGAACCCGACGAGCCCTCGTACGTCCTGCCGCTCGCGGGCAAGCTGCGTTGAGCGCGCCGCCGCCGGTCGACGTGCTCGAGCGGATCGTTCGCTCGCTCGTCCTCTACTCGCTCGCCGAAGCGCAGGCCGGCCACGCCGCCGCGATCGACGTGCAGGTGTCGGGGCGCAGCTTCGCCGTGAGCGACGACGGCCGCGGCCACTCGCCGGCGCGCACGGCGGGCGCGGCGCCGTACGTCGAGCGCATCTACACACGCGAAAATCGACCATCCCTTCGACGACGGCACCGGTGGGCCGGTGCAGTTGCAGGGCCTGGGACTGTCGCTCGTCAACGCGCTGTGCAGCGAGCTCCGCGTGACCGCGCGCAACGCCGCGGGCAGCACGAGTCTCGCCTTTCGCGACGGGCGGCTCGAGATGCACGAGCCGATCGAACGCGATGCAGGAAAGACGGGCAACGCGGTGTCGGGCACGATACGAGCGGAGCTCCAGCCGCGCGACGCCGACGTCCCGCGCGTGGAGCACTGGCTTCGCGCGTTGCGCGCCGCCCACCCGTCGCTCGCGATTCGCCTCAACGGGGTCGATCTGCCACCCGCTTCGGCGCAGGCGGCGCCGTGACGGGCCGGGCGTTCGGCCCGCCTGGGGGAAGCCGTGCATCTTCGGGGACTCGCACGTCGGCGCACAGCCGGCTCGCGCCTGGGCTCGCGACAAATTCCATTCGCTCCCTTTGCTTCGCTATTTGCGGAGCAGGACGCTAGCGCGTCAGGAACTCGCGCACCGCGCCCCACATCTCGCGCGTAGCGCCGAGCGTGTCGTGCCCGGCGCCCGCGACCTCCACCCACTGCTTCGGGCCGGCCCACGCGTCGAACAGCGCTCGCGAGTGCGACGTCGGGATGACCGCGTCGGCGCTCCCGACCAACGCGAGGAGCGGCGCGCGGCACGAAGGCGCGTCGCCGACGGGTGCGAAGCGATGGCGCAACAGCAGCGCCACCGGCAGGAACGGGTAGTGCCGCGACCCCACCGCCGCGAGCGAATCGTAGGGCGAGACGAGGATCGCGCGCGCGACGGGCCGGTGCGCCGCGACGTGCGTCGCCACCGCCGTTCCGAGGCTGCGACCGAACACGGTGATGCTCGCGGGATCGACGTCGCCACGCGCGGCGACGAAGTCGTACAGCGCGACCCCGTCGGCCAGCAGCTTGTCCGCGGAGGGCGTGCCGCCGCTGGTGCCATAGCCGCGGTAGTTGAGCGCGACGAGCGTGACGCCCCGCGGCCAGCGGCCGTCGGCGAGCGCCCACGACACCTCTTCCGCGTTGCCGCCGAAGTACACCACCGCCGGCGCGGGCGTGAGCGCCGCGGGGACGATCCACCCGGCGAGCTCGGTGCCGTCGTCGGTGCGAAGCGCAAGGGGCGCGGCACTCGCGGGCAGGTGCGCGGTCGACGTCACCGGCTGCGGGAAGAAGATGAGTCGCTCCTGGCCCAGCCAGAACGCGGCCAGGATCGCGGCGACCAGGGCCAGCGCGCTCGCGACGACGATCCCGACCCATGACATGCGGCGCATCATAGCGGCCCTTGCCCGCGTCCGGAATCGCCCTCATCTTGCTAGCGGGTCGGCGACGCAGCGCATGCCGCTTTCCACATCGTCCCCACGCCATGGCGCACGACCTGCAGCAAGCCGGCCTCTTCGACGCGCCCGCGGACCTTCCGCAGGGCCTGCGCTACGAGCCCGGCTTCCTCACCCGCGAGGAGGAGTCGGCGCTCCTCGCGAGCATCGCGACGCTCACGCTTCGCGAGGCCAGGTTCCGCGAGTACTACGCTCGCCGGCGCGTGGCGCACTTCCACGACGGCGTCGAAGCGCCGGCCTACGACGACGGCCTCGACGCGAGCGGTTCTCTGCCCGGGTTCCTGGCCGGGCTGCGCGACAAGGTGGCGCGGCACCTCGACCTGCCCGCGTCCGGGATCGTGCACGCGCTCGTGAGCGAATACCGGCCCGGCACGCCCATCGGGTGGCATCGCGACAAGCCGGTGTACGGCATCGTCGCGGGCGTCTCCCTCGCGGGCTTCGGACGCATGCGGTGGCGTCCGTACGCTCGAATGGACGCGCGCCACACCGTCGAGCTCGAGCTCGCGCCGCGCTCCCTGTACGTCATGCGTGGCCCCATTCGATGGCAGTGGCAGCACAGCATGCCGCCGATGCGCGAGCTTCGCTACTCGATCACGCTGCGCACGCGCGCCGCGCCTGAAGAGCGCGCGTCGTGGTGATCCCGCGCGTCGGCGTGACGGCGGATCACCCTCTGCCGGCCAGCGTGCCTATCGAGGATTGAGCAAGGAGCTCCCGAAGCCAGCGCGCATAGCCCTCGTCGCTCGGGTGGAGGCCGTCGGCCGAATGCAATCGGCCCGGGTCCTTGACGAATGGATCCGCCTCCCTGGGCTCGTACAGATTCACGTACTCGAAGCCCTGGGCCTGCGCCGCCTCGCGGACGACGGCATGCAGCGTCCGCGATCGCGCGGACATGATCCAAGAGACCGGAGGAAGGAAGAACGGCGCGTTGCCGACGTTGCCCGACGGCATGACGACCACCCTGGGCGCCATCGCCTTCGCCCGGGCAGTCGCGCGCATCACGTCGTCGCGCAGCTTGCCCTCCGACGTGAGGCCCAGCACGTCGTTGCCGCCCGCGAGGATGAGGACCGCGTCGTAGCGCGGCCGGCCCGCGGCGCGCAGCTGGCCGTCGACGTCCTCGAAAGTCGCGCCGTTGCGCGCGAGATTCTCGATGGCGAGGCGAGGCGCGCGCCGCGAGAGCTGTCCGGGTAGGCTCCCCTCCGGCGACGACGCGCCGGTTCCCACCGCGGTGCTGTCGCCGACCACGAGAAGATACGCCGCCGGGGACTCGGGCGTCACGCTGAACGGCCTCGCCTGGCGCGCCAGCTCGCGCGAAGTCTCGATCCGCGACGCCATGCAGCCCGCGAGCCCGCCCACGGCGAGCGCGACTGCCACCGCCACCCAGGCTTTGTGCGCGATCATGATGAAGCCATACGATCGCAGGCGCCGCGTGGACGCCGCCATCGGCGCATCGCCCGCCGCCGCGTCGAGCGCCGGCCTACGCGCGACGTCGCTACCGGGTGAGCGGGTCCGAGCCCGTGGGCAGGTCGTGCGACAGGCGCGACGGCTCCGCGGGCCTCGCCGCGGCGTCGCGATCGACCTCCTCCGCCACAACGTCGTGGGCCGCGGGCTGCTCGACGGCGATGTCGCCGTCGTCGTCACCCAGGAAGCCGCCGCTCTGGTGTGCCCACAGCCTCGCGTAAAGGCCACCGCGCGCGAGGAGGCTGCGATGGTCGCCTTCCTCCACGATGCGCCCGCGGTCGAGCACGATGAGGCGGTCCATCGCCGCGATGGTCGACAGCCGGTGCGCGATGGCGACGACGGTCTTGCCCTCCATCAGGCGGTTGAGGCTGTGCTGGATGGCGGCCTCCACCTCGGAATCGAGCGCGCTCGTGGCCTCGTCGAGCAGCAGGATGGGCGCGTCCTTCAGCATGACGCGCGCGATGGCCACGCGTTGCCGCTGGCCGCCCGAGAGCTTGACGCCGCGCTCGCCGACGTGGGCGTCGTACGACTTGCGGCCCTTCGGGTCGGCGAGGCCCTCGATGAACGCGTGCGCCTCGGCCCGCTGCGCCGCGGCCACGACCTCCTCGTCGCGCGCGTCGGGACGGCCGTAGACCAGGTTGTCGCGCACGGACCGATGCAGGAGCGACGTGTCCTGCGTGACCATGCCGATCTGCGCGCGGAGGCTCTCCTGCGTCACGCGGGCGATGTCCTGGCCGTCGATGAGGATGCGCCCGCGCTCGACGTCGTAGAAGCGCAGGAGAAGGTTCACGATGGTAGACTTGCCCGCGCCCGAGCGGCCGACGAGCCCGATCTTCTCGCCCGGGCGGATCTCGAGCGTGAGGTCGTCGATGACGTTCGACGCGCCGCCGTACGCGAAGCTCACGCCCTCGAAGCGGATGTCGCCGCGCGTGACGACGAGCGCCCGGGCATCCGGCGCATCGACGACCGCGTGCGGCCGTGACAGCGTGGCCATGCCGTCCTGCACGGTGCCGATGTGCTCGAAGAGCGCGGCCATCTCCCACATCACCCAGTGCGAGATGCCGTTGAGGCGCAGCGCCATCGCCGTGGCGGCCGCCACGGCGCCCACGCCGACCTCGCCCTGCATCCAGAGCCAGAGCGTCGCGCCCGCGGACGCCGCGATGAGCGCCATCGACAGCAGGTGGTTGGCGATCTCGAAGCCCGTGACGAGGCGCATCTGCGCGTGAACGGTCGCCAGGAACTCGCGCATCGCGCCGCGCGCGTAGGCCGCCTCGCGCTTCGCGTGCGAGAAGAGCTTGACCGTGGCGATGTTCGTATAGGCGTCGGTGATGCGGCCGGTCATGAGCGAGCGCGCGTCGGCCTGCAGCTTGCCCACGCGCGCGAGGCGCGGGACGAAGAAGCGAAGCGACGCTACGTACAGCAGGAGCCACGCGACGAAAGGGATGACGAGGCGCGGGTCGAAGTCGCCCAGCACGAAGAGGAGCGTCGCGAAGTAGATCACCACGAACACGACGAGCTCGCACACGATGAGCCAGGTGTCGCGCACCGCGAGCGCGGTCTGCATCACCTTGGTCGCGATGCGCCCGGCGAACTCGTCCTGGTAGAAATGCATGCTCTGCGCGAGCATCAGGCGATGGAAGTTCCAGCGCAGGAGCATCGGGAAGTTGCCGAAGAGCGCCTGCTGCTTGATCGCCGACTGCAGCGCGACGAC
>JBGAIS010000216.1:0-5380 GCA_044225355.1 Casimicrobiaceae bacterium | reverse complement strand
CACTGGTTCAACATCGCGCTGCACGAGGCGGGGCTGGTGCCGGTCGATCGCGACGCGATGCACGCAGAGTTCATGACGGTGGGCGAGCGACGGAAGGTCGCGACGCTGATGCCGGCCGCCCTCGCGGCGCTCGACACCATCGAGTCGCTGCGCACGCCGCACGTCCGCGGCGACATCGAAGGCGGCGAGGACGCCGCACGGCGCGCGCTCGCGTGCCTCGCGGAGCTCCGGCGCGCGGCAGGCGGCGCCTCGTAGGCTTTGCGGCGGCGTCGCGGGGCAGGAGCGCACGGGGAGCGTCGGCGCGGTCAGGTGACGACGCGCGCGGGCTCCGCGGCGCCGTAGGCGTAGCGCGCGAGCTTGCTTTCGTCGAGCGTCACGCCGAGACCGGGACCTTCCGGAAGCGCGATCGCGCCCGCGCCCAGGTCGAGCTTGGAGGTCACGATGTCGTCGGACGTCTTGAGGGGCCCCACGCACTCGAGGCCGTCCAGCACCGCGCGGCTCGTCGATGCGAGCATGATCTCCGCGACGGTGTTGATGCCGAGGCCGAAGCCGTGGCCGATCACGACGCGC
This sequence comes from Casimicrobiaceae bacterium, assembly GCA_044225355.1. Taxonomy (GTDB): domain Bacteria; phylum Pseudomonadota; class Gammaproteobacteria; order Burkholderiales; family Casimicrobiaceae; genus VBCG01. The sequence goes on along the minus strand of JBGAIS010000216.1, from coordinate 4,810 downwards.
AGTCCCGCCGCGGCCGCGGTCTCGACCATGCGCCTGCAGGTCAGCATGCCGCCCTGCTTCATCACCTTGAGCTTCACGATGTCCGCGCAGCCGGCGCGGATGACCGCGATGAGGCTCGCGTGATCGGTGATCGACTCGTCGGCCATCACGGGGATGCCGATCGCGCCGCGCACGCGCGCCATGCCCGCGAGGTCGTCCGCCGCGACGGGCTGCTCGAGGAGCTGCATGTCGAAGGGCTCGAGCGACTTCCCGAGCGCGATCGACTGCTCGACGTCGTAGCCCGCGTTGGCGTCCGCACGCAGCTTCATCGACGGCCCGACCGCCTCGCGCACCGCGCGCACACGATCGCGGTCGGCGCGAATGTCGCCGCCCACCTTGATCTTGGCCGACCGGAAACCGCGATCGAACCACTTGCGCGCCTCGGCGGCGGCGGCGTCGGGCGGCAGGATGCCGATCCACGCATTGAACGACACGCGATCGACGAGCGCGCCGCCCAGGTAGCGATGCGCGGCGATGCCCAACCGGCGCGACGTCAAGTCGACGCACGCCATCTCGATGGCCGCCTTGGCATCGAGGAAGCCCGAAAGCGACGCATCCATCACCTCGCCGACGCGCTGCGGATTGGCGGCGTCGAGTCCGCGAACCGCATTCACGAGGGTGCCGCGCAGCGCCGCGAGGGACTCGTCGACCGTCTCGAGCGAGTAGCCGGGGGAAGGGTCGATGTTGCCGAGCCCGACGGCGCCGTCCTCGGCAACCACGCGCACGATCGCGCTCTTCTGGACCGTCTTCGTGACGTAGGCGTTGGCGAAGCCCGCGCCCACCAGCGGCACGGCGACGCCGAACACTTCTACGCGCGCGATGGGCGCGTCACCCGGCGTGCGACGTGCGCCGCTCATGCGGGCTTGCTCTCCACGAGATCCGCCTTGAAGCGATCGACGAAGCCCGTGAACACCTTGCCCGCGCGGAACTCGGGATGGCGAAGCGTGGCGCGCAGGAAGGCGACGTTCGTGGCGGGGCCCTGGATGTCGGAGGCGTCGAGCGCGCGCAGCATGCGCTCGATCGCGGCCTCGCGGTCGGCGCCGTGTGCGATCACCTTGGCGATCATCGGGTCGTAGAAGAACGTGATCTCGTCGCCCTCGCGATAGCCGGAATCGATGCGAAGGTCGTCGGTGACCTCGGGCAGCGCGAAGCGCGCGAGGCGACCCGGGGACGGCATGAAGTTGCGCGCGGGGTTCTCGGCGTAGATTCGGCACTCGATCGCGTGACCTTGGGCGACGATCTCGCCCTGGTCAACGCGCGGCAGGTTGCCGCTCGCGTGCTCGATTTGCATGGCGACGAGATCGCGCCCCGTGTTCATCTCGGTCACCGGGTGCTCGACCTGGATGCGCGTGTTCATCTCGAGAAAGAAGAACTCGAGGGTGTCGGCGTCGACCACGAATTCGATGGTGCCCGCGCCCGCGTACCGCTCGCGCTTGCACAGGTTGACCGCCGCCTCCGCCATGCGACGGCGGACGTCGGCCGGCAGCCCCGGCGCGGGAGATTCCTCGATCACCTTCTGGTACCGGCGCTGGATGGAGCAATCGCGCTCGTACAGGTGAATGGCGTGGCCGTCGCCGAATCCGAACACCTGCATCTCGACGTGCCGCGCGCGTTCGATGTAGCGCTCGAGGTAGATGGTGCCGTCGCCGAAGGCCTTGGTGGCCATCGACTGCGTGGCTTCCGCGGTCTCGCGGAGCTTCTCGGGCGCGTCGACCCGGCGCATGCCGATGCCGCCACCGCCCGCGGTGGCCTTCACGAGGAGCGGAAAGCCGACCTCGCGTCCCGCGGCGTCGAGCTTGTCGAGGTCGCCGGCCGCGATGCGCGGGCTGCCGGGCAATATCGGCACGCCCGCCTCCGCGGCGAGCGCGCGGGCGCGGCCCTTGTCGCCCATGTCGCGCATCGACGCGGCGGAGGGTCCGATCCACGTGAGGCCGGCGCCTTGCACCGCCTCGGCGAACGTCTCGTTCTCCGACAGGAATCCGTACCCGGGATGCACGGCGTCGGCGCCGCTCGCCTTCGCGGCCTCCAGCACGCGATCCGCGCGAAGGTAGCTGTCGCGCGCCTGCGCGGGGCCGATCGCGTGCGACTCGTCCGCCATGGCGACGTGCAGCGACTTGGCGTCGGCCTCGCTGTACACGGCGACGGTGCGAAGGTGGAGCTCGCGGCAGCTCCGCATGATGCGGCAGGCGATCTCGCCGCGATTGGCAATGAGGACCTTGTTCACGCGCGAGCCGTCACACTTCGACGCGCGCGACGACCGTGCCGTCGTTCACCGTGTCGCCTTCCTTGACGAGAAGCTCGCGCAGCACGCCCGGCTCGGGCGAGACCACGGGCACCTCCATCTTCATCGATTCCATGATGAGCACCGGCTCCTCCTCGTCCACGCGGTCGCCCGGCTGCTTCAGGATCTTCCACACGCTGCCCGTGATGTCGGTCTTGAGTTCGATGGTCGTGGCCATGCTGTCTTCCGGTCCCTGGTTGGTCGTTCAAGCCTCGAGGACGATCTTGCCGGCGTGGCCGGCGCTCTCCATGAGGCGATGAGCCTGCGCCGCGTCCGCAAGCGGAAGCACCTCCCCGACGACGGGCCGGAGCTTGCCCTGCGCGAACAGCGGCCACACTTTCTCCTCGAGCTCGCGCGCCACCGCGGTCTTGAACCCGTCGGGGCGGCTGCGCAGCGTGGAGCCCGTGTAGTGTAGTCGCTTCAGCATCACCGGCATGAGATCGACCTCGACCTTCGACCCCTGCGCGAACGCGAGCTGCACGATGCGCGCGTCGTGGCGCGTCGCCTTGATGTTGCGCGCGACGTACGGCCCGCCGACGATGTCGAGGATCACGTCGGCGCCGCCGAACTCCTTGCGGACGACGTCCACGAAGTCCTCGGCCTTGTAGTCGACGGTGCGCTCCGCACCGAGCTTCGCGCACGCCTCGAGGCGCTCCGCGGGATGATCGGTGGCGACGACCTTCGCGCCGAACGCGCGGCCGAGCTGGATGGACGCCGTCCCCAGGCCACCCGCGCCGCCGTGCACGAGGAAGGTTTGCCCCGCGGCGAGGCGCGCGGTCATGAAGACGTTGCTCCACACGGTGAAGTACGCCTCGGGCAGCGATGCCGCGTCGCGCAGCGACATTCCCGCGGGGATGGGCAGGCAATGATCCGCCAGCACCGCGCAATACTGCGCGTAGCCGCCGCCGTTGGTGAGCGCGCAGATCTCGTCGCCGACGCGCCACCGCGACACGCCTTCGCCGACGGCGACGACTTTCCCCGCGATCTCGAGGCCCAGGAGCTTCGACGCGCCCTCGGGCGGCGGGTACAGGCCCTTGCGCTGCATGATGTCGGGGCCGTTCACGCCCGCGTACGCGACCCTGACGAGAACGTGCTGCGCAGGCACGGCAGGGAGCGGGCCTTCCGCGAGCACGAGGTTCTCCGGAGCGCCGGGCTGCGGCAGGTCCACGTACTTCATCGACGACGGCAAGGGTGTGCTCATGGGGTCCTCGGGGCCTCCGCCCAGCGCTGCTCGATCCTGCGCACCGAGCGCAGCGCCTGCGCCGCCTCGATGAGCTCGTCGTACACCGGAATGCCGACGCGCAGCGCCACCTCCCGGTAGTGGCGGCGGCGCTCGTCGAGCTCGGGCGAGCCGTCGACGCGCAGGACGATCAGGAAGTGCGCGCGCCCCGGGTGCGACTGCTGCACGCGGACGGCGGCCTGGATGAGATTGTCGATGGGGTCGGCGCCGCCGCGCCCCACGAACGACGAGAGATTGACGTGCATGACGAGCGCGTCGGGCAGTGCGGAGTCGTACACGATGTCGAAGATGCGGTTCGCGACGCGGCCTTCCTCCTCCTGCAGCGTCGCGACCGGCGCGTCGATGGGATTGGCCACGCTCGTGCCCGGCGGCAGGTCGAGCGCCTGCAACCGCTCGAGCGTCTCGCGTCCGAACGGCGCGATGTCGAGCCCGCACTCGGCGAACGCATCGGCCGCGAGCACGCTCGTGCCGCCGCCGTTGCCGAAGAGCACGACGCGCCTCGTGGGCGAGCTCTCGCGCAGCGTCAGGCACTGGAACGCGAGGAGCGCGTCGATGAATGCATCCACGGTGTCGACGAGCACGCATGCGGTCTGCGCGGCGAGTGCCTCCCACGCGCGCCCGTCGCCCGCGATGGCGCCCGTATGCGAGGCCGCCGCCATCCGGCCCTGCGACGAGCGGCCGCCGCGCAGGATCACCACCGGCTTGCGCGGCGCCTTGCGCAGCGCCTCGAAGAAGCGGCGGCCGTCCTTGACGTCCTCGAGGTACAGGCCGACCACTTTGGTCTCGGGGTCGGCGAAGTAGAACTCGAGGAGATCGACGGGACCGAGGTCGGCGCTGTTGCCGACGGTGACGAGGCCGCTGAAGCGCACGCCGCGCCACTGCCCGCGCTTGATGATGTCGGTGCCGAGGCCGCCGCTTTGCGAGATCACGCCGACGGTGCCCACTTCCTGCGGCGCGTTGGACGGGAACGTGAGCCCTCCGCGCGGCGAGTACAGCCCGAGCGAATTGGGGCCGAGCACGCGGCAGCCGCCCGCGCGCGCGCCCTCGACGAGCTCGGCCTGCAGGTTCTCGCCGCCCTCGATCTCGCCGAAGCCGCTCGAGATGACGTGCGCGAAGCGCACGCGGCCCTTCGCGTTACGGAGCGCGCCGGGAATGGAGCGCGCGCCGATCGCCACGTACGCGTAGTCGATGGGCTCGGGCGTGTCGGCGAGGCTCGGGTACGCGCGCAAGCCCTCCACCTCCGCCGCCTT
>JBGAIS010000215.1:0-5519 GCA_044225355.1 Casimicrobiaceae bacterium | reverse complement strand
GGCGCGCGGCCCTCGGGGTCGACCGCGATCACCTCGAGGTAGAAGCGCCGGCCGAGGCCCAGGACCGCGTTGTGCGTGCCCATCGCCTCGTGACGGCCTCCGGGCTGCGGACGCGCGCCGAGGCGCTCCTCGACCCAGTCGCAGCCCTGGGCGAGATCCTGCGCGGCGACGACGAGATGGTCCGGCTCGACCGCGGTCACGATCAGGCGCGCGCCTCGTCGGGCGAGAAGTCGAGCTCCACGCGCGCGCCGTTCGGATCGAAGAAGAACACCTGCCAGAAACCCGTGCCCACCTGCTGGCGGCACGTGTGCTCGATGTCGTGCGCCGCGAGCGTGGCGAGCGTGTCGGGAAGGTTGCGCGCGCTGAACGCCATGTGGTCGATGACGCCCGAGCGCAGCGATTCGCGCGCCTTGCCGCCCACGATGTGCAGGATGGCGTCCTTGCCCGCGTACATCCACGCGCCGGGAAAGCCCAGGTCCGGGCGGGGGCCGTCGGTGAGGCCCAGCAGGCGGCGATAGAAATCGACCGTGCGAGGCACGTCGTCGGTCAGGATGGTGAAGTGGTTCATGCCGGACACGGCCATCTCGAGCGCTCCTTCGTCGCCGTCGCGAGACTCCTAGGATACGGCATCGGAGAGGAGCGCACCGACAAGCGCCGTCGCGTCGGGGGGGCGCGCGTCGTTGTATTCGAGCGCGGCGTCGCCGCCACTCCACGCGTGCCCCAGGCCCTCGACCTCGACGAGGCGCGCGACGAGGCGGCCGTCGCGGCGCCACTCGCGCACGACCTGCGCGCGGCCGTCGCCCAGCGGCAGCCGCGCCTCGCTGTCGGCCGGCGGCGGCGACGACGCATCGCCGCCCTCGGACGCGGCCGGGTGGCCGTTCAAGACCAGGTACTGCCGGACGAGCGACGCGGCGTTGCGCGGCGCGACGACCGCGTCGGCTTCGCCGTGGATGGCCAGGAGCGGCACGCGGAGCGGCCGCGGCGCTTCGCCCTCGCGCGCGGCTTTGGCGAGGGCGTCCACGTCCTGGTCGGGTCCCCGCTTCATCACGGACAGCGCCGAGGCACCGCTTCGCGCCGCGCCGCAGGCGAGCCCCGAGTGCACGGCGATGGCGCTGACGAGTCGCGGGTAGCGCACCCCCATGATCGCGGCCAGCGCGCCGCCGGCCGACATGCCCGCCACGATCACGCGCTTGCGGTCGACGCGATAGGCGCGGCGCACGCGTCGGATCTGCGCCGCGAGGATCGCGGCCTCGCCGTCGCCGCGGGCGGTGCGCTCGTCGAACCAATTCCAGCATCGCCACGCGTTGGCGGCGTCCTTCTGTCGCGGCAGCAGCACGATGCATCCCAGCCGATCGGCGAGCTCGGCGATGCGCGTGCCCTGCGCGATCGACTCGGGCGTCTGCTTGCACCCGTGGCACAGCACGACGAGCGGTACGCGGCGCAGGCGCGGCCGGCCCTTGGGCACGTACACGAGGTAGTCGCGGCTCGGCCACACGAGCGGCGCCGCGCCGACCCATCCATGCATCGAGAACGTGGACCCGGGCTCGAACCGCCCCGGCGTGGGCTCGCGGCGGAACCATCCGCGGACGCGGGCCGCGAGGCGTGACCAGAAGCCTGCCATCGTCGTCGCCCTAGGCCACGTTCAGATCAGGACGATGTCGTACTGCTCCTGCGTGTAGAGCGTCTCCACCTGCAGCGAGACGGGCTTCGCGATGAAGTCGCCGAGCTGCGCGAGGCTCTGCGACTCCTCGTCGAGGAACATGTCGATCACCGCCTGCGAGGCGAGGATCCTGAACTCGCGCGCGTTGAACTGCTTGGCCTCGCGCACGATCTCGCGCAGGATCTCGTAGCAGATCGTCTGCGCCGTCTTGAGCTCGCCGCGGCCCTGGCACGTGGGACACGGCTCGCACAGCACGTGCGCGAGCGACTCGCGGGTGCGCTTGCGCGTCATCTCCACGAGGCCTAACTGCGTGAAGCCGTTCACGGTGAGGCGCGTGCGGTCCTTCTCGAGCGCGCGGTTCAGCTCGGCGAGCACCGCGTGGCGGTGATCGGCGTTCTCCATGTCGATGAAGTCGATGATGATGATGCCCCCGAGGTTGCGCATGCGGAGCTGGCGCGCGATCACCTGCGCGGCCTCGAGGTTCGTCTTGAAGATGGTGTCGTCGAAGCTGCGCCCGCCCACGAAGCCGCCGGTGTTGACGTCGATCGTGGTCATCGCCTCGGTCTGGTCGAAGATGAGGTAGCCGCCGGACTTCAAGTCCACGCGGCGCGCGAGCGCCTTCTCGATCTCGTCCTCGACCGCGTGCAGGTCGTACAGCGGGCGATCGCCGACGTAATGGTTGATGCGATCGACGAGGGCGGGCGTGTACTGGCGCGCGAAGTCCATCATCTTGAGGTACGTCTCGCGCGAGTCGACGAGCACGCGCGAGGTCTCGTCGGTGGACATGTCGCGCAGCACGCGCTGCGCGAGGTTCAAGTCCTGGTAGAGAAGCGATGCCGGCGTGACGGCGCGCGAGCGCACGTTGAGGTCGCCCCACAGCTTGGTCAGGTACTCGATGTCGGACTGCATCTCGCGCTCGGTGGCGGTCTCCGCCATGGTGCGGATGATGAAGCCGCCGGTGAGCCCTTCCGGGATGAGGTGCTGCAGGCGCTCGCGCAGCGTCTCGCGCTCGGCCTCGTCGCCGATGCGTTGCGAGATGCCGATGTGCGAGTCCTGCGGAAGGTACACGAGGAGGCGGCCGGCGAGCGACACCTGCGTGGACAGGCGCGCGCCCTTGGTCCCGATGGGATCCTTGATCACCTGCACGAGCAGCGACTGTCCCTCGTGCAGGATCTTCTCGATGGGGCGCTCGACGCCGCCGTGGCCGTTCTGGCGATGCTCCCAGATATCGGCGATGTGCAGGAACGCCGCGCGCTCGAGGCCGATCTCGATGAAGGCGCTCTGCATGCCGGGCAGCACGCGCGCGACGCGTCCCAGGTAGATGTTCCCGACGAGCCCGCGCGCGCTCGACCGCTCGATGTGGAGCTCCTGCACCACGCCCTGCTCGAGCATGGCGACGCGCGTTTCCTGGGGCGTTACATTGATGAGGATTTCATGCGTCATTGGGGCGCCCGCGGTGGTCCCCGCGAGGGACGCCGCGGCACGTCGATCCGCTTGGCGCCCTTATAGCACGGAGCGGCCGATCCGCGCGAGCAACGCCGCGGTCTCGGCGAGCGGCAGTCCCATCACGCCCGAATAGCTGCCCTCGAGGCGCGTGATGAAGGCGGCGGCACGGCCCTGGATCGCGTAGCCGCCCGCCTTGTCGAACGGCTCCCCGGTCTCGATGTAGCGCTCGATCTCGCCGGCGGCCAGCTTGCGCAGCGTGACCTGCGACGTCGAGATCGCGACCTCGACGTCGTCGTTCCACCGCAGCGCGACGGCCGTCACCACCTCGTGCTGGCGGCCGGAGAGCTTCGCGAGCATCGCGCGCGCTGCGGAGGCGTCCGCGGGCTTGCCGAAGATGACGCCGTCCAGCACGACTTCGGTGTCGGCGCCGATCACCGGGCGCGCGGGCATGCCGCGCTCCTGCATGCGCTTCCATCCCATCGACGCCTTGCTGCGGGCGATGCGCTCGACGTAGTGCAGCGCGGGCTCGCCGTCGCGCGCTTCCTCGACGACGTCGCGGTGGCGTCCCGGCGCGGTGCGCAGGCGGAGCTCGTCGAAGGCGACGCCGAGCTGCGTCAGGAGCTCGCTGCGGCGCGGGCTGCGCGAGGCGAGGTAGACCGCGTCTTCACTCACGATGGTAGGGGTGCCCTGCGTTGAGGCTCACCGCGCGATAGAGCTGCTCGGCCAGGAGCACGCGGACCAGCGCGTGCGGGAGCGTGAGCGCGGAGAGCGCGACGAGCGCGTCGGCGTCGCGCTTCACCGCGGGGTCGAGGCCGTCGGCGCTGCCGATGACGAACGCGACGTCCTGCGCGTCGTCGCGCCAGCGGGCGAGGCGATCGGCGAGCTCGCGCGTGGTCCACGGCTTGCCGTGCTCGTCGAGCGCGACGGGACGGTAGCCCTCGCAGGCGGCGCGAATCCGGGAGGCTTCGGCCGCGAGGATCTGCGCGACGGGCTTGCCGCGGTCGCGGGATTCGGGCCGGAGCTCGACCAGCTCGAGCGAGGGGTCGCGCGCGAAGCGTCTCGCATAGTCGTCGTAGCCCGAGGCGACCCAGGCGGGCATGCGGTGGCCGAGCGCGACGATGCGAAGCCTCATGCGGCCGGCCGGCGCGTGCAGGGCCTCACGCGGCCTGGGCGCGGCGGCGGGCCGCGCCCGTCTCCCACAGCTCCTCGAGGTTGTAGTACGACCGTACAGCGGGCTGCATCACGTGGACGACGATGTCGCCGCAGTCGACCAGCACCCATTCGCCCGTTTCCTCGCCCTCGAGCCCGAGCACCTCGGCCCCGGCTTCCTTCATCTTGTCGCGGACGTGGTGGGCGAGGGACTTGGCCTGCCGGTTCGATTCGGCGCTGGCGATGATCAGCGTGTCGTAGAAGCTTGTGAGCTTGCGGACGTCCAGCACCTTGATGTCGCGTGCCTTGATGTCCTCGAGGGCGGAGACTGCGGTCTTCTGGAGCTTGTTGAGTCGCATCCGGTATGGGCGTGGCCTAGCGATAGAGGCGGTGATGGTCAATATAGCCTAAAACGGCGGGAGGGAGCATTCGGTGGACAGCGCGACGGCCCTCTTCACCTTGCGCGAGTTGCGCGCGTATCTCCGTGGCCGAGATGGGCTGCGGCGACACCGCCTGGACGTAGATGGCGCCGGCTCGCCGCGAGCGCAATGGCTCCGGATGGCGGACGAGGCGGGCGCTCCATTCCGCCGCGAGCTCCGGCGACATGCCGTCCTCGAGGGCGCTGCCCGGCCGTCGCGCGACGACGACGTGCGCGAGGTCGAAGATCTCCCGCCAGCGGTGCCACGTGGGAAAGCCGCGGAACGCGTCGGCGCCGACGACGAGCAGGAGCGGCGCGTCCGGATGCTCGCGGCGGAGCTCCTCGAGCGTCAGCACCGTGTAGCTCTTGCCCCCCCGCGCGATCTCGCGGTCGTCGACGACCAGCGCCTCGAATCCGGCGACCGCGAGCTCGAGCATCGCGAGGCGATCGGTCGCCGATGCCTCCGGGCCGCCGCGATGCGGCGGATCGCCGGCGGGAACGAGCCGCACTTGCGCGAGCCCCAGCGCGCGACGGACGTCGTCGGCGAGTCGAAGGTGGCCGTAGTGGACGGGATCGAACGTGCCGCCCAGGAGCGCGATGGGATCCGCGGTCATCCGTGCCTCCTGCGCCGGCGCGTGTCGAGCGAGGCTTCCGTGTCGTCGATCTCGCGCTCGATCATGCGCATCGTCTCGTCGTTGATGATGCCGGCATCGCGCATCTCGCGAAGCTCGACGCGCTCGGCGCGCAGCGCCGCGATCATGAGGTTTCGCTCCGCCGTGGCCAGCGCCTCGAGCTCGTCGCGACGCGCGTCGTCGGAGGACAGCCGCTGCGAGCGGCGTTCGTAGA
>JBGAIS010000214.1:0-5577 GCA_044225355.1 Casimicrobiaceae bacterium | reverse complement strand
GGCGAGGAATGGCACATGGCCGGCCGCAAGGCGACCAAGCCCAACACCTGGAAGGACGCGATCGCGGGGGCCGAGTACCTGATCGCCCAGCGCTACACGAGCCCGCAGCGCCTCGGCATCTACGGCGGCAGCGCGGGCGGCATCTTCGTCGGGCGCGCGATCACCGAGCGCCCGGACCTGTTCGCCGCGGCGGTGCCGTCGGTCGGCACGTTCGGCGGCATGCGCTTCGAGTTCACCGCCAACGGCGTCGTGAACGTGCCCGAGTTCGGCACGGTCAAGAAGGAGGACGAGTTCAAGGCGCTGCTCGAGATGAGCAGCTACGATCACGTCAAGCCGGGCACGAAGTACCCGGCGGTGATGTTCATGCACGGCGTGAACGACATTCGCGTGGACGTGTGGCAGTCGACCAAGATGGCATCGCGCCTCGCGCCCGCGAGCACGAGCGGCCGCCCGGTGCTGCTGCGCCTCGAGTACGACTCCGGCCATGGGCAGGGGAGCACGCGCGAGCAGGCGCAGCTTCGCTCCGCCGACACGTGGGCCTTCCTGCTCTGGCAGTTCGGCGACCCGGCGTTCCAGCCGAAGTAGCGAGCCGCTCCGTCAGGGCACGAACGCGAGGAACAGGAACGCGGCGAAGAGAACGAGGTGCACGGCGCCCTGCATCATGTGCGTGCGCCCCGTTCCGAGCGTGACCGCGCTTACGAGGAACGTCGTCATCAGCATGACGAGGTCCACCGGCGAGAGACCCAGCACGAGCGTGAGGTCGAGCACGATCGCCGCGACGGCCACGACCGGGATGGTGAGGCCGATCGACGCGAGCGCCGATCCGAGCGCCAGGTTCATGCTGGTCTGCAGGCGGTTCGATGCCGCCGCGCGCATCGCCGCCCACGTCTCGGGCAGCAGCACGAGGAGCGCGATGACGATGCCGATCACCGCCTTGGGCGCGCCCATGTCGCTCACCAGCGTCTCGATGGTCGGCGAGAGCACCTTGGCGATGCCCACGACGCACACGAGGCAGACGAGCAGGAGCCCGAAGCTCGCCCACGTCTCGCCGAGCGACGGCGGCGCGGCGTGCGTGTTCGGATCCGACGGGCCCACCGCCGGCAGGAAGTAGTCGCGATGCCGCACGGTCTGCACGAAGACGTAGACCGACCATAGCGTGGCCGACGACACCGCCGCGAACATGAGCTGCCTGGTGCCGTAGGTGCCGGCCGCGGTCGACGTGGTGAACGACGGCAGCACCAGCGACAGCGTCGCGAGCGCGATGAGCGCCGCGAGCCCCGCGCTCGAGCCCTCGACGCGGAACGATTGCTCGCGGTGCGCGATGCCGCCCACGAGGATGCACGCGCCGACGACGCCGTTGCAGATGATCATGACCGCTGCGAAGATCGTGTCGCGCGGCAGCGCGGCCACCTCGGGGCCGCCCGCGAGCATCATCGACAGGATGAGCGACGCCTCGATCACGGTGACGGCCACCGCGAGGACGATCGTCCCGAAGGGCTCGCCCACGCGGGCCGCCACGACCTCGGCGTGGTGCACGGCGGCGATGACGGCACCTACGAGCGCCCCCGCGCACAGGATGGTGAGCGTAAGCCCCACGCCCGCGGCCAGCGACACGCCCAGCACGACGAGCGCGACGACGGGCAGGAGCCATGTCCACGCGGAAGCCATGGCCCATTGTACGGGCGGGGCTCCCGTCATGGGGCCCGGGCCCTCAACCGCGCGTCATTGCGTGGCGGCGCACATCGCGACGGCGTCGGGGCCGTAGCCTTCCGCGACGTAACCCTTGGCGATCATCTGCGCCTTCACCGCGGGGTTGATCACGTAGCGATGATTGGAGTCGGCCCGCTGGTTCCACAGGCGATACACGGCGACGGTGGCGGCGGGGCAGGCGCCCGACGCGAGGTCCGGAAGCGCTACCTGGAACGCGCTCGGCGACTCGAACGCGTAGCCGCTGTAGTTGGGGTCGCTCGCCATGCGCTCCACGACGCTCGCGCACTCGCTCGACGACGCGCTGAAGAAGTGCGAGTCGCCGTGCTGCGGCGGGATGTAGAAGCGGCACACGGGGACGAAGCCCGAGGGCGCGTCGAGCGCGGTGCCGTACACGCGGAACGAAGCCGTCGTGCGCGCCCAGCCCGAGTGAACGCCCAGGTCCAGGTCGGACGCCTCGAACGGATTCATCGTGATGAAGTAGTGGTCGAGCGCCACGTTGTAGTACTCGATCACGGGCGAGGCGCCCATGAGGTAGCGCGCGACGGCGAAGTCCCCGTAGCTCTGGCCGTTGGCCGCCTCGCCCGTGAGCACGAGCCGGCCGTCGGGCGTGAGCGCCATCCCGCGCGCGCTCTTGAGCCCGGACACCGTCCATGCGCCGGCGATGCCGAAGCTCGTGTCGATGCTGCCGTCCGGGGCGATGGCGACGATCGCGGGCTGGCTGTCCGTGGTGGGTGTCCTGCGGTCGAGCAGCACGAGGATACGACCGTCGGGCTGCACGAGCGTGTCCCACACCTCGACGACGTAGCCGTCGGCGCCGGGCATGTAGCGCACGATGCCGCCGGCGCCGAACGCGGGATCGAGCGCGCCCGAGGCCGTCAGGCCGATCAGGAGGATCCCCGACCTGTTGCTCGAGTCGTCGACGTACTTGGCCACGAGGACGATGCGGCCGTTGGGCTGGGCGACGAGGGCGTGGACGAGGTAAAACCGCTCCGTGGCGGAGTCGACCGACGGAATCGCGCGGCCACCTTCGCCGAACGATGTGTCGGGACGGCCGTCGGGCAGGAAGCGCAGCACGCTCGGCACCGTCTTGCCGTTCGCGGTGCTGGTGGCGGCCGCGAGGATGCTGCCGTCCGGCTTCAGCGCGGCGCCGGCGATGTAGTCGTTGGTGGTGCCCGCACGCGGCGCGATCACCGCGCCCACGTTGTTGAACGTCGGGTCGAGCGAGCCGCCCGGGTTGAAGCGCAGGAGCGTGACGATGCCCTCGCCTGCGCCCACGCTGCCGACGCCGACGATCTTGCCGTCCGCCTGCTCGAGGAGGTAGCCGCCGAACTGCGGGTACCACGCGATGCCCGCTGCACCCTTCGCGTCGAGGGTCGTATCGATCGAGCCGTCGACGTTGTAGCGCGCGAGGCCCTGCTCGCCGAGTCCGACGATCCGCCCGTCGCGGAGGAGGGCGCGCGGGCTGATGGTCGGCTTGTCGACGACGCCCTTGTCGCCGTACGACGCGTCGAGCGAGCCGTCCGGCATGTGGCGGACCATCGCGCCGTACGCGAGCGGGATGGCGCCGCGCCCGCCGAAGCCGTGGATGTAATAGCCGGCCACGATGATCCTGCCGTCCCGCTGCACGAAGGGCTTGCCCGCCATCCCGCCCAGGCTCAGGAACATCTGCGCCGCGGCCTGCCCGCCCGCGAACGTCGGGTCGATCTGCGGCGTTGCGCCCACCGCGGAGAGGGAGGCGGCGAACGCGAATGCGGAGCAGGCGACGGGGATGAGCTTCGACAGGATTCGCATGACGGGGGACGTTCTCGGATTGGGGTTGCGGGTAGGGTGCGGCGTGCCGGCCGGCGTGCGACATCGTCCCGCCCCCACCCGGAGGAATGGGACAGCGGACGCGGTACGGGGTTCCCCGGGCGCCGCGTCAGAAGAATCCCCCGACGTTCAGGAGCGTGAGCACGCCGAGCGCCAGGAACAGCACCGCCGCCACCGCGCGTACCGCGCGCAGCGGCACTTTCCTCGCGACGACGTCGCCCAGGAACACCGCGGGGACGTCGGCGATGAGCATGCCGAGCGTCGTCCCGGCGACGACCGGAAGCAGCGCGTCGAACCGTGCGGCGAGCGCGGCCGTCGCGATTTGCGTCTTGTCGCCCATCTCCGCGAGGAAGAACGCGACGAGCGTCGTGCCGAAGACGCCGAAGCGCGTGACGTCGCTGATCGCCGCGTCGTCGGCCTTGTCGGGCACGAGCACCCAGCCGGCCATCGCGATGAAGCCGATGCCCACGATCCAGCGCATCGTCGAGGGCCCGAGCGCGTTCGCGAGCCAGGAGCCCACGAGGCCCGCGAGCGCGTGATTGACGAGCGTCGCGACGAGGATGCCCAGGATGATGGGGACGGGGCGCTTGAAGCGCGCGGCGAGCAACAAGGCCAGGAGCTGCGTCTTGTCGCCCATCTCGCCCAGGGCGACGATGCCGGTCGAAACGAGGAATGCTTCCACGAGAATGCTCCGGGCCGATCGCTGACCGAATGACCGCACGCGCCCCGGCCCATGCAGGCGCATGCAGTCATTGGTCTCGCCAGACCGAGGCTGCCGGCGCCATGGACGGGACGTCCAAGCATGTTGACGCGGGCCCCTGCACGCGCAGGGCGGCTACTCCCCAAAGACGGGCGCGATTATAGCAGGCCGAGGGTGTCGCGGCTTGCGTATCATCGACGGCAGCGCGCGGCCAAGGCCTTGCGCGATCCCCAAGCATCATGTCGATCCTCATCGAACGCGAGCGCCCGCTCGAGAGCCTGCGCGATGCCCTCGCGGCGGCGGCGTCCGGACACGGGCGGATCGCGCTCGTGAGCGGCGAGGCGGGCATCGGCAAGACGACGCTCGTGGAGCGCTTCGTCGCGGACCATGCAAGCGAGGCGCGCGTGCTTCGCGGCGCGTGCGAGCCGCTCTTCGCACCGCATCCGCTGGGGCCGTTGCACGACATCGCTCGCGGCGCGCGAGGGACGCTCGAGGCGCGCCTCGCCACGCCTTCCGACCGTGCCGCGCTCTTCGCGGCCGCGCTGGACGAGCTCGCCACGCCACCGACGCCCGTCGTGCTCCTCCTCGAGGACCTCCACTGGGCCGACGCGGCGACGCTCGATCTCGTGCGCTACGTGGGCCGGCGCATCGAGCGCCTGCCCGCGCTCATGCTCCTGACGTACCGCGACGACGAGGTCGACGCGCATCCTCTGCTGCGACAGGTGCTCGGCGAGTGGACGCAGCGATCGGTCGTTCGCGTGCCGCTGCTGCGATTGTCGCCGCCTGCGGTGTCGGCACTCGCGGAGGCCGCCGGCACGAGCGACGCGGGCGTCTTCCTCGCCACCGGAGGCAATCCGTTCTTCGTCACCGAGATCCTCGCGCACCCCGGCGGCCGCGTGCCCATGACGGTGCGTGATGCGGTGCTGGGGCGCGCGGCGAGCCTCTCCGCCGGCGCGCGCAACGCGCTCGACTTCGCCGCGATCTTCCCGCGCGCCGCCGAGCTCTGGCTCGTGGAGCGCGTGCTCGCCGCGCAGCTCGCCGACATCGAGGAGTGCGTCGACCGCGGGCTCCTCGTGGCGAGCGCGACCGAGCTCTCGTTCCGGCACGAGCTCGCGCGCGTGGCCATCGAGGACGCGGTGACGCCGTTGCGCGCGCGCCAATGGCACGAGCGGGTGCTGGGCGCTCTGCGCGAGCGCGCAGCGCGGGGATCGGGCGACGTGCCGCTGGCGCGCCTCGTCCATCACGCGCATCGCGCGGGAGACGCCGGCGCCGTCGCGAGCCTCGCGCCGCGTGCCGCCGCCGAGGCCGCGACCCGTGGCGCGTTTCGCGAGGCGATCGCGCATTGCCGCGCGGCGCTC
>JBGAIS010000213.1:0-5585 GCA_044225355.1 Casimicrobiaceae bacterium | reverse complement strand
ATCGCGGGCGCCTGCCCCAGGATCTCGGGCGTGTCCGCCGCCGCGGGCGTAGCCGAGTGCCCCGGGCCGCTGTCGCTCGGCGCGCGACGGATGAGCGCCCGCGCCTGATCGACGTCGAAGGGCTTCGGCAGGTACTCGAACGCGCCGCCCTGGAACGCGGCCACCGCGCTGTCGAGGTCGGAATAGGCCGTCATGATGATGACCGGGATCTGCGGATGCCGCTCCTTCATCTTGCTCAAGAGCGCGAGCCCCGACTCGCCCGGCATGCGGATGTCGGAGACGAGCACCTGCGGCTCGCTGATCGCGAGCGCCTGCAGCACCTCGTACGCGGTGGCGAACGTCTTGTACGGGATGCCCTCGCGCGCCAGCGCTTTCTCGAGAACCCATCGGATGGAGCGGTCGTCGTCGACGATCCAGACGGCTTTGGTTCCATCGCCTTGCGGCGGCTCGTAGTCGTAGGCGTACATCGTCGGTCGTTCCCTTCTCGCGAGGCCGGTGTCAGCCGCCGCGGTTCATCTCCAGCGGGAGCAGGATGGTGAAGACCGTCCGGCCCGGCGTGCTCGTCCATTCGATCGTGCCGTTGTGCTGGGCCACGAACGTCTGCGCGATCGTGAGCCCGAGCCCGCTGCCGCCGTCGCGGCCCGACACGAGCGGGTAGAAAATCTTGTCGCGGATCGCCGCGGGAATGCCCGGCCCGTTGTCCTCGATCGAGACCGCGAGCGCGAGCCGGTGCCGCTTCTTCGCGAGCGTCACGTAACGCGCGACGCGGGTCGTGATCAGGATCTGCGGGTGCGGCGTGCCGGCGCCCACCGCCTGCGCCGCGTTCTTCACGATGTTGAGGACCACCTGCGTGAGCTGCTCGGGGTCGGCGTCGAACTCCGGGATGCTGGTGTCGAAATCCTGCGCCACGCGAATGGCGGGATACTCGGCCTGCACGAGGCTGCGCACGCGGACGAGGATCTCGTGGATGTTGGTCCGCCGGTACGTGGGCAGGCGGCTCGGCGTCAGCAGTCGATTCACGAGCGACTGCAGGCGGTCGGCCTCGCCGATGATCACCTGCGTGTACTCCGTGAACTGCGCGGAGAGCTGGCGCTCCTTGAGCTCGCTCTCGAGGAGCTGCGCCGCGCCGCGTATGCCCCCGAGCGGATTCTTGATCTCGTGCGCGAGGCTCCGGATGAGGTCGCGATTGGCCTGCTGCTGCTCGAGGAGGCGCTCCTCGCGCGCGATCTTCAACTGCTGGTCGATATGCCGGAACTCCACCAGCAGCGTCGCGTCGGCCGTCTCGATGGGCGACACGGTGCACATGAGGTGCAGCCTCGTCTTGCCGCTGACGCCGAGCTCGATCTCCTGCTCGGTGTAGGACGCGCCGCTGACGACGGCCTTGGCGATCGCGGCCGCGAGCCCCGGGCAGTCGCCGAAGATCTCGCGCGGCGTATGGCCCATGAACTTGTGCCTCGACAGCTCGAACAGGTTTTCGGCGGCGGGATTCACGTAGGTCACGCGCTCGTCGGAACGAAGCATGAGCACCGCGGCCGCGATCAGCTCCAGGCCCGAATAGCTCGCGGCGGGCGCGGACGACGACGGGAAGAATCGAAGCTTCACGTCGCGATCCTCCGCACGCGACTCGCGCGCACGGCACTCGTGAAGACACTTAGCAAATTCCGCGCCGAGTGCGGCGCGATCGCGCGCGAGCTAGCGGGTGCTCGCGAGCTCCTTCTTGAGCGCCTCGATGTTGCGCTCGTGGAGCTGCACCGACTGGCGAAGGCGCGCGATGCGCTCCTGGTACTTGGCCGCGTCGGCGGCTTCCTCCGGCAGCGGCGTGGGCGCGCCGTTGGCGTATTGCGATCTCGCCTCGGAAAGGAGCTTCTCCTCTGCGGAGAGCTCGTCGCTGAGCACCTTGCGGCGCATGTCGTCGCGGCTTCGCTGCGTGTCCGCGTCGACCTTGGGAAAGCCTGCGGGCGCGGGCGTGGACTTGCCGGGTGTCGCGGACTTGCGCGGCTCGTCGGCGCCCATGCAGGAGATTCGACGATAGCCCTTCTCGGGAGGCAGGTTCGAGAAGACGGTGTTGCCCGCGGCATCGATGTACTTGCACACCGACTGCTGGGCGCCGGCGCCCGCGGCGAACACCGCGGCGAGGCACCACGACAGGGCGCGCACGCACCGTTTTCCGGCAGCAAGGTCATCGTTTCGCATGGCGGCGCAGTGTAGCGTACCCGGGAATGGCGGCGCAAAAACAAGCGGGGCAGGCACATCGCCTGCCCCCGCTCTTGCTTCAACGCTCGCGCCGCTCCGGGCGCTGACACGTGTCGCTCGCTTCTTTCGATTACAGGCTGTAGTACATGTCGTACTCGACCGGATGGGTGGTCATGCGGAAGCGCGTGACCTCTTCCATCTTGAGCGCGATGTAGCCGTCGAGCATGTCGTTGGTGAAGACCCCGCCGCGCGTGAGGAACTCGCGGTCCTTGTCGAGATGGTCGAGCGCCTCGTCGAGCGACGCGCACGGGTGCGGCACCTTCGCGGCTTCCTCGGGCGGGAGATCGTAGAGGTTCTTGTCCATCGGGTCGCCCGGGTGGATCTTGTTCTGCACGCCGTCGAGGCCCGCCATCATCATCGCGGAGAACGCGAGGTACGGGTTGGCGGTGGGATCGGGGAAGCGGACCTCGATGCGGCGGCCCTTCGGGTTCGACACGTACGGGATGCGGATGGCGGCCGAGCGATTGCGCGCGGAGTACGCGAGGTTGATCGGCGCCTCGAAGCCCGGCACCAGCCGCTTGTACGAATTGGTGCCCGGATTCGTGATGGCGTTGAGCGCCTTCGCGTGCTTGATGATGCCGCCGATGTAGTACAGCGCGAACTCGCTCATGCCGGCGTAGCCGTCGCCCGCGAAGAGGTTCTTGCCGTCCTTCCAGATCGACTGGTGGCAGTGCATGCCCGAGCCGTTGTCGCCCACGATGGGCTTCGGCATGAACGTCGCGGTCTTGCCGTACGCATGCGCCGTGTTGTGCACGCAGTACTTGAGGATCTGCAGCCAGTCGGCGCGCTTCACGAGCGTCTCGAACTTGGTGCCGATCTCGCACTGTCCGGCGTTGGCCACCTCGTGGTGATGGACCTCCACTTCCACGCCCATCTCCTCGAGCGCGAGGCAGATGGCCGAGCGGATGTCCTGCAGCTGGTCGACCGGAGGCACCGGGAAGTAGCCGCCCTTCACCGTCGGGCGATGGCCCATGTTGCCGCCCTCGAACTTCTCGGCGGTGGACCACGCGGCCTCGCTGCTGAACACCTTGCAGTAGCTGCCCGACATGTCGACCGACCACTCGACCGCGTCGAAGATGAAGAACTCGGGCTCGGGCCCGAAGTAGACCGTGTCGCCCACGCCGGAGGACTTGAGGTACGCCTCGGCGCGCTTCGCGAGCGAGCGCGGGTCGCGCTCGTAGCCCTTGCCGTCGGACGGCTCCACCACGTCGCACGTGATGAGGAGCGTCGTCTCGTCCATGAACGGGTCGATGTTGGCCGTGCCGGGATCCGGCATCAGCAGCATGTCGGAGGCCTCGATGCCCTTCCACCCGGCGATCGACGAGCCGTCGAAGGCGTGACCGGAGTCGAACTTGTCCTGCGTGAACTGCTTGGCCGGCACGGAGACGTGCTGTTCCTTGCCTCGGGTATCCGTGAAGCGGAGGTCGACGAACTTCACCTCCTGGTCCTTGATCATTTTCAGCACGTCGGCGGGTGATGCCATGCAAAGTCTCCTGGAGCGTTTATTGGACGGATGCGGTGCGTCGCGACAACCGACGCGTCAACGGATGGAAGCGGTGAACAATCCGGGCCGAGGTGTTTAGCGAGAAGCATGCCATCGCTAAAACCTATTTGAAACAACAACTTATGTGTATGCCGTAGGTCGTGCCCCGGGGGCAGTATGCACCATGGGCGGGCATGCACTCAAGAGGGTCGCACCATGCGAGTGCGACGCGAGCGACGGGCTCAGGGGAAGAAGAGATAGAGCCGGTAGCCTGCCTGCGTGGTGGCGCTGGCGTCGATGAAGAGCTTGACCGACACCTCGCCGTTGGCCGCGATGCCGGCCGCCGTGTTCGCGGTCCCGCTCACGTAGTCGGCGGGCGCGAGGGCGCGCCGCACCACCACCTGGTCCGCGGTGTCGGTGAGCGTGAGCTCGAGATGCGGATAGCCGATAGGGTAGCCCGCGCGATTGCGGATGGTCGCGGTGAGGATGAGGAGGCCCTTGTGCGCGGGGTCGGCCTGCAGGTCGGTGGCGTCGATCGACAGGGCGTTCACGTCGCGCAGCGGGCGTATCGAGCAGGCAGCGACCGCGCACAGGCGCGCGAGGGCCGGCTTGGTGGCGGGCATGTGCGCGGCGATGGCGTCCCGGTAGTGGAGCACGGCCTGCAGGACGAGGGCGATGGCCAGCACCGGGATAGCGACTACCGCGAGCGCCTTCAGCCACTTCGACGGGGGCTTCTTCTCTTCCCACGCGAAGCGGTTCTCGTAGTCCGCGACCGACGACGCCGGCGCGGGCGGGTCGTCGTGCGCGGGCGGTGGGGGAGGAGGCTCCAGCGCCTGCGCGCTCCGCAGCGTGACGGTGGGCGGGCCGGCGGCGAGCTCGTCGGGCTCGCCGTCCTGCTCGTCGAGCGCGGGCGCATCGAGGGCGATGAGCTCCTCGCGTCCGTTGAACACCGTGCGGCAATGGCCGCAGCGGACCTGGCCGCCGCGCAGGTCGAGCTGCGGCTCCGTCACCCGGAACACGGTCTTGCAACCGGGGCACCGCGTGAAGAGTTCGTCGGCCATGGGCTCGTGGGCGGGTCAGCGCGACGCGAGGAGCACCCAGCCCTCGCGCTCGTGGGTCGCCGCGAGTGTAAACCAAGGCGCGTACGCGGCCTCTACCGCTTCCGTCTGATCCGCGAGGATGCCGGACAACGCGATCGCCCCGCCCTCGGCCACGCGTGCGCACAGCGCAGGCGCGAGCAGCATGAGCGGGTTGGCGAGGATGTTGGCGACCACGATGTCGTACCGGCCGGCGGGAAGGTCGTCGGGAGACATGAAGGCCGCGACCACGCCGTTGGCTTCCGCGTTGGCGGCGCTCGCGCGGATCGCCTGCGGATCGACGTCCACGCCCGCCACCCGTCCGGCCCCGAGCTTCGCCGCCGCGATGGCCAGGATGCCCGACCCGCAGCCGTAGTCGAGGACCGATTCGCCGCCGCGCAATCGCTCGTGCAGCCAGCCGAGGCACAGGCGCGTGGTGGGATGCGAGCCGGTGCCGAACGCGAGCCCCGGATCGAGGCGCAGATTGAGCGCCTCGGGATCGGGCGGCGTCGACCACGACGGCACGATGAAGAATCGCGGCGCGATCTCGATGGGCCCGAACTGCCCTTGCGTGTTGCGCACCCAGTCCTGGTCGGCCACGGGGTACGTCTCGAACGCCGGTCTCGCGAGGCCCAACAGCGCGGCGACCTCCTCGATCGCCTCCCCCGCCCGCGCGTCCTCCGCGAAGAGCGCGACCACGCGCGACGTCTCCCATACGCCGCTCGCGGGAAGCCCCGGCTCGCCGTAGATGGGCGTCTCGCCGTCGGTGCCGG
>JBGAIS010000212.1:0-5587 GCA_044225355.1 Casimicrobiaceae bacterium | reverse complement strand
TCATCGGCGGCGGCAACACCGCGGTCGAGGAGGCGCTCTACCTCTCGAACATCGCTCGCCACGTCACGATCGTGCACCGCCGCGACCGCTTCCGCGCCGAGGCCATCCTCGTCGACCGCCTGATGGCGAAGACGGAAGCGGGCGGCAACATGACGGTGGTCTGGGACCACACGCTCGACGAGGTCCTCGGCAACGAGCAGGGCGTCACCGGCGTCCGCCTGCGCCCGACCAAGGGCGGAGAGCCGCGGAACGTCTCCGTGCACGGCGTGTTCGTGGCGATCGGACACACGCCCAACACCCAGATCTTCGAAGGCCAGCTCGACATGAAAGGCGGCTATATCAAGGTCAAGGGCGGCTCCGAGGGCAACGCGACCGCCACCTCCCTCCCGGGCGTGTTCGCCGCGGGCGACGTCGCGGACCACGTCTACCGCCAGGCCGTCACGTCCGCCGGCACCGGCTGCATGGCCGCGCTCGACGCGGAGGCGTACCTGGCCGGCGAGGACTGATGGCGAAGCTCGCGGACCTCCGGACGCTGTACGCGGCGGCGCAGGCCAAGGCGCCTGCCCCCGCCGCGCCCGCCCCGCGAGCCTCCGTGTCCACGCGCCGCGCCGTCGCGACCGCCAAGCATGCCGACGGCGACGTCGATCTCGCTCGCGCGTTCGCCGACGTGACCCGGCTGCCGCCGTCCAATCGCGCGGCGGTCGCGCGAGAGCGTCCGCTTCCCGTGGCCCATCACACGCTCGCCGACGAGCGCGACGTGCTCGAGGCGTCCAAGTACGGCAGCGACCCGCACCCGCAGGCGTGGGACACGGGCCAGGAGCTCGAGAGCGAGCAGACGTTCGTTCGCTCGGGCCTGCGCGGCGACCTCGCGAGCCGGCTCCGCCGCGGCCAGTGGTCCGTGCAGTCCGAGCTCGACCTCCACGGCCTCACGGTCGACCAGTCGCACGACGCGCTCTCCGAGTTCATCGCCGACGCGCGCACCCGCAGGCTCCGCTGCGTGCGCGTCATCCACGGCAAGGGCCTCACCTCTCCCGGCAAGGAGCCCGTGCTGAAGGGCAAGGTGCGGCGCTGGCTCGCCCACTGGGACGAGGTCCTGGCCTACACCGAGGCGCCGCGACACGCGGGCGGGGGCGGCGCTTTGCTCGTCCTCCTCAAGGGGTCGTGACCTTGCGCCGCGCCCTGGTCACCCTCGTACTGGCACTCGCCGCATGCGCGGCGGGTCCCGCGGCCGCCGAGAAGGTCGTCACCTTCAGCAACGGCCGCGCGGCGGTCACGCTTCCGGACGCCTTCATCGCGAACGAGCAGAACGACGGCACGCTGCGCGCGTCGTTCGGGCCGGCCGGCGAGAATCGCCTCGAGCTTTTCTTCCGCGAGGCCGTCCCGCGCGAGGGCGCGACCTCGACGGGCGAGGAGTACGTCCGCGCGCTCGCCAAGGCCAAGAATTTCAAGTTCTTCGAGAGCCCCGGCAAGGTGGTGCTGATGGAGCCGGTCGCCGACGTGAAGGACGGCGATCGCACGTACCGCTCGCTCAAGTGGACGATCGGATTCGGCAACAACGTCGTCACGATGAGCCTTCGCGCGCCCGCGCAGGCCTCGCCCGAGCTCGTCGAGTTCCTCCAGAAGACGCTGAGCGACGTGATCGACAGCCTGCGCCGGCAGTCGGCGTAGCGCGCCTCCCGCGGCGCCTTCAGCGGGTCACGCCCTCCGCGGGCGTCACCGCGCTCTGCAGCGGCCTCGCGCCCACGCGCACCACCTGCGGGTCCGACCACGACCCCGAGACTCGGTAGTCGTAGCTGAAGAGCTGGTCGAGGGGATTGTCGAAGAGCTTCTGCGCGAGGAGCGTTCCTGCGCCTACCGCCGCGCCGACGATGGGGTTGGCGAGGAACAGCACCGCCGCCCCGGCCGAGAACGTGGACGACAGCGCGGGCTTCACGCGCACGTCGAGCTCCTGCGTCTCCCTCGCGAGGTCGATGCTTCCGGTGAGCGTCACCTGGGCGGCCGGCCCCTCGAGCTTCAGGTTGCTCGTGCGCATGAGGCCTTTGCGAATGTCGAAGGTGCCGTTGATGTCGTCGAACGCGAAGCCCTCGCTGAACACGTCGCGGAAGTCGAGGGTGATCCGCCGCGGCAGCGCCTGCAGCGACAGCACGCCTAAGAGCTTGCCGATGCCGGGGTCGATCTTCGTGAACTGCCCGGCACCGGCATGCAGCGTGAGGTTGCCGGTGAGCGTCGGGTAGTCGAAGTCGTTGGGCGCTCCCGCCCAGCTCAAGTCGCCCTGGATGCGGGTGGGCGCGTTGCGCACGGCCACGGGATAGCCGAAGCGATCGAGGAATGCGCCCGCGTCGTCGGTCGTGAGCGAGATGGCGAACTCGGTCGCCTGCTGCTCGCGCGCGACGCGCCACCACCCCGTGCCGTCGATATTGCCGGCGGGATTGGCGAGGGAAAGCTTGGTGATGCGCCAGTCGGGGCCTTCCGGCTGCGCCTTGAGCTCGAGCTTGCCCACGTCGTGGCCGCGCAGCACGAAGGCATCGGCCACGATGTCGAGCTCGGGCCAGGTGTTCTTCTGCTTCTGCGTGGCGTCGATCTCGCTGTGGAGGGGATGGATCTCGTCGGGACCGGGCGGCACGAAGCGCGCGAGGCGCGCCATCACGCGACCGTTGGGCAAGCCGGGGCCGGGCCCACGCCACGTCGCGGTGCCCTCCATCTCGCGGCCGGCCATGCGAAGCTGCCAGCCGCCGTCGGACCGCACGGCGTTGACCTTGAGGTCGTGCAGGACCCGTCCGAACACGTCGATGCGCCCGGCCTCGATGTCCATGCCGTTGAGGTCGAGCCCCGAGCCCGTGCGCGAGACCTCGCTGCCGGTCGGGCCGGCCCCCGCGGTCGTGGCCGTCGTGCCGGCGGGCATGAGCTTCGCGTAAAGCGCCAGCCATTCGTCGAGGTCGAAGTCCGCGACCTGCCCGCGCACCCACAGGCCGGGGCGATCCGGTCGCGCCGTGCTCGTCGTGGCGCCGGGCCCGAGCACCAGGAGCGTCCGGTCGACGCGCGTCGAGTCCTTGCCGAGCTGCCGCGCGAGCACGAGCCGCATGTTGCCGCGATAGTCGACGGTGAGCGTGTCCTCGGTGCCCTTGCCGGTCGCGTCGTGCCGCTGCACGCGAAGCGGGACGGACTCCGTCGCCGCCTTGCCGAGCGGGGCCGGCAGCTCGATCGATGTGCCCAGGAGTTGGGTGTCGAGCGTCCAGTTGGCCCCACCGGATCGCGCCTGCGCCGAGAGCCGCCAGTCGGTGGTACCGGAGATGCGCTGCAGGAGCGGGGCGTCGTAGTCCGCGCGAAGCGACGCGACGCTCGCGTTGCCGCTCGCCGTGACCTCGACCCCGCCCTCCACGCTCGCCACCGCCATCTTCGCGGGGCCTCCGAACACCTGCGCCGTGAGGTCGCGCGAGCGCATCGAGCCCTCCGCGAACTCGAGGTGCCCACTGACCTCGCGGAGCTCGGGTACGCCGGGCAACCTGACCGCATTGCCGACGAGCTCGTAGTCGCCCTTCACCTTCACGCCCTCGGCATTGCCGAGCGGCAGCGTGAACGAGAGCGCGAGCCTGCCGTTGCCCGTCGCCTGCGCGCCGTCGGAGAAGTGGCCCGTCCAGCCGGACACGGGGCTGCGCTCGACGAAGCGCAGGAAGTCCGTCGTCGCGCCGGAGGCCTCGCCCGAGATCGTGAGCGCGGGGAAGCGCGCGCCGAGGCTCGGGATCTCGGCCGTGACCGGGCCGAGTCGCGCGCCCATCACCTCGCCGCTTCGCGCGGTGATGAACATCCCGGGACCCTCGAAGCGGACGTCGGCGTCGATGCCCGAGATCTCGGGCCAGCCGGGCGCGTAGTCGAGCGTCGCGTTGGCCACCTTGAACGTCACGAGGAACTGGCCGCGCTTCGAGTCCGCGAAAGGAAACTCCGCGAGGTTGCCCACGATCAGCATGCGGATGTCGCTCGCCGTGCCCTGCCGGATCGCGCTGCGCAGCCAGTCGCGGACCTGGATGCTGAGGCTCAGCGGAAGGTAGCGGTAGAGGTTCTCGGCGTCGGCGCGCGCGAGCTGCGCGCGCAGCTCGATCGACCCCGGCCCTTGCGGGCGCGAGCGCCAGCTGCCGCTCGCGGTGCCCGACGTGTGCGGCGTCGCGAAGCGCACGTCGTCGATCGTCACGCGAAGCTCGTCGTCGACGCGCGTCCACCCGACCCGCCCGGAGGCGACGTCGAAGCGCACCTGCTCCGCGAACACGCGCGGAATGGTCACGCGCATGTCGCGGCTGTCGAGCTTGAGGTCGCCGCGCGTCTCGTCGAACGTGAAGTTGCCCGACACGCTCGCCGCGCCCGGCAGGCCCGCGTTCGCCGCGATGCCGAACCTCGCGAACGAACCGCTGCCCGAGAACTTCACCGGATCGTCGGGCGGCCCGGTCCACGCGTACTTGCCGTCGGATACGCTGCCGCGGAGGTCGAGTGCTGCCAGGTCGCGGCGCCACTTATCGGGGAGAGGCAAGTGCGCCGCCAGCGTGGACAACGGCGCGACCTCGAGGCGATCGAACGCGAGCTCGCCCCCCACGATGGCGCCTTCCGCGTCGTCGGTGAAGGCGATCGTGAGCGCGACGGGCGCGAGCTCCTGCCCGCCGAGGGTCGTGAACGCGAGGTCGCGCGTCGCCATGCTCACGCGGTTGCCGTCGCGCTTCCACGTCATGCGCCCGGCCAGGTGCCTGAGGTCGAGGAGCGGGAGGTTCGGCGCGACGCGGCCGCGCACGCCGGTGAGCTCGAGGTCCGCCACGACGCTCGTGGGCTTCCCGCCCGCGACGTCCACCCACACGCGCAGCGCGCCGTCGCCCGCCTCGAAGGGCTTCAGCACCGGCATCCACTCGCGCCAGTTGGCGACGTCCGCGTAGTCGAGGCGGACGTAGAAGCGCCCTTGCGACTCGCGCCAGTCCTTGAGCGAGACGGCGGTGAGCTCCCCGCGCAGGTCGAGCGGCGACGCGAGCGCGGAAGGCGGCGACCCCAGGAGACCGAAGCGCACCGTGCCGAACGCCTGCTCGTACCGGAACATCACGTGGTCGAGCACGAGCTGCGGCGCGCCGCGGAGCTCGTCGTTCCAGATCACGAGCGCCTCGTGCACGGTGATGAGGCGCTGGCGGAGGATCCAGTCGGTGACGGTTCCGTCCTGTTGCGTGGCGTCGAGGTCGATCTCGAATCCCGCGATATGGAAGCGCCCCGCCTTGTCGCGCCGGATGGAGAGCTCGGGCTTGTCGATCGCGAGCTCCTTGAGGCGCAGGTCGAAGGCGAGGAGCGACGTCCACGCGACCGTGAGGTCCACCTGCGGCAGGAGCAGCACCGGGGCCGCGGACGCCGGCTGCGCGCGGTCTCGGATCGCGAGCCCCGCGATCGTGAGCCGCGGGTTCCAGCCGTCCCATCCGCCCTTGATCGACTGCAGGGTCACGGGCTGGCCGAGCGCGTGCGACACCTTGCCCGCGATGGTGTCGCGGTAGTCGTCGAGCGCGGGGAAGACCAGGTAGCGGACGGCGAGCAGCAGCGCCAGGAAAACGACCACGACCGTGACGATCAC
>JBGAIS010000007.1:0-50116 GCA_044225355.1 Casimicrobiaceae bacterium | reverse complement strand
GAGGCGATGAGCGCACGCGAGCTGCGCGACATCGGGCTCGACCCGTCGCGGGCGTGCTCCGAAACCGCGGACGGCTGGATCACCACGTGGCGCATGTGAGCCGCGAGTGACGGACACTGCCCCCTTCGGTCGCGCGAGCGTCGCGGGAGGGCACGTCGCCGTGCCTGGCGTCTCGCGCGGCTTACGGGCTATCCTTGCGGGCTCGTCCTTCGCATCGGAGCATGCCATGCCCTATCTTCTCGTGATCCTCGAGCCGCACGGCCAGCGCGCGCGGCGCACCGAAGCCGAGGGCCGCGCCGCTTACGACAGCATGGTGCGCTTCTCGGAGGAGCTCCAGTCGCGCGGCGTGCTGCGCGCGAGCCAGTCCCTTCGCGCCGACGCCGAAGGCGTGCGCGTCAGCGTACGTGACGGCAAGCGCACGCTGGTCGACGGGCCCTTCTCGGAATCGAAGGAGATGATCGGCGGCTACTTCGTCCTCGACTGCGCGACGCGCGACGAGGCGGTCGCCATCGCGAGCGAGGCACCCGCCGCCCAGTGGGCCACGGTCGAGGTGCGCGAGTTCGGGCCCTGCTTCGCTTGACGAGCGGCTACTGCCGTCCCGCCGACTTCAATATCCACGCCGGCACCTGGTCGAGCGAAAACGTGAACGTGTTGCCGCGGAAGTCCACGCCCCGCGGGTAGTCCTTGTACGGGCACGGGTCGAAGAAGATGTAGTCGAAGAAATAGTTGTCGAGATAGTGCAGGTCGCCGTGCGGGATGCAGCCGCCGATGTCGCTGCCGTACGGCAGGACGTTGAGCCCGCAGTAGGCGAGCGACGTCGGCAGTCCGCAAGGACCGAAGTCGACGTTGCCCACCGGATTGTTGTACGACACGTTCGAGATGAGCGTCACGAAGCGGCTGCCGCCGTCGGTGTAGAAGACGTTGCTGCCGGCGGCGGGCCGCTTGTCGGTCGCGACGTTCCACCCGATGACCTCGCCGTCGGCGAGCGACGCGCCTTGCTGGCCCTGGGTGTAGATCGCGCCGCCGTCCCACAGCTCCATCCGGAAGCGTCGTATGCGGTTGTGCACGATGCGGTTGCCGCGCGAGGCCGACGGCGTGTCGTAGTGGCCCCACTCGCCCGCGACGGCGCCGGGCACGCCCGGAAAGCTGCCGGGCTCGTCCGCCGTGCCGGGGTCGCGAAGTCCCCAGCCCCAGCCGATGGCGATGCCCGCCCACGGCGTGTCCTCGATGTCGTTGTGCTCGACCGTCGTGCGCGTCGTGAAGCCTACGTAGATGCCGGCCGCGTCGAAATAATCGCGGCCCGTCGCGCTCACGAGGTTGTTCGCGACGCGATTGTCGCGCGACAGCCTCGCGGGCGTCGGCGGATGCGCGTCGTCGGCGTCGACGCCGCCCACCTGGATGGCCGCCGACGAGATGTCGCGGAACTCGTTGTCGAGGATCACGTTGTCCTGGCTGCCCGACTGGAAGTCGAGCGCGACCGCACCGAGGTGCTCGAAGTCGTTGCGAAGGAAACGGACGCTTTGCGCGTAGCTGAACCTCACGTTGCCCGGCGTGCGCGTGACGTTGGGGTCGTGCCCGAAGACGTTGGGCTTGTGTCCGCCGCCCGTCAGCGTGAAGCCGCTCTGGTCCGCGGCGTAGCCTTCGGGGCCGCTCGGGCGCAGCCACGTCGCGTAGGCGAACGTCAGGTCCTCGAAGCGCAGGTTGCGGACGGGCGCCTCGGGCTCGCCGCGACCGTCGACGAGCGCCTCGGCGATGGGCAACTCCACGGTTGCGCTCGCCATGTCCTCGCCCGGCTTCGGGATGTAGTACAGCGTGGAAGCCTTGGCGTCGAGGTACCACTCGCCGGGCTCGTCCAGGAACTCGTACGCGTTCTCGAAGCGCGACAGCAGGATGAAGCTCCACAGGACGGGCTCGCCGGGCTTCGCCACGAACACGTTCGCGTTCGTCCAGCAGGGGTCCTGCATGCGAATCTCGATGCCGACGATGGCGGAGACGGGGCAGCGCATCATCTTCCACTGCGTGATCGTGACCGCCTCGATCGAGGAGGCGTTGCTCCACGAAGGCATCGTCCCCGGGCCCACGAAGCGGAAGCCTTTCTCGCTCCGCGCGAACGCGTTCGGATAATCGGGCGTGCGCGCGCGCACCGCGCGCTGGCCGTTGACGAAAAGCTGCCGCGAGTCGCGCGTGGTGCCGGTCGAGGCGCTCCAGATATTCTTCGCGGCGTCGTGGACCTTCCAGCCCGTCACGCGCACCGAGCCCAGGATCGAGGCCCGCGCGCCCGCCTCGGCGCGCCACACGACGTCGCGCCCGTCGGCGCCGGAGTCGCGCGCGTCGAGCACCAGCGGATGGTCGATACGATGCTCGCCGCGGACGTTCACCGCGATCTCGCACTGGCCCCGCGAAGGATCGGCGCGCACCGCGTCGCGCGCGCGATCGAGCGTCCGGAACGGTTGCGTCCGGGTGCCGGGACCGCCGTCGTTGCCGTCGGGCGCGACCCAGTACTGGGAGCAGGCATGGGCGCCGGCGGAGGCCGCCGCGGCGCAGGCGAGGAGCAAGGACGGGATGATCTTCATGCGCCCGTCGTTGCATGATGCGTGCCACAATGCGGCTCGGGAGGAACCAGGCGATGACGAGTGCAGTGACGGTGGTGGCGAAGGTACGTGCGGCGAAGGGCAAGGCAGACGCACTTGCCGCCCTCCTCACGGAGCAGGTCGGCGCGGTGCGCAAGAGCGAGCCGGGCTGCCTCGCGTACCGGCTTCATCGCTCGGTCAAGGACCCCGACCTCTTCTATTTCTACGAGACCTACGCGGACGACGCGGCGTTCGACGCGCACCGCAAA
This sequence comes from Casimicrobiaceae bacterium, assembly GCA_044225355.1. Lineage (GTDB taxonomy): Bacteria > Pseudomonadota > Gammaproteobacteria > Burkholderiales > Casimicrobiaceae > VBCG01. The sequence goes on along the minus strand of JBGAIS010000007.1, from coordinate 47,277 downwards.
TCGCCGCATCTTGCCGCGTACCGTCAGCGGCGCGAGGAAGGCGGCCTGACCGAAGGCGCCGTCGAGGTCGAGCTCTTCCGTCCGCTGACGGACTAGGCCGGCATCGCGGCCGCGGCTACATGCTGCGGCGGTACTGCCCCCCCACGTCGAACAGCGCGCTCGTGATCTGGCCGAGCGACGAGACGCGCACGGAGCTCATGAGCTCCTCGAAGACGTTGCCGTCGTCGATCACCGCCTGGCGCAGCCTCGCGAGCGCCGCGGGCGCCTCGCCCGCGTGCCGCGCGTGGAAGTCGTCGAGGCGGGAGAGCTGCGAGCGCTTTTCCTCCTCGGACGAGCGCGCGAGCTCGATCTTCTCCGGCACGGCGTCTCCGTGCGGATTGCGGAAGGTGTTGACGCCGATGATGGGGTAGGTCCCGTCGTGCTTCAGGTGCTCGTAGTACAGCGACTCCTCCTGGATCTTGCCGCGCTGGTAGCCCGTCTCCATCGCGCCAAGGACGCCGCCGCGCTCGCTGATGGCCTCGAACTCCTTCAGCACCGCTTCCTCCACGAGGTCGGTGAGCTCCTCGACGATGAAGCTCCCCTGGTTGGGGTTCTCGTTCTTCGCGAGCCCCCACTCGCGGTTGATGATGAGCTGGATCGCCATCGCGCGGCGGACGCTGTCCTCGGTGGGCGTTGTGATCGCCTCGTCGTAGGCGTTGGTGTGCAGCGAGTTCGTGTTGTCGTACGTCGAGATGAGCGCCTGCAACGTCGTGCGGATGTCGTTGAACGAGATCTCCTGCGCGTGCAGCGAGCGTCCCGACGTCTGCGAGTGGAACTTGAGCTTCTGCGAGCGCTCGTTGGCGCCGTAGCGATTCTTCATCGCCACCGCCCAGATGCGGCGCGCGACCCGGCCGATGACCGTGTACTCCGGGTCCATCCCGTAGCTGAAGAAGAACGAGAGGTTGGGCGCGAAGTCGTCGATGTGCATGCCGCGCGCGAGGTACGTCTCGACGAAGGTGAAGCCGTTGCTCAGCGTGAACGCGAGCTGCGAGATCGGATTGGCGCCGGCCTCCGCGATGTGATAGCCCGAGATCGACACCGAGTAGAAGTTCTTCACGTTGTGGTGGACGAAGAACTCCTGGATGTCGCCCATCACCTTGAGCGAGAACTCCGTGCTGAAGATGCAGGTGTTCTGGCCCTGGTCTTCCTTCAGGATGTCGGCCTGCACCGTGCCGCGCACTGTCGCGAGCGTCCATGCGCGGATCTTCGCGGACTCGTCGTCCGTCGGCTCGCGCCCGTTGTCCGCGCGGAACTTGTCCATCTGCTGGTCGATGGCCGTGTTCATGAACATCGCGAGGAGCGTCGGCGCGGGGCCGTTGATGGTCATCGACACCGAGTTGTTGGGCGCGCAGAGGTCGAAGCCCGAGTACAGCACCTTCATGTCGTCGAGCGTGGCGATCGAAACGCCGGAGTTGCCGACCTTGCCGTAGATGTCGGGGCGCAGCGCGGGATCGTTGCCGTACAGCGTGACCGAGTCGAACGCGGTCGACAGTCGCTTGGCCGGCATGCCGTCGGCCAGGAGGTGGAAGCGGCGGTTGGTGCGGAAAGGGTCGCCCTCGCCCGCGAACATGCGCGTGGGATCCTCGTTCTCGCGCTTGAATGCGAAGACGCCGGCGGTGAACGGGAAGCTGCCGGGCACGTTCTCGCGGAGCTGCCAGCGCAGGATCTCGCCTTCGTCCTCGTAGCTCGGCAGCGCGACCTTGCGCACCTTGGTCCCCGACAGCGACGTGGTGGTGAGCGCCGTGCGGATCTCCTTGTCGCGGATCTTCACGACGTATTCGTCGCCCGCGTAAGCCGCCCGGGTCTGCGGCCACATGTCGAGGAGCTTCCTGGCGCGCGGGTCGAGGCTCGCCTCGCGATCGGCGAGGAGGCGGTCGAGGGCGGAGGCTTCGACTCGGGCGTCTTGTTCGGCGGCGAGCAGGGCGGGAGCGTGGCCCTCACCCCGGCCTCCGCGCGTCGCGGGAGAGGGAGGGTGGCGTTGCGGCGGCGCCAGACCTCGCGCTTCCCGAAGCGTGGCCCTCACCGGCCCTCCCCGCGTCGCGGGAGAGGGAGGAGGGTGGCGGCAGGGCGGCGCCGGACCTCGCGGCCTCTGGAACGGAGCGCGCCGCGCTCGGAGCTCCTGACAGCGCTTCGCCCGGAGCCGCGGACGGCACTGCGCCCGGAGCCGCCGCCGACGCTGCGCCCCGGGCTGCCCTCTCCCGCGACGCGGGAGAGGGCCGGGGTGAGGGCCGCAAGCATCGCCTTGACCGAACGCACCTGCTGCCGCTCCCTCGCGACACGCGACTGCTCGAGGGCCCACGCGTGGTACTTGCGCACGGTCTCGGCGATCTCCGCGAGGTAACGCGACCGCGAGGCCGGCACGATCGCGCTCTGCGCAGAGGATTGGCGCGTGGCCACCGGCGCGAGCGCGCCCTTCCCGGCGCGCAAGCCCTTCGCCGCGAGCGCGGCCACGATCGCCTGGTACAGCGCCGTGACGCCGTCGTCGTTGAAGCGCGACGCGATGGTGCCGAACACCGGCATCTCCTCCGGCTTCGTCCGCCACGCCTCGCGGTTGCGCTGGAACTGCTTGCGCACGTCGCGCAGCGCATCCTGCGCGCCCTTGCGATCGAATTTGTTGATGGCGACAAAGTCGGCGAAGTCGAGCATGTCGATCTTCTCGAGCTGGCTCGCGGCGCCGAACTCGGGCGTCATCACGTAAAGCGACGAGTCGACGAGCGGCACGATGGCGGCATCGCCCTGCCCGATGCCCGACGTCTCGACGATCACGAGGTCGAACCCCGCCGCCTTGCACGCGGCGATCACGTCGGGAAGCGCGCGGCTCACCTCGCTGCCGGCGTCGCGCGTGGCGAGCGATCGCATGTAGATGTTCGGGTGCTCGATCGCGTTCATGCGGATGCGGTCGCCCAGGAGCGCGCCGCCCGACTTGCGACGGGAGGGGTCGATCGACACGATCGCGATGCGCAGCGCGTCCTGCTGGTCCAGGCGGAACCGGCGCACGAGCTCGTCGGTGAGCGAGCTCTTGCCGGCCCCGCCCGTGCCGGTGATGCCGAGCGTGGGCGCGCTCGACCGCTTCGCCGCGGCGAGGATCTCCCCGCGGAGCTTTTCCGGCACGGCGCCGTTCTCGAGGCCCGTGACGAGCCGCGCCAACGCGTGCGTGCGCTCGTGTCGCGTCCCCTGCGTGAGCGCCGCGACCGACGGCGGCAGGTCGGTCGCGAGGTTCACGTCGCACGCCGACACGATCTCGCTGATCATGCCCTGCAGGCCCAGGCGCTGGCCATCCTCGGGCGAGAAGATGCGCGTGACGCCGTATTCATGGAGCTCGGCGATCTCGGACGGCACGATTACCCCGCCGCCGCCGCCGAACACCTTGATGTGGGCGCCGCCGCGCTCGCGCAGGAGGTCGATCATGTACTTGAAGAACTCGACGTGCCCGCCCTGGTACGACGAGATGGCGATGCCCTGGGCGTCCTCCTGCAGCGCGCAATTCACGATCTCCTCGACCGAGCGATTGTGGCCCAGGTGGATCACCTCGCAGCCGGTCCCCTGCAGGATGCGCCGCATGATGTTGATGGACGCGTCGTGGCCGTCGAACAGGCTGGCGGCGGTGACGAAGCGCACCTTGTGGGTGGGCTTGTAGACGAGCGGCGGGCGGGACGCGTCGTTCATCGCGGACCTCGGTGGAGTCGAAAGTGCGGCGGGAAGAGAGCTTGCCACTGTACCCCTCGCTTGCCAAAGCGCCCGGGTCCGGCTGCTTCCCGGGGCGCCGTTCCGCGGCGGGCGGGAAAGGTCCTTGCGAGCGGGTGCGCGGACGGGGAGGCGGCGACGAGGGCAGCGGCGCTTCTGTCCTGAAGGGTATATAACGTTTACGTAAACGTCAATTCATGCCCAAAACGTCCGCGCGAGAAGCGTAAAGTATCGCGCATGCCTCCCCCGCCCAGCCTCGGCGCGACCGCCGTCACGCCCGATATCGGTGCGCCGGCCGCGGCCGATGTCGCCGCGCCTGCCGCGCCCGCACCGGCGACGACCGTCACCGAGCACCCGCCGCTCACCACCATCCTCCTCAACGTCGCGCACGCGATCGACCATCTCGTGCTCCTCATCTTCGCGACCGCCGTGGGCGCCATCGCGGCCGACTTCGGCTTCTCGCGCTGGGAGGACCTCATGCCCTTCACGGCGGGGGCGTTCGTGCTCTTCGGGCTGGGCTCGGTGCCGTCCGGCAAGCTGGGCGACCACTGGGGCCGGCGCGCGATGATGGTGGTGTTCCATTTCGGCATCGGCGTGTCCTGCCTTCTCGTCTCGGTCACGCAGAACGCCTGGCAGCTCGCCGCCGCGCTCACGCTCATGGGCGCGTTCGCGTCCATCTACCATCCGGTCGGCATCCCCATGCTCGTCCAGCACACGAAGCGCCCGGGCGCGGTCATCGGCGTCAACGGCCTGGTCGGCAACCTGGGCATCGCCGTGGCGGCGGTGCTCACGGGGTTCCTCGTCAAGTACTTCGGCTGGCGCATGGCCTTCGCGGTGCCGGGCCTCGTCACGCTCGCGATCGGCGTGCTCTTCTGGCGGGTCGTGCCGCCGGAGGCCGCGCCGCCGGCGCGGCGCGCGCCCAGGCAGTCGGACCTTCCGCGCAGCGAGCTCCTGAAGGCCGTGCTGGTGCTGACCATCACCTCGACCTGCGGCAGCCTCGTGTTCAATTTCACGACCAACGGCAACGGCGAGCTCATGGCGGACCGCCTGCGCGCGGTGACGGCCGACCCGGCGGTCATCGGCGCGCTCCTGGGCGTGGTGTACGTCATCGCGTCGTTCTCGCAGCTTGCCGTGGGCCGCGCCATCGATCGCTACCCGCTGAAGCGCATCTTCCTCTTCATCGTGCTCACGCAGATCCCGCTTTTCCTCGTCGCCATGCACTCGCAGGGCTGGGCGTTCTACGCCCTCGCCATCGTGTTCATGGCGTTCGTGTTCGGCGCCATCCCGTTCACCGACGCGCTCATCGTGCGCTACGTGGACGACCGCATGCGCTCGCGGGTGGCGGGCGTCCGGCTCGCCATCGCGTTCGGAGTGAGCTCGCTCGCGGTGTGGATCCTGGGCCCCCTCGTCAAGGCCAACGGATTTCCCTTCCTCCTGGCCCTCCTGGCCGCCATCGCGGCGCTCTCCGCCGTGGCCGTCACGCAACTTCCTGCCTCCCGCGCCCCTCTAAGCAAGCCTTAAGCGGGCCGGCGGTATACTCCGCCGCCCAACGAACCCGGGGATTCACGCTATGCCCAGCTCGCGTCTTGCACGCCTGTTCGCCCTCGTTTGCCTCCCGTTCCTGGCCCTCGGAGCGCATGCCGCGCTGCCCGCCGGCATGACGCAGGGGCCCACCATCGAGGGCATCACCGAATACAAGCTCGCCAACGGCCTGACCGTCCTCCTCTTCCCGGACGCGACCAAGCCCAAGACGACGGTCAACGTCACCTACCGCGTCGGCTCCGCGCACGAGAACTACGGCGAGACCGGCATGGCGCATCTCCTCGAGCACCTCGTGTTCAAGGGCACGCCGTCGCGCGGCAACATCATGCAGGAGCTGGGCCGGCGCGGCATGAGCTTCAACGGCTCGACCTGGTTCGACCGCACCAACTACTTCGAGTCGTTCAACGCCTCGAGCGAGAACCTCGCGTGGGCGCTCGAGATGGAAGCCGACCGGATGGTGAACTCGTACGTGCGCCGCAGCGACCTCGACACCGAGATGACGGTCGTGCGCAACGAGTTCGAGAGCGGCGAGAACAACCCGCAGCTCGTCCTCTACGGCCGCATGCTCGCCTCGTCGTACCAGTGGCACAACTACGGCCACATCGCCATCGGCGCGCGCAGCGACATCGAGAACGTCGACATCGATCGCCTGCAGGCGTTCTACCGCATGTACTACCAGCCCGACAACGCCGTGCTGATCGTCGCGGGCAAGTTCGAGCCGGAGGCGACGCTCGCGCTCATCGCCAAGAACTTCGGGCCCATCCCGAAGCCGACGCGCAAGCTGCCGACCATCTACACGGTCGACCCGGTGCAGGACGGCGAGCGCAGCGTCACGCTGCGCCGCGTGGGCAACTCGCAGTACGTCGGCCTCATGTACCACGTGGCGCGCGGCGCCGATCCCGATTACGTCGCCGCCGACGTGCTGGGCGACATCCTCACCGTCGCGCCGTCCGGACGCCTGTACAAGGCGCTGGTCGATACGAAGAAGGCGTCCGAGGTCGAGTCGTGGAGCACGGCGACGGCGGACCCCGGCGTGATGACGCTGTTCGCGCAGGTGCCCGAGCGCGAGCCCCTGGGCGCGGTGCGCGACACCATGTTCACGACGATCGCGGACATCGCGAAGAATCCCATCACCGAGGCCGAGGTGGCGCGCGTCCGTGCGCGGTACGCGAAGCAGTTCGACGAGACGATCAACAACCCGCAGGCCTTCGGCGTCGCCATCTCGGAGTCGATCGCGGTGGGCGACTGGCGCCTCTTCTTCATCAATCGCGACCGCTATCGCAGCGTCACGCCCGCCGACGTCCAGCGCGTCGCGCTTTCGTACTTCAAGCGCTCGAACGTGACCGTCGGCGAGTACATCCCCGACGCGAAGCCCGACCGCGCGCCCACGCCGGCAAACGTCGACATCGTGGCGCTGGTCAAGGACTACAAGGGCGACGCGGCCGCAGTGGCGGGCGAGGTGTTCGATCCATCCCCGGCCAACCTCGACGCGCGTACGCAGCGCTTCTCGCTCGCCAACGGCATGAAAGTCGCGCTCCTGCCGCGCAAGACGCGCGGCGAGTCGGTGAGCTTCAATCTCTCGCTGCACTTCGGCGACGAGAAGTCCGTGCAGGGCCTCGCGTCCACGGGCGCGCTCACCGGCGGCATGCTGATGCGCGGCACGACGAAGCACTCGCGCGAGGAGATCGAGGACGGGTTCGACAAGCTCCGCGCGAAGGTCGCGGTCGCGGGCTCGCAGACGGGCGCCTCCGCGAGCGGCCAGACGTACCGCGCGCAGCTTCCCGACGTGCTGAAGCTCACCGCCGAGGTGCTGCGCGATCCCGCGTTCCCGGCCGCCGAGCTCGACACGCTGAAGCGCCAGCGCAACACCGATCTCGAGGCATCGAAGACCGAGCCCCGTGCGATCGCGTCGCGCGCCCTCGGCCGCCACGCCAACCCGTACCCGGCCGGCGACCCGCGCTATGTGCCGACCATCGACGAGAGCATCGCGAACAACGCCGCGGTGACGCTCGAAGGCGTGAAGCAATTCCATTCGAAGTTCTACGGCGCAAGCAACGCCGAGCTCTCCATCGTCGGCGACTTCGACGCCGCGCAGGTGAAGGCGCTCGTGACCGAGCTCTTCGGCGGCTGGAAGAGCCCGTCGACGTACGCGCGCGTGCCGGAGCCGTTCGTCCCCAACCAGGCGGCCGCGCTGCGCCTCGAGGTGGCGGACAAGGCCAACGCCTGGCTCTTCGGTGCGCAGCGCCTGCCGCTCAACGACATGAACCCCGACTACCCCGCGCTCGTCGTCGCGAGCTTCGTCCTCGGCGACTCGACGTCGTCGCGCATCCCGGACCGCCTGCGCCAGAAGGAAGGCCTGTCTTACGGCGCCGGCACGTACTTCCAGCCGAGCACGATCGACGCCAACAGCACGATGGGCACCTATGCCATCTTCGCGCCGCAGAACCTCGCGCGCGTTCGCACGGGCTTCTCGGAGGAATTCGATCGCGCCGTGAAGGACGGCTTCACCGACGCCGAGGTGGTGGCGGCGAAGGCCGGCGTCATGGAGAAGCGACAGCTCGCGCGCACCGAGGACGGCGGCATCGCGGCGGCACTGAGCTCGCAGGAGTTCCTGGGCCGCACCTTCGCGCAATCGGCGGCGGTGGATGCGGCGATCGCGAAGCTCACCACGGCGGACGTCAACGCCGCGCTTCGCAAGTACTTCAAGCCGGCCGAGATGACCTACGCTTTCGCGGGCGACTTCGACAAGAAGACGCCCTGACCCTCATGCGATCACCGCCGCCCGCGCGGCGGTGATCCGCTGCGCTAGGCGTGCTTGGCGGCCTTGCGCGCGGTCTTCTTCGCCGCGGATTTGCGCACGGTTTTCTTCGCGACTTTCTTCGCGGCCTTCTTCGCCGTCTTGCGCGGCGCGCTCTTCCGGGTCGTAGTCTTCTTAGCCGCTGGCTTGCGCGTCGTCTTCTTCGCCGCGGTCTTGCGCGCCGGGGCTTTCTTGGCGACTCTCTTGGCGACTCTCTTGGCGACCTTCTTCGCGGCTTTCTTCGCGGGCTTCTTCGCCGCCTTCTTCTTCGCCGTCGCGGCTTCGTCCTTGCTCTTGCGCTTGATGTCCTGCGCATGCGCGCGCGAGTACTGCTGGATGTCCTTGAACTTGCCCGTCTTGTCGCGGACCGCGTAGAGCTTCTTGCCCTTGCTGCTGTAAAGGACGGTGCGTCTCGCCATGCTTCCTCCTGTCGGGTCGGATGCAGGCCGTTGGAAGCCTGGCCTGCTTCCGTCGATGTACCACCGCGGGAAGCGATGCGCAAGCGGGGCGGTCCGTCGCTACGCGAGGTCCGCGAGCGCCGAGAGCTCCCTCGCGATCCCCGGCGCGCACGCGACGCACGCCGCCTTGGCGGTAGGCGACGACGGCACGAAGGGCGCGTGCCATCCGCCCGCCTCCTCGACGAGCAAGAGCCCTCCCGCCGCGTCCCACGCGGAGAGCTCCGCCTCGACGAAGCCGTCGAGCCGCCCGCTCGCGACGTGAGCGAGCTGCAGCGCGGCGGAGCCGAAGTTGCGCATCGCAATGCCGGCTTCCATCATGCGGCGCCGGATGTCGAAGTAGCGCGGCTCGAAGGATCGATCGTGGTGCCCGAGCACGATGTAGCTGCCCCCGAGCGAGCGCGTGGACGCCGCGCGCAGCCGCGCTTCACTCCCCGGCGCCTGGCAGTACGCGCCGAACCCGCGCCGCGCGTAGTAGAGCTCGTCGGCCGACGGGTCGTACACGGCGCCGACCTGCCGCTTGCCTTCCGCGACGTAGCCGATCGACACGGTCCAGTACGGAACGCCTCGCAGGAAGTTGTGCGTGCCGTCGATGGGATCGACGATCCAGCAGCGCTCGACCGGACCCGAGAACGACGCGGCGGTCTCCTCGCCCAGGAAGGCGTCATCCGGAAAGCTCGCGGCCAGCTCGCGGCGGATCGTGTTCTCCACGTCGCGGTCCGCGTGCGTCACGTAGTCGGTGGGGCCCTTCGTCTCGACGTCGAGGCGGTCGCGGTTCCTGAAGTAATCGAGCGCGAGCTGCCCCGCGGCCCGCGCGATCCAGCGCGCAGCCTCGAAGCGCTCGGCGATCTCCGAGTCGGTCATGGACATGCCTTCGCGAGTCAGCGGGAAAGGACGATGGCGTCGTCGGGATCGAAGTCGATGCCCACGGCATCCTCGCGCCGGCGCGCGCGCCGCACGTCGCCGTCGAAGACGAGGAGCTCGCCCCAGGACGTCGCGACGACGTACTCGACCCGGCTGCCGAGGTACGCTACGCGCTTGCACACGCCGGGCAGCACGCCCGCGCCCGCGTCGACGACGCGCAGCCGGTGCGGGCGCAGCGCGAGCGTCGCGTCGCCCGGTGCCACGCCGTCCGCGCGCACGGGGGCCGAGACGCCGCCCGCGCTGAACACGGCGCTCGCGCCGTCGACCGCGAGGCGGCCGTCGACCAGGTTCGCGTCGCCGATGAAGTCCGCGAGAAAGCGGCTGCGCGGCGTCTCGTACAGGTCGTTGGGCGTGCCTTGCTGCGCGATCCTGCCGCCGTTCATCACGATGATGTGGTCGGAGACCGCGAGCGCCTCCTCCTGGTCGTGCGTGACGTACAGGACCGTGAGCGAGAGCGATTGCTGCAGCTCGCGGATCTCCTCGCGCACGCGACGGCGCAGCTTCGCATCGAGGTTCGACAGCGGCTCGTCGAACAGGAGTACGGCGGGCTCGAGCACGAGCGAGCGCGCGACCGCCACGCGCTGTTGCTGGCCGCCGGAGAGCTCGGAAGGCAGGCGCGCCTCGAAGTCGGAAAGCCCCAGCATCGCGAGCTTCGCGCGCGCCATCTCGCGCGCCTTCGCCTTGTCGATGCGCAGCGACAGCGGTCCGTAGCACACGTTGTCGAGCACGGTCATGTGCGGGAAGAGCGCGTACGACTGGAACACCATCGAGACGTCGCGCTCGTTCGCCGCGCGCAGCGTCACGTCGCTGCCGCCGATCAGGACGCGGCCGCTCGTGACCGCCTCGAGGCCGGCCACCATCCGCAGCGTGGTGGTCTTGCCGCAGCCGGACGGCCCCAGCAGCGTGACGAGCTCGCCCTTCGCGACCTCGAACGAGACGTCGTCGACGGCCGTCACGCCGCCGTACCTCTTGCTCACGCGCTCGAAGACGACTCCGCCATCGGCGTTTGACATGGGTTCTTTAGTGTCCTGTCACGAGGGTGGAGGCCGCGCGCCGGCCGATGCGGGTCTCGCCGACCGCCCACTGCATGACGAGGAGCACCACGAGCATCACGATGATGAGCACCGCGGAGTACGCGATGGCCAGAGGATACTCGCCCGCCTCGACGCGGTTGATGACGTAGACCGTCGCGAGATTGTACTTGGCCGTCGCGAGGAAGATCACGGCGCTGACCGCGGTCATCGCGTGCGTGAAGCTGAAGACGAGCGTGGCGAAGATGGCGGGTCGCAGGAGCGGCAGCACCACCTCGCGCAGCGTGCGCATCGTCGATGCGCGCAGCGTCGAGGACGCCTCGTCGAGCGTCTTGTCGATCTGCGCGAGCGCCGCCACGCCGGCGCGCACGCCCACCGGCATGTTGCGGAACACGAAGCACACGACGAGGATGGCCATGCCGCCGGTGAGCTCGAGCGGCGCCACGTTGAACGCGACGATGTACGACACGCCGATGACGGTGCCCGGAATGGCGAAGCTCACGAGGGTCAGGAACTCGAACGCGCGCCGGCCCGCGAAGCGATGGCGCGTGATCACGTACGCCGCGAGCAATCCCACCGCGGCGGTGAGCGGCGCCGACACCGCGGCGACCTCGATCGTCGTGAAGAGGCTGTCCCACGCGGAGCCCACGAAGACGCTCGCGCGATTGTCGAGCGAGACCGCGAACCCTTCGAGCAGGTGGTGGAACGTGGGCGTCATGTCGCCGCGGCCGATGTCCTTCACGAAGCCGCCGACGAAGATGATCGCGTAGCACGCGAGCGTGAACAGGATCCAGAGCGTCGCGACGGTGAAGCACGTGTTCCACAGCGGCTTCGGGAGCTTGCCCGGGAGGCCGCCGTCCCCTTTGCCGGTCACGGTGACGTACGACAGCCGTCCCACCCAGCGCTGCTGAAGGTAGAAGGCGAGGAGCGTGAGGCCGAGCAGCACCGTCGCAAGCGCGGCCGCGCGGCCAGGGTCGTGCTGCGCGCCCGCGACTGCGAAGAAGATCTTCGTGGACAGCACCTCGAAGTTGCCCGCAAGCACGATGGGGTTGCCGAAGTCGGCGAGGCTCTCGACGAAGCTCAGCAGGAACGCGTTGGCGAGCGCGGGGCGCAGCAGCGGCCACGTCACCGAGCGGAACACGCGGCCGCGCGACGCGCGCAGCGTCTGCGCGGCCTCCTCGAGCGACGGGCTGATCGCCGACAGCGCGCCGTACAGGATCATGAACGCGATCGGCGAGAAGGTGAGGAGCTGCGCGAGCGTGACGCCGGGAAGGCCGTACAGCCATCGCGACCGCGGGATGCCGCAGCACGCGTCGAGCCAGCCGGTGACGAGCCCGGTTCGCCCGAACAGCACCACGAGCGCGAGCGCGATCACGAAGGGCGGCGTGACGATGGGCAGGATCGACATCAGCTTCATCACGCCGGAGTAGCGCCGGCCGCCGCGCTGCACGACGAGCGCGAATACGAGCCCCAGGAGCGTCGCGAGGACGCCCACGACGGTCGCGAGCACCGCCGAGTTGATCGCGACGCCGCAGCGGGTGCCGCCGCCGAAGCACCCTAGCCCCCAGATGTCGTCCGTGAGAAGGCGCTGCGCCGCGAGGCCCGGCATGAACGCGCCCTTGGCGTCGAAGAGCGCGGCCGCGAGCGAGCGCGCGACGGGGTAGAAGACGAAGAGCACGAGGAGGAGCGAAACCACGACCACGATGGTGGAGATGGTCGGGTCGCCGCCGAACACGCCGCGACGCGCGAGGGCGCGGGCGAAGGCGACCGTCAGGGCCACCAGCGCCACGCCGGCGCCCAAGCCGAACGACGGCCCCGCGGCTCCCTGCAGCAGCGCGACGCCGAGCGTCCACGTGACGGCAAGCCCTGCCGAGATCGCCGTGCCGCGGTCGAGCTCCCGCCACGCGCAGAAGAGCGCGACGACGGTGGCCGCGACGGTGCCGATGAGCCAGCGCTCGCTCCCGAGCGCGCGCACGACCGCCGGCGCGCCGCCGCCCATCGCCCACGGCGCGACGGCGAGCGCGAGACGCGCGACGACGAGGACGTAGGTCGTCGCGCGATCGCGCGCCGCCGGCACGAAGACGGACGGGGCGAGCGCTGCGGTGGTCACGGCCGTCGGCTGCCGGGGCTTACTTGGGCAGGGTCGAGACTTCCTTATCCCACTTGCTCAACAGGCGCGTGCGCTCGGCCGACGAGCCGTACTTCGCGAAATCGTAGTTGATGAGTTTGATCTCGCTGAGCTTCGGCGCCTGCGGCGGCGGGCTCGCGCCCTTGTTCGACGGCACCTGGTACGACACGCCGCCCTTGATGCCGACATTCTGCGCGTCCGCGGAAAGCGCCCAGTCGTACCACTTCTTGGCGTTCTCCATGTTCTTGGCGCCCTTGATGATGCTCATGCTGCCGATCTCGTATCCCGTGCCTTCGCACGGCGACACGATCTTCACCGGCGCCCCCTGCACGGCTTGCAGCACGGCGTCGTGCTGGAACGTGATGCCGACCATGCTCTCGCCCGTCGCCGCGGCGCGCGCCGGCGCGGCGCCGGACTTCGTGTACTGGTTGACGTTCTTGTGGAGCTGCTTCAGGAAGTCGAACGCCTTGTCCTCGCCCCAGAGCTGGACGAACGTCGCGAGCATCGTGTACGACGTGCCCGACGAGTTCGGGTTGGCGACCTGGACCTCGTCCTTGAAGACGGGCTTCACGAGGTCGGACCAGCACTTGGGCTCGGGGATGCCTTTCTTCTTGAGCTGGTCGACGTTGTAGCTGTAGCCGAGCGCGCCCGCATAGATGCCGACGGTGCGGCCCTTCGCCGCGTCCCACTGGCGCACGGCCCAGTCCTGGAGCTCGGGCATCTTCGGCGACTTGTAGGGTTCCGTGAGGCCTTCCTCCGCGGCTTGCAGATGCGGGTCGCCGGTGCCGCCCCACCACACGTCGCCCTTGGGGTTGGCCGACTCCGCCTTGATCTGCGCGTAGAACTCGCCCGCGCTCTTGCGCGTCATCGAGACCTTGATGCCCGTCGCCTTCTCGAAGGCCTGCACCATGGGCCGGCACCACTCCTCCTGCACCGTGCAGTAGACGACGAGCTCGCCCTGCGCCATGGCCGACAGCGGCGCCGCGAGCGCGAGGGCCGGAACGAGACCGCGAAGCAAACGGATTGCACGCATGATGTCCTCCTCCTGTTTCAGCTTGTGGGAATGCCGATCACCGTGGCGAGCTTACCGCATAGCGCCGCGTTGGTCGCGATCAGGGGATTGCCCGCAAGGAGGCCATCGCCCGCGAAGAAATCGTTGGTGAACCCGCCCGCCTCGCGCACCAGGACGATGCCCGCCGCGCAGTCCCACGAGTTGATGTGGAGCTCGGCGTAAGCCTCGGCGCGCCCGGCCGCGACGTCCGCGAGGCCCAGCGCCCCCGAGCCCGCGCGGCGGATCGCCGCGCCCGCGCGCTCATGATTCGGGACAAGAGGTCGACGTACGCGGAGGCGGGACGTCGCGTCGACCACCCGCATTCGACGGTGGCGGCGCTCATGTCGGCGACCGCGCTCACCGCGAGGCGATCGCCGTCGCAATACGCACCTTCGCCGCGCGCGCCCGCATAGAGCCAGTCGTGCGAGGGATCGTAGATGGCCCCGAGCGTCGGCACGCCGCGCTCGACGTAGCCGATCGACACGCAATAGCGCGGCAGGCCGCGCGCGTAATTGGCGGTGCCGTCGATGGGGTCGATGATCCACAAGTGATCGCCCGCCGCGCCGCCCTCCTCTTCGCCCAGCACCGCGTCGCGCGGAAAGCGCTTCGCGATCGCGCCGCGGATGAATCGCTCGACCTCGCGGTCCATCTCGGTGACGACGTCGTGGACGCCCTTGAGCTTGGTCGCGGACGTGCCGAAGCCGCGGTGGGCGAGCTTGCCGGCGTCCCGCGCCAGGGCGCGGCAGAAATCGTATCGGTCCATGTCAGTCGGCGTAGCAAGCGAAGCGAGCGCGAAGACGGTTCATCGAAGATCCACGGCACGGCGCTCCGCGAGCGACGTGCGGAGCGCGATGCCGATGCGCGTGGCCTCGGTCGCGTCGTGCAGGGAAAGCGCGAGCGGGCGGTCGAAGCGCACGGCGTCGATGAAATGGATCTCCTCGCGCAGGAAGGCGTCGGCGAAGCGCTCGTAGAACGTCTGCCGTGTGCGTCGGCGATTTCGACCTGGTTGAGGCGCCCGTCGCGGCCCACGGTCAGGCGGCCGTCCGTGCCGATGATCTCGGTCGCGGTCTCGTGGCCGTGCGCCATGGTGCGCGACGCGTAGAAGCACGCGATGCGCCCGTCGGCGAACTCGCACAGCGCGATGCCGTTGTCGACGTCGCCGCACGCCTCGAGGCCTTGGTGCACGGCCACGGTCCCGAGCGAGAACACGCGCTTCGGCTCCGGCGACCCGAGGAGCCACCGCGCGAGGTCGATATCGTGAACGCTCATGTCGACGAAGATGCCGCCGGAGGTGGGCGCGAACTTCACGAAGAACCCGGAGGGATCGTTCTGGTCGGTGGTCTGCGAGCGCACCAGGAACGGCCGCCCGATGGCGCCGGACGCGATGCTCTTCTGCGCGTCCTGGTAACTCGCGTCGAAGCGGCGGACGAAGCCGATCATCACCTTGAGGTGCGGGTGCTTCGCGGCCTCGGCCTCGACCTCGAGGCACTCGTCCAGCACCATCGACAGAGGCTTCTCGCAGAAGACGTGCTTGCCGGCGCGCAGCGCCGCGATGATCTGCGCGGGGTGCAGCGTGTTGGGCGTGACGAGGAAGACGGCGTCGACGTCCTTGCGCGCGAGAAGCGCCGCGTAGTCGCGATCGAGCGCCTGCACGCCGAGCGCATCGCGTGCCCACTCGAGCTCCTCGCCGATGGGGCTGCACGCGGCGACGAGCGTCGCGCCGGGCACGCGGGTGGCGAGGTTCTCCGCATGGCGCCGGCCCATGCGGCCCACCCCCACGATGCCCACGCGAACGGACGGCGCGGACGCGCTCATAGCTCGACGATGCGCTTCTCGCGCCACGACGTGGTGGCGGCGTCGGCGAGCTCGAGGGCCTTCACGCCGTCGTCGATGGACGTGCGCACGGGCGTGCGCTTCGCGAGCGCGTCGAAGAAGTGCGCGAGCTCGAGCGCGTACGCAGCGCGGTAGCGCTCGAGGAAGAAATGCTCCGGAAGATCCGCGCTGACGTTCGCGCCCGTGGACGCCGTGACCTCCGTCGGCCGGTGGTTGCCGGCTTGCAGCATGCCTTTGCTGCCCAGCACCTCGAAGCGCTGGTCGTAGCCGTACGCGGCCCGGCGACTCGTGTTGATGAGCGCGAGGCGGCCCTTCTTCGTGCGCAGGGTGACCGCGGTGCAATCGACGTCGCCGACGCTGCCGACGGCGGGGTCGGTAAGCACGCTGCCCGTGGCATAGACCGTGGCGGCATCGTCGTCGAGGATCCAGCGGAAGATGTCGAAGTCGTGGATCAGCATGTCGCGGAAGATGCCGCCCGAGCGCTTCAGATAGTCGACCGGCGGCGCGCCGGGATCGCGGCTCGTGACGACGAGCATCTCCGGGTCGCCGATCTCGCCCTTCACGAGGCGAGCCTTGAGCGCCGCGAACGTGGGATCGAAGCGGCGCTGGAAGCCGATCATGCACGTCACGCCGGCGCGCTTCACGGCGTCGGCGCACGCGCGGGCGCGCTCGACCGAGAGATCGACGGGCTTCTCGCAGAACACCTGCTTGCCCGCCTGCGCGGCGCGCGTGATGAGGTCGGCGTGGGTGTCGGTGGACGACCCGATCACCACCGCGCCCACCGCCTTGTCCGCGAACGCGGCGTCGGCGGTCGCCACCTCCGCGCTGTGCGCGTCGGCCAGCGCCTTCGCGGCGCCGGCGTCGACGTCGATCACGTACCGAAGCCGCACGCCCGGCTGGGCGGCGACGTTGCCTGCGTGGATCTTGCCGATCCGCCCGGCGCCGAAAAGTGCAACGTCCATCTTCGATCCTCCGAAAATGGGGTCAGACCCCATTTCAATTTGTAACTACGGCCCGCCCGCCTGGGACGGTCGCCCTACTTCTTGAGCATCCACTCGTGGACGGGGTCGTTCTTGAAGTGCCACTCGCGCGTCGGCCCGGCCATCACGTTGAGATAGTACGAGTCGTAGCCGTACGGCACGACCACCGGGTGATAGCCGCGCGGCACCATCACGACGTCGTGATCCTCCACCGCGAGCGACTCGTCGAGCGAGCGGTCGTCGGTGTAGACGCGCTGGAACGCAAAGCCCTGCGCCGGGTTGAGCCGATGGTAGTAGGTCTCCTCCAGCGAACTTTCGACCGGCAGGTTGTCCGTGTCGTGCTTGTGCGGGGGATAGCTCGACGAGTGGCCGGACGGCGTGACCACCTCGACCACCAGCAGGTGATCCGCCGGCTCGCCCTGCGGCAGGATGTCGCACACGTAGCGAGTGTTCGCGCCGGTGCCGCGCGCGAAGCGCTTCATGCTCGACGGCTCGATGAGCCGCGCGGACCGCGAGCCCGTTCCCGGCGCACTCGCGATCGCCACCTCGCATTGCGTGTTGGCCGACACGCGGATCGACTCGCCCGCGGGAACGTACACCGCGAACGGCGCCTCGTCGGCGAAGACGCTCGCGCGCTGCCCGATCTCGCGCCACGTCTGCCCTTGCGCCGTCACGGTGACGATGCCGCGGAGCACCACGACGCACGACTCGTTGCCGTCCGAGGGCACGTCGAGCGTCTCGCCGGGCCCGAGCCTGTGCGCCGCGAAGCCCACGTACTTCCATCCGGCGGACCGCGGCGTCACGCGCACGATGTCGCGGCCGTCGCGACTCGCCTTGACGAGGAGGCTCACGACGAGAGCGCCTTCAGCGTGCGAAAGCCCTTGTCGGCGCACGCATAGCTGGGGGCGACGACCGGGTCCTGCTCCGCCTCCACGACGAGCCAGCCCTCGTAGCGATGCTGGCGCAGCACGTCGATGAGCGCGGGGAAGTCGACGGCGCCGTCGCCCGGCACCGTGAACGCGCCGTTGATGACCGATTCGAGGAAGCTCCAGTTGCCGTTGCGGGCGAGGCGGATCACGTCCGGCCGCACGTCCTTGCAGTGGACGTGGCACACGCGCGCCGCGTGCTTCGCCAGCACCTCGACGGCGTCGCCGCCGGCGAACGTCGTGTGGCCGCTGTCGAACAGGAGCCCCACCTCGGGCCCCACGCGGCGCATGAGCTCGTCGACGTCGGCGGGCGTCTCGACGTACGCGCCCATGTGATGGTGATACGCGACGCGCACGCCGCGCGACAGCGTGTGCCTCGCGAAGCGCGTGAGCCGATCGGCGTACTCGTCCCACTGCCGCGACGTGAAGAAGCGCGGGCGCTTGTACAGCGGCTGCGGCGCGCCCTGGATGCTGTCGGCGACCTCGCCGTACACCATCACGCGGGCGCCGTTGCTCGCGAGGAGCTCGAGGTGCGGGCCGACCGCGGCGATCTCCTCCTCGACGGATCGCCGCGCGAGCCGACCGGAGTACCAGCCCGACACGAGCTCGAGCCCGTGCGACGCCAGCACGTTGCGCAATGCTTCCGGCTCGCGCGGAAACTTGTTGCCGAGCTCGAAGCCCTCGTAGCCGATGCGCTTGCCTTCCGCGAGCGCGGTGTCGAGCGGCGTCTCGCCGCCGAGCGAGGGCAGGTCGTCGTTGCTCCACGAGATGGGGTTGATGCCGATCTTCACGTTCATGGCGCCTGCCTGTGCTTTGCGTCCTCGTATTGCGCGCGAGCCTCGCGCACTTCCGCGCGCTCGGAGACCTCCGGCACGGCGACCTCCCACCACCAGCCGCCTTCGCTCGTGGTATGCGCGGGGTCGGTGTCGATCACCACGACGTACGTGCGGTCGGCGGCCCGCGCGCGCGAGCGCGGCCTCGAGCTCCGCGATGCTCGCCACGTGCTCCGACAGCGCGCCCATCGACGCCGCGTGCGCCGCGAAGTCGATGCGCGGCGCGTCGTCCGGAAGGAGGTTGTTGAACGGCTCGCCCCCCACCGCCTGCTGCAAGCGGTTGATGCAGCCGAAGCCGCGGTTGTCGAGCACGACGATCACGAGCTTGTGCCCGAGCATGACGGAGGTCGCCACTTCCGCTCAGCATGAGGTAGCTGCCGTCGCCGACCATCACGATCACCTCGCGATCGGGCCGCGCCATCTTCACGCCGAGGCCGCCCGCGACCTCGTAGCCCATGCACGAGTAGCCGTACTCCATGTGATACCCGCCGGGCACCGACGTGCGCCAGAGCTTGTGCAGCTCCGCGGGAAGCGTCCCGGCCGCGCATACGACGATGTCGCGCATGGTGGACTTGGGCGAGGAGCGCTGCACGGCGCCGATCACGTCGCCGTCGTAGGGAAGGTCGACCTCGCGCTGGCCCGTGAGCCGCGCGACGTCGTCGCGCCAGCGTCCCGCGAGTGCCGCCGCGCGCGACTGCCATGCGGCCTCGCTGCGCCACCCGCCCAGCGCGTCGCCGAGCGCCTCGAGCCCGAGCCGGGCATCGCCGACCACCTCGACGCCGCGCCACTTGCGCGCGTCGAAGGCGTTGACGTTGAGGTTGACGAGCCTAGCGCGCGTGAAGAGCGAGTGCGATCCCGTCGTGAAATCGGTGAGCCGCGTGCCGATCGCGATGACGACGTCCGCGTCGTCGGCGAGCGCGTTCGCGGCGGGCGAGCCCGTCACGCCGATCGCGCCCGACTGCAACGGGTGATCCCACGGCAGCGCGCCCTTGCCGGCCTGCGTCTCGGCCACGGGCACGCCGTGGGCCTCGACGAAGGCGCGCAGCGCGTCCGTCGCGAGGCCATACAATACGCCGCCCCCCGCGACGACGAGCGGGCGCTTCGCCTCGCGCAGCGCGGCCGCCGCCCGTGCGATCGCCGCCCGCGAAGGCGGAGGTGCGTCGAACGTCACGACATCGGGCTCGAACAGCGCATCGGGAAAATCGTAGGCCATGGCCTGCACGTCCTGCGGCAGCGCCAGCGTGACGGGACCGCACAGCGCGGCGTCGGTGAGGACGCGCACCGCTTGCGGCAGGGCAGCGACGAGCTGCGCGGGATGCACGATGCGGTCGAAGTAGCGCGACACCGGCCGCAGGCAATCGTTGGCGCTCACGGTCGCGTCGTCGAAGTCCTCCACTTGCTGCAGGACGGGGTCAGGCGCGCGCGAGACGAAGATGTCCCCGGGCAGGAGCAGCACGGGCAGGCGATTGACGTGCGCGAGCGCCGCGGCCGTGACGAGGTTGGTGGCTCCCGGGCCGATCGACGTGGTGCATGCCATCATGCGGCGGCGGAACTGCGCCTTAGCGTACGCGATGGCCGCGTGCGCCATCGCCTGCTCGTTGTGCGCGCGAAACGTCGGGAGCGCATCGCGATGCCGGTACAGCGCCTCGCCCATGCCCGCGACATTGCCGTGGCCGAAGATGGCGAAGACGCCCGCGAAGAGCGGCAGCAGCTCCCCCTGCGGCGTGCGCGCGCGCACGGCGGCCAGGTAGCGGACGATCGCTTGCGCGGCGGTGAGCTTCATGTCAGGCGCGCGCCGCGCCATGCGGCGACGAGCCCTTCGAAGCTCGCGCGCACGCGCCGCACGAGCTCGGCGTCGTCGATGCCGCCGTCGAGCCAGGCCTTCGACGGCTCCTGGAAGATGGTGCGCCCGATGGCGAAGCCGCGGCACGAGCGCGCGCCGCGCGCGTCGCGAAAGCCGGCGGCCATCGCGTCCACGCTCGCGCCCAGGCCGAGCAGCAGGACGCCTCGGCAATGCGGGTCGCGCTCCGCGATGAGCGCATCGACGTCCTGCCACTGCGCGGGCGACATGGCCTCGAGCTTCCACCACTCGGGATAGATGCCGAGATTGTAGAAGCGCTTCATCGCGCGGTACACGGTATCGGGCGCGCGGGGCGACTCCTTGGGCGGGATGATCTCGAGCAGGAGCTCGTGGCCGCTCGCCTGCACCGCGTCGTACAGCGCGCGCACTTGCGCCTCCTGCTCGAGGCGATGCATGACGGGATCGTCCGGGTGATACTGCACGAGGCACTTCACGACGTGCTCGGCGGGCCAGCTTTGCAGCGTGGTGCCGATCGATCGGCCGCGGTCGAACTCGAGGGGGTTCGACCCGGGCAGCTCGACGGGCCGGCCGATCCACCATCCGCGGCCCGTGGCGTCGTTGAGCGCGTCCTGGCCGTAGCGATCGTCGCAGAGAAGGCCCGTGCTGCTCCCGAGCGAGAGCGCCGCGTCGGTTTGCGCGACGGCCTGCACGAACAGGCGCTTCAGCGCGGGCAGGCGCGACTCCGCGGCGCCCTCGCGCTGCGCGAGGCTGAAGAACGGGTTGCGATGGTCGAAAGCGAACGCGAGCACCTCGTCGTGCGGCGCGCGCGGCGCGGTGACGCGATGCAGTCGCGTAAGCGTCGCATCCTGGTCGGGGCGCGGGATGGCCGCGGCGTTGGCGAGGAAGTAATCGAGCTCCACGCGCGTGGGCATCGCGGGCGCGCAGCCGTGGCGCGACACGACGAGCGCCCCGCACGCGTTGGCGTAGCGCGCGCAGCGGTCGTAGTCCTCGCCGCGCACCCAGCCCGACAGGAAGCCCGACGAGAACGCGTCGCCCGCGCCGAGCACGTTCAGCACCTCCACGTTCACGCCCTTGCCGTTGAACGCGTCGTCGAGCGTGGCGGGGATGGCGCCTTCGATGACGGCGCAGCCCATGGGACCGCGCTTGACCACGAGCGTCGCGCGCGTGACGCCGCGCACCGCGCGTAGCGACTCCATGATGTCGAGGCTCCCGCCCGCGATGTTGAACTCCTCGATCGTGCCGATGACGAGGTCGAACTTGGGCAGGATGCGCTGGAGATGGGCCGTGACGCCGTCGGACGCGATGAAGCGCGTCTCGCCGTCGCCGCGCGTGGTGAGTCCCCACAGCACCGGGCGGTAGTCGATGTCGAGCACGGTGCGCACGTCGTTGCGGCGCGCGCGGTCGAGCGCGAGGTTGCTGATGCCGTCGATGTAGCTCGTCGAGAAGTGCGTGCCGGTGATGAGGAGCGCGCGCGCGGACGCGATGTACGCCTCCTCGATGTCGCCGTCGTCGATCGCCATGTCGGCGCAGTTCTCGCGCAGGAAGATGAGCGGGAACGTGTCCTTGTCCTTGATGCCCAGCACCACCGCCGCGGTCAGTCGCGCGGGGTCGACGCTCACGTGGCTCGTGTCGCAGCCTTCCCTGGCGAGGGTCTCGACGAGGAAGCGGCCGTTGGCGTCGTTGCCGACGCGCGAGATGAGGCCCGCGTTGAGTCCCAGGCGAGCGCAGCCGAAGGCCGTGTTGGCCGAGGATCCCCCCAGGTACTTGGAAAAGCTCGTGACGTCCTCGAGCCGCGCGCCGATCTGCTGGGCATAGAAGTCGACGCCGAAGCGCCCGAGGCACACGACGTCCAGGCGCCGGCTGGGGGCAAAGCGAGTGGTGTTTTGCATTGGCGGCGAGGCGACGCCCGAAGGGGCGACGATTGTCGCGCAGCCTCACGTGAAATGCAAGTTTCGTTATTCCGTCCGATGGAATGTCCGTTCCACCGCGCCATTGAACAAGGGCTTCCTCGCGGGCGGCCGCGGCTCGCGATCACTCCGCCTTGATGTTCGCGTCGCGGACGACCTGCCTGTAGAGCTCGTACTCGTCGTTCATCACCTTCGCGAACTCCTGCGCCGACGAGCCCACGGGCACCACGCCGCGGTCCTTGAGCTTGGCCTGCGTCGCGGGATCCTTGACGAACGCCTGGATCTCGGCGGAAAGCTTGTCGACGATAGGCTGCGGCGTCTTCGCGGGCGCCATCACGCCGTGCCACGGCTTGACGTCGAAGCCCGGGACGAATTGCGCGATGGGCGGAAGGTCGGGCGCGAAGAACGCACGCTCCTTGGTGGAGACGCCGAGCGCGCGGAGCTTGCCCGACTGCACGTGCGGCCAGGAGCTCGTCGCGGCGTCCATCGACGCGTCGACCTGTCCCCCGATGAGGTCGGTCACCATCGGCCCCGATCCCTTGTACGGGACGTGCGTCATCTTCGTACCCGTCTTGAGCAAAAAGAGCTCCATCCCGATGTGCAGCGACGATCCGTTGCCCGACGAGCCGTACGAGAGCTTGCCCGGATTGGCCTTGAGGTACGCGATGAACTCGGGCACGGTCTTCGACGGCACCTTGTCGGCGTTGACCACGAGCACGAGCGGCGTCACGCCCACGAGCGACACGGGAGCGAAGTCCTTCACGGGCTCGTAGAGCCTGTTGTCGGGCTGCACGGCGGGATTGATCGCGTTGGCCGCGATGTTGCCGAGGCCTATCGTGTAGCCGTCGGGCGCGGACTTGGCGAGCGCCTGGATGCCGATCGCGCTGCCGGCCCCCGGCCGATTCTCGACGACCACGGGCTGCCCCCATTTCGCCTGCAGGTGCTCGGCGATCATCCGCGCCATGACGTCGGCGGCGCCGCCCGGCGGCACGGGCACGATGAACTTGATGGGCTTCGTCGGGTACGGCTCGGTCTGCGCGAGCGCGGGCACCGCGCTCGCGAGCGCGTTCAGCGCGGTCGCGATCAGTCGCTTCCTGGAATGGCTCTCCTCCCTGTTCTTCCAGCGTCAACGCGCGGCGCTGCCGCCACGCACGAAATTCCACAGCGCATCGACAGGCTCGACGCCGAGCCCCGGCCCCTCGGGCAACGTGAACGCGCCGCGCTCGCAGCGCATGGTCGTCTTGACGTACGCGAGGTTGCGGTCGAACACGGAATGCTGGTACTCGTGCATCGGCACGTTGGGCAGGCTCGCCGCCGCGTGCAGGCTCGCCGCCTGGTAGATGCCTACGCCGACGCTCGCGTGCGGGATCACCTTGACGTGGAACGCGTTCGCCATGCGCGCGATCTGCATGAACTGGCCGATGCCGGTGTGGCCCATCTCGGGCTGCGCGTACGCCATGGCGCGCCGCTCGAGGCGCGGCAGGTATTCGTAGACGGTACGGAGCTCCTCGCCCAGCGCCACGGGGACGCGCGACGCCGCCGCGACGCGCGCCTGGCCCTCGATGTCCTCGGGCGCGCACGGCGCCTCGACGAAATAGGGATCGAATCGCGCCAGGCGATCGACGAGCGCGATGGCCTCCGCCGCGTTGAACTTCCAGTGGAGATCGACCATCAGCTTCACGGATGGGCCGAGCGCCTCGCGCAGCGCGCGCATCTCCGCCTCGATGCCGTCGAACGACACCGCGGCCGCGTACTTGAAGGCGTCGAAGCCGCGCGACGCGAAGTCGCGAGCGAGCGCCACCTTGTCGTCGAGCGTCCTTCCGGGAAGCCCCGACACGTACGCGGGGATGCGCGTGGTGCGCTGCCCGCCCAGGAGCTTCGCCACCGGCAGCCCCGCGATCTTGCCCGCGAGGTCCCACATCGCGATGTCGACGCCCGCGATCGCATCGACGTAGTACCCGCCGAAGAACCCGCGCACCCGCATGAGGTCGTACAGGTCCTCCTGGATCGCCACCGCGTCGCGCGGGTCGCGGCCGACGACCTGCGGGCCGAGCACGTCGTCGATGATCGCGACCACGGCCTCGGGCGCGACGATGCCGTACGTCTCGCCCCAGCCCACCGTGCCGTCGTCGGCGGTCGCCTTCACGATCACCGACATGTCGGTCGTGGGGTAGATCGTGCGATTGCCCGCGCGGACCACGTAGCCGCGCGCGTCGACGCGCTCGTCGCTGCCGAGCGGCCCCAGGTACGGCGTATCGCGCGGCAGCGAGACGACGAAGGTCTCGACGCGAGCGACCTTCGTCACGCCGACTTCTCCGAGGGCAAGAGGAGTTCGGCGATATCCGCGAGGAACGCGTCGACGTCGGCACGGTCGAGGGCATCGAGGGAAGGGCCGGCGGCGCGCTGGCGCGGGCTGTCGATGAAGCCGCGCGCGTGGAGGACGTACTTCGTGAGCGCCCAGCGGAACACCGCCTGCACGTTGAGCACCGGCAGCATGCGCGTGAAGAGCGCGCGCACGCCATCCGGGTCGCCCGCCCGGTGCGCGGCCATGAGCTTCGCGTGCACCTCGGCCAGCTCGACCGCGGGCATCGATCCCGCGGCGCCGCGCCGGAGCTCGTCGGTGACGTAGCGCCCGCCCGCGCCGCCGAACACCGCGCGAAGCGACGGCGGCGCGCGCTCGCGGACCTTCGTGAGGCGATGCCCGCTCGGCAGCGTCTCCTCCTTGACGTACTCGATCGCGGGAACGGCCTGCAGGATTTGCAGCACGGCGTCGGCGTCGAGCCCCGCGCCCGCGGGCGGCGGAACGTTTTGCAGCATGATCGGCGCGTGCAGCTGCGCCGCGAGCGGCTCGAAGAACGCGATTTGCGCCGTGGCGTCCTTGCGATCGGCGGGTGCTGCAACCATGAAGGCCGCGACGTCGCGCGCCTCCGCGTCGCGGCCCAGCGCGACGCACGTGTCGCAAAGCGTGCTCGAGATGCCGACGATGAGCGGCAGGCGCCCCGCGAGCTCGTCCTGCACGGCGGCGACGAGGCGCCGGCGCTCGTCGCCCGTGAGCTCGCCCACCTCGCTTGCGACACCCGGGTACGTGAGGCCGTCGCAGCCGCTTCGAACGACGTAGCGAACGAGGCGTCGCAATGCCGCCTCGTCGGGGACGCCTGCCGCGTCGAACGGGGTGGGAAGGACGGGGAAGATGCCGGAGAGGGTGGCCGCGGGATCACGCGCGGCGCGGTCGGCAGGGCTTGGGGTCATCGGGGCTCTTGGGGCAAGGCGGCGGCCGCATAAGGGCAGCGCTTCGCGCGAAGGTCGCATCCTACCGCGCCGCGACGCGGGTCCGCGAGTCTCGCCACCTACAATGGCAAGCCCGTGCCTGCCCGTCTTTCCGCCCGAGACCTCGCGTACGTCCTCGCCATCGTGACGGTGTGGGGGTTCACGTTCGTGCCCATGCGCTGGGCGCTCGACACGGTCCCGCCGTTCGCGCTCGCGGCGCTGCGCTTCCTGTGCGCGGCCGTCCCGGCGGTGTTCCTGGTGCGCCGTCCCGCGGTGTCCTGGCGCACGCTCGTCGCGTACGGTCTCACGATCGGCGTGTTCCAGTTCGGGCTCCTGTTTCTCGGCATCAAGCTCGGCATGACCGCGGGCTTGTCGTCGCTCGTGATCCAGGCCCAGGTGTTCTTCACCCTCGCGATCGCCGCGTGGTGGCTGCACGACCGGCTCACGCCGCACAGCATCGCGGGCGCCGCCATCGCGGGCGCGGGCATCGCGGTCCTCGGCGCGCACAAGGTCATGGCGGGCGTGGGGGCCACGCTCGTCGGGTTCGTGCTCGTGATCGTGGCGGCGCTGTCGTGGGCCGTGGGCAACGTGATCGCGAAGGCCGCCGCGCGCGGCGCGGACGGCCGCGAGGGCGGCGTCGACATGTTCGCGATGGTCGTGTGGTCGAGTCTCGCGGCCCCGCTGCCGCTGTTCGCCGCGTCGTACGTATTCGAGGGCGGGCCGGAGGCAGTCGCCGCCGTGCGCGACATGACGTGGCAGCCGTGGGCCTGCGTGCTGTTCATGAGCTACTTCGCGACGCTGTTCGGGTACGGCAAGTGGAACGTCCTGCTCCACCGGTATCCGACGGAGGTCGTCGCGCCGTTCGGGCTCCTCATCCCGGTGTCGGGGCTCTTGAGCGGCGCCATCTTCCTGGGCGAGTCGCTCGCGCCGCTGCAGTTCGCGGGCGCCGCGCTCGTCCTCGTCGGGCTCGCGTGGAACCTCTACGGCCGGCAGGCGCGCGAATGGCTCGCCAACGCATTCGACTGACCCCGAAACGGGGTCACGGAAATGGGGTCAGACCCCATTACAGGCCTGGCACCATTTCCCGGACGGCTCGCGGAAATGGGGTCTGACCCCAATTTGGGCGTGTTCCCGAGCGGGCGGAAATGGGGTCTGACCCCATTTTCAGGGGCCGGTCGCCGGCCCCTCTACGCGGACGCGACGGTGCCCGATCCGCCGCGCCGGTACGCCCCGACCTGCGACACCAGCACCGGCACCATGAGGAGCAGGCCGACGATCGTGCTGACGAGCTCGGGCGCGATCATCAGGACGGCGGCGACGACGCACAGCACGCGCTCCCACGTCTTCATGCGCACGAGCATGAAGTTCGACAGCGCGGCCGACAGCACGGTGATGCCGAGGACGCAGCCGCCGAACGCCAGCACGAACTCCTGCACCGAGAAGTGCTCGACCTTGATGAGCAGCGACGGCGCGAACACGAACACGAACGGCACCAGCGCCTTGCCGAGTCCCAGGCGGAATGCGGTATTGCCGGTCTTGAAGGGATCCGATCCGGCGAGACCCGACGCCGCGTACGCGGCGAGCGCCACCGGCGGCGTGATGTCCGCGAGCACCCCGTAGTAGAAAACGAAGAAGTGCGCGACGATGGGCTGCACGCCGAGCAGCACGAGCGTGGGCGCCGCGACCGTCACCATGATGATGTAGTTCGCGGTCGTGGGGATACCGCAGCCCATGAGCACGCACACGAGGCCCGTCATGACGAGCGCCGCGACGAGCGTCAGCGAGCGCAGGTCGCCCCATCCGCTCGGCAGCGCCGCGATCACGCCGGAGGCGATCGTCTGCGCGGCCGACGTCACGATGTACGACAGCTTGAATCCGACGCCCGTCAGCGTAACGACGCCGATGACGATCCCCACCGTCGCGGCCGCCGCGCCCACCGCCAGCGCGTACTTGGCGCCGAGCTCGAACGCCGCGATCACCGCGGCGCCGCCGATGCGCGACGGCTTGCCGATGGCCCGGTGCGCGAGCGGCACCGCGACGAGCATCGCGAGGAACACCCATACGCCGTATTCGCCGAACTCGCGCGTGATGAGCGCGACGAGGATCGCGTGCGACACCGCGAGGGCCGCGTACTGGAGCGCCGTCGTGCGCTCGCGCGACGTGAAGAGTCCCACGAGCAGGCACGACGAGATGCCCGTGAACGCCGCGAGGTACGGCGTGTTGCCCTTGACGATGATGCCCACGAGCAGCGCGAGCGGAATGAGCGTGGGCCAGTTGGCCTTGAGCGTCTTCGGCAGGTCGGGTAGCTCGTCCTTCGTGAGCCCGCGCAGGCCCTTGTTCTTGGCCTCGAAGTGCACCTGCATGAACACGCCGAAGAAATGCATGAATGCCGGCACGATCGCGGCGACGATGATCGTGGAGTACGGCAGGTTCAGGAACTCGATCATGAGGAACGCGGCGGCGCCCATGATCGGCGGCGTGATCTGCCCGCCCGTCGACGACGCGGCCTCCACGCCGCCCGCGAAATGGCGCGGGTAGCCCAGGCGGATCATCGCGGGGATGGTGAGCGAGCCGACGGTGACGGCGTTGGCGACCGACGACCCCGACAGCATCCCGAAGAGTGCCGACGCGAACACCGACACCTTCGCGGGCCCGCCCGCGAAGCGGCCCGCGATCGACGACGCGATGTCGATGAAGAGCTGGCCGAGCCCGATGGCCGTCGCGAGCACCCCGAACAGCACGAAGTGGAAGACGTACGTCGCGACCACGCCCACCGCGATGCCGTAGATGCCCTGGCTCGTGAGGTAGAGGTGATTGACGAGCGCGGGCCACGACGCGCCCGAATGCTTGAGGAGCCCCGGGAACCACGAGCCGGCCAGCGCGTAAACCATGAACAGGACGGCGATGATAGGCAGCGGCCAGCCCATGGCGCGACGCGTGGCCTCGAGGAGCAGGATGACGAGCACGCTGCCCAGCGCGACGTCGAGCGGGCTCGGATTGCCGACGCGGAACGCGAGATCGTCGAAGATGTACGGCACGTACAGCACCGAGATCGCCATGGCGACCGCGAGCAGCCAGTCGTACCACGGGACGCTGCCGGGCGCGGCGAGACCCGGCTCGGGCGGTCGCTCGAGCATCGACTTGCGCAGCGGGAACACGAGGAAGATGAGCCCCAGCACGAACGCCATGTGCACGCCGCGGTGCGTAGTCTCGCGCAGGAGGCCGAAGCCCGCCGTGTAGTAGTGGAAGCACGACAGGACGATCAGCAGCGACGCGACGATGAGCGCCGCCGGCTGGCGAATGGGCCGGAAGCGCATCTCGGGGTCGAACTTCTCCTCGAGCGCGCGGGTCTTGTCGGCTTCGATGGTCTGCATAGGAAAGGGGGCGGCCCCTTACGAGGCACGCCCCTGGATTTTCAAGAACTTAGAATGGGGTCTGACCCCATTTCCGGGGCCACCCCATTTCCGAGGCCCAGCCGCCGGCGACGCAAATGGGGTCTGACCCATTTCGGGAGGCGGAGCGCGCGGAAAATCGAAATGGGGTCTGACCCCATTCCGGGGACGCGACCGGCGCCTACTTCAATAGCCCCGCTTCCTTGTAGAACTTCTCGGCGCCCGGATGGAACGGGATGCCCGCCCCCGCGGTGGCGCTGGCCTTGGTGATGGCCTTGCCCTTGGCGTGACCGGCGTCCAGGAGCTTGCGCGAGTTGTCGTTCCACACCGCCTTCGTGATCTCGTAGATGAGCGCGTCGGGCTGCTTGGCCGACGTGACCCACTGCGCGCCGACCGCGATCGTCTTCACCTCGCCGATGCCCTTGTAGGTGTTCGCGGGGATGGTGTCGACGGAGAAGAAGCCGTATTGCGAGCGCATCTTGTCCACTTCCGGTCCCGTGACGGGCACGAGGTCGACGCCGCCGCCGGCCGACGCGAGCTCCGAGATGGCGCTCGTCGGATAGCCGCCCACGAAGAAGAACGCGTCGAGCCCCCCGTCGCGCATCTTGTCGCCCGCCTGGTTGGGCTTGAGGTACTCGGCCGTCACGTCCTTCTCGGTGAGGCCGAACGCGGCGAGGATGATGCGCGCGTCCACGAGCGTGCCCGAGCCCGGCTCGTCGAGCGACACGCGCTTGCCCTTGAGGTCGGCCACCGACTTGATGTTCGCGCCCTTGCGCGCGACGAGGTGGATGGTTTCCGGGTACAGGTTCGCGATGAGGCGCAGGTCCGCGACCTTGGGCTTGCCGTCGTATACGCCGGTGCCGGTGTACGCCCAGTACGCGACGTCCGACTGCGTGAAGCCCGACTCGAGCTGCCCCGACTGAATGCCGTTGATGTTGGCGACCGAGCCGTTCGACGCGACCGCCGTGGCCACGAGCCCGGGCACGCCGCAGCTTCCGCCGTCGGCGCAGGGGCGCGAGCCCGGCGCGCTGGAGATGGCGTTGGCGAGGAGACCGCCGATGGGGTAGTAGGTCCCCGCGGTGCCGCCGGTACCGATGCGGAAGAACTTGAGCTCCTGCGCGACGGCCGACGTGGCGGCCGCGGCGAGGAATCCGTAGACGAGGACGACGAGCGAGCGGCGAAGCATGGATGTCCTTTCCGTAAGGAACTAGGGCGATACGGCTGGGGTTAAGACTAGCATGGCAGGCAACGGATGATTATAGTGCTCGATTGGAGTTGGAACGCATACCGTGAGCGCAGGGGATAACACCGTCGCCGTGCTGTTCGCCGACGTCTCCGGCAGCACGCACCTGTACGAATCTCTGGGCGACGCGCGCGCGCACGCCACGATGACGCGCTGCCTCGACATGGCGCGCGAGTCCGCCCGGGGCTTCGCGGGCCGGCTCGTGAAGACCATCGGCGACGAGGTGATGCTCGCGTTCCCCGCCGCCGACCAGGCCGCGCTGGCCGCGGTCGAGATCCAGGCCAGGATGGCCGCCATCGCCAAGTCCGAGAACCTGAGGCTCGCGTTCCGGATCGGCTTTCACGCGGGCGCCGCCATCGAGCGCGACGGCGACGTGTTCGGCGACTCGGTGAACACCGCGGCAAGGCTCGTCGCGCTCGCGAAGGCCGGGCAGATCATCACGTCGGCCGCCACCGCGGATGCCCTCCCGCCTTACCTACGCACGCAGCTCCGCGACATGGACGTCGTCACGGTGAAGGGCAAGCAGGAGGACATCGCCATCGTCGAGCTCGTGTGGCAGAGCTCGGCGGAGCTGACGGCGCTCGCCACGCTGCCGATCGCGCAGTGCGCGGGCGTCGAGCTGCGCCACGGCGCGACGACGATCCGGCTCGACGAGAAGTCGTCGGTGCTGACGCTCGGCCGCGACGTTCAGAACGACGTCGTCGTGAAGGACAAGCTCGCGTCGCGCATGCATGCGCGCATCGAGCGGCGCCAGGACAAGTTCGCGCTCATCGACGAGAGCGCCAACGGCACCTACGTCACGATCGAAGGCGAGGCGGAGTTCATGCTGCATCGGCAGGAGCTCCTCCTGCAGGGCAGGGGGCGCATCTGCTTCGGGCATCCGTTCCGGGCGGACACGCTCGAAGCGGTGACGTTCGACTGCGCGACGCGCACCTAGCCTCACTCGGTCGGCTCGATGCCGGCCTCCTTCGCGATCTTCTTCCACCGAACGAGCTCGCCCGATATGCGCGCACCGAGCTCGGCGGGCGTCGACGACTTGGGCTCCGCGCCGAACTTCGCGAAATCGCGCCTCGCGCCGTCGTCGGCGAGCACCTTCGCGACGGCCGCGGCAAGCTTGTCGACGACCGGCTGGGGAGTCCCCGCCGGCACCACGACGCAGTGCCAAAGCGCGACGTCGTAGCCCTCCGGCATCTTGAGCTCGGACACGCTCGGGATCTCGGGCGTGAGCGGCGAGCGCGAGGCCGTGGTCACCGCGAGCGCGCGCGCCTTGCCGGTCTGCACCAGCGGATACGACGTCAGGATGGGGTCGAACATCACCTGGATGCGTCCGCCCAGGAAGTCCTTGATCGCCTCCGCAGCGCCCTTGTACGGGATGGACGTCATCTTGATGCCGTTGGAGAGGTCGAAGAGCTGTGCCGCGAGCTCGATCGATCCCGACGTCGAGCCATAGAAGAGCTCGCCGGGCTTCGCCTTCGCGAGCTTGACGAGCTCGCCCAGCGTCGCGGCCGGTGTTTCCGGCGTCACCGCGATGACCATCGGCATCAGGGCGACGAGCGACACCGGCGCGAACGACTTCACGGGGTCGTACGGCAGCTTCTTGTAGGTGACGGCGTTGATGGCGAGGACCGAGCTCGTCGCGAACATCATCGTGTAGCCGTCGGCGGGCGAGCCCGCGGTGACTTCGGCCGCGAGAATGCCGCTCGCGCCGGGGCGGTTCTCCGCGACCACCTGCTGCCCGAGCTCGACACTGAGCTTGCTTGCGAGCGTGCGTGCGAGCACGTCGGTGCCGCCGCCGGGCGGGAAACCGATGAGGAGCCGGATAGGCTTCGTCGGGTAGTCGGCGGCACCTGCCGCGCATGACGCGGCCGCAAGCATCACGACGATCAATCGCTTCATCGCAGTTCCTCCAGTCAATTTCGAATTCTCGTGAGCTTGCGTATCGTCGTGAGCGAGGGCGGCATGTCCTGCCCCGCGAAGAGGCGCGGCCAGTCGGTGTACGCGCATTCGCCGACGTAGATGTCGCCGCGCGAGTCGACCGCAATGCCGTGCGGCGCGATGAACTGTGCGGGATCCGCGCCCGCGCGCACGTCACCGAGGCGCGCGACGAGACCGCCGTCGCGATCGACGATCGAGATGCGCGGGCCCAGGTTGGGGATGCGGCGCGTCGTCGGCGTCGCCGGCCCGATCTCGCCGATATAGCACAGTCGCTCGCGCGCGGGACCGAGTGCGAAGCCGCACGGCCGGTGGAGGTTGTTCCACTGCGTGAGGTAGCGACCGTCCTCGTCGAACACCTGCACACGATGATTCTCGCGGTCGGCCACGTACACGCGACCGTCCTCGTCGCACGCGATGTTGTGCACGATCTGGAACTCGCCCGCATCGCAGCCGGGCGCGCCCCACGATCCGCGGAGCGTGCCGTCGGGCGCGAAGCGGTGCACCCGCGAGTTGCCGTAGCCGTCCGCGACGTAGATGTCGCCCGACGGCGAAAGGGCGGTATGCGTGCAGCGGTTGAAGGGCTCGCCGCCCATGTACTCCGCGGCGTGCCCGGGCACGCCGATCTCCATCACGATCCTGCCGTCGAGCGTGCACTTGCGCACGACGTGCGCGTGATCGTCCGTGAGGTAGAGGAAGCCGTCGTGCGCCACGTGCGCCCCGTGCGGCCGCTTCCACAGGCCCTCGCCCCATGCGGTGACGAACGCACCATCGCTTTCGAAGACCATCACGGGATGCTTGCCCCTCGTGAAGAGGTACACGCGGTCGGACGCGTCGACCGCGATGCCACTCACGTCGCCGATGGCCAACCCGTCCGGCACACGCGCCCACGATGCATCGGCGTCGTAAACGTGCGCTCCGCTGCCCATCCGAACGCTCATTCGACGTACCTCCGCGCCTTCGCGGCGAGGTGCCGCTGATGAATGGAGGGCAGCTCCGCGAGCCGCTCGCGTTTCGCCGCCCATCGCCGCTGCTCGTCATCCGTGTTGAAAACCTGCGACGGCGGCACCGCGGGCCACGACGGCACGCGCAGCCACAAGCGCATCATGTGGCGCCGGCGCGCGATCTCGGGATGGTCCTCGTAGTCGGTGCGGCCATGGAAGATCGCGCGATTGTTGAGGAACTGTATGTCCCCGTCGGCGAACTCCATGTCGAGGTAGTACTCGGGCGACGCCGCGAGTCGCTCGGCCTCCTCGAGCGCCTCGCGCTCGAGGGGGGTCATCGGCGTGTCACCATACGCCTCGGCGCGGCGCGGGTACGACCCCACGAGGTAACAGCACAGGCGCCCGTCGGCCTCCGTGAACGACGCGATGCGATGCTCGCTCTGCCAGCGTCCGGCCTGCTTGCCGTCCTCCTCCCCGCGGCGATAGAAGAAGCCCGAGCGAAGCACGTTCGCGAGGTCCGGACGCGCCGCCTTGATGGTCTCCCACACGGCCACCGCGCTCGAGATGCGACTCAACCCGCCGGACTTCGCGGTGCGCAGGCACATGAGGCCGATGACGTCGCACATGTCGGTCGAGTCGACGTGCATGCGCTGCGCGCCGCCCTTGCGATAGCCTCGCGAGCCCGGCTCGAGCTCGCTCACGTCGATCACGTGTCCCAGGAGATCGCCCAGGTGCGACTGCACGCGCGGCGTGCCGACGTAGCTTCCGAGGCCGAAGTAGATGCGGGCCATGTCGTCGTCGTCGTAGCGCGAGCGAGGGAGGCCTCGAAGCAGCGCGAAGCCACGGCCCGTGCGCAGGCGCGCTGGAAGACCCGCCAGCCACACGCCGAGGCTGTCGAGCGGAAACACGTCGGGCGTGATTTCCGGAAAATCGAGGTCGCCTTCGTCCTTCAAGTGGCGCAGCGCCCGGTCGACCTCCGCAAGCTCGCGCTCGGACAGCACGTGGAGGCCTTCCTTTCGGTAGTCGACCTCGGGCCCCCTCCAGCACGCGGAATCGTTCATGTCATCCGCCGAAAAAGGGCTCGGGCATGCCTCGCGCGCCCAACCCGTGGATGGCGAGGAGCGCGCCCGCGAGCGGCTGCCCCGCCAGCTCCTCCGGCGTCAGGTTGATGCTCGACGTGGTCACGTACAGGACATCGAGGTCGTCGCCGCCGAAGCAGCACATCGACGGCCGCCGCACCGGCAGCGTCACCGTGCGATCGATGCGCCCCTTGGGGTCGAGGCGAACGATGGCGCCGCCGTTGATGAGCGCGAACCAGTAGTAGCCGTCGCGATCGTACGTCGCGCCGTCCACCCGGCCTTCCATCTGCTGCGTCGAGAAGAACACGCGCCGGTTGGATACCGCGCCCGCGGCCAGGTCGAAGTCATAGGCATACAGCACTTCCTTGCCGCTGTCCGCGAGGAGCATGGTGCGGTCGTCCGGGCTGAAAGCCATGCCGTTGGGGATGATGTAGTCCGTGTCGACCTTGCTGCACGCGAAATCGGTGTCGAGGCGATACACCGAGCCCGTGGGATGCTGGGCAAGCTTGCCGGTAGGGTCGGAGTCGCGCGAGCCGCACCAGTAGCGGCCGTTCCGATCGCAGCGGCCGTCATTCATGCGATTGTGCGGGCGCTCCGGCTCGGGGTCGATCACCGGCGTGACCGCGCCCGACGGCAGCTCGACCGTATTGAATCCGTTTTGCATGGCGGCCACGAGGCCGCCGCGCTCGCGAAAGGCGATCGAGCCGATGGGCCGCGGCATCATCCACATGGCCGTCTCGCCGTCGTGGCCCACCCGGTGCAGCGCGGGCTTGCGGGTGTCGATCCAGTAGAGGGCGCGCTCGCGCGCGTTCCACACGGGCGACTCGCCTTGGAGGTTGTGGGGATGGCAGACGGTTTCGATTCGGACGCCGGGCATGCGAGAGATTTCCTGTCGCGCGACAGCCAAGGATCGGCGGCGCAGCGCGTTGCCGCAAGCGAGAATTTCTGCTATCTCAGGCTTAGATATTCTTGGCCAATCCTCCGTCACGTCATCTCATGCGCCGGCGACTGCCGCCCCTCAACGCGCTCAAGGCCTTCGAAGCCGCCGCGCGCCACCTGAGCTTCGCCGCCGCTGCCAGGGAGATGTGCATCACCGCCGCGGCGATCAGCCAGCAGGTACGAAGGCTCGAGCAGGAGATCGGCGTCCGGCTGTTCCTCCGCAAGCCCCGCGGCCTCGCGCTCACGGACGAAGGCCGACGCTACGGGCGCGACCTCGCTCGTCTCTTCGACGCCATGGCCGACGCCACCCACACCGTCCGCCGGCACGCTACGGCAGGGGAAATCACGCTGTGTACCGTCCCCTCGCTCGCCGCGCGCTGGCTGGTGCCGCGCCTCGCATCGTTCAACCGCGCGCATCCCGACGTCGCCGTACGGGTCATGGCCGAGACGAGCCCCGCAGCCATCGACGCGTCCGACGCCGACCTCGTCATCCGATACGGCGATGACCGCCACCCGGGCATCGTCGGCGAACTCCCGTTTCCACGCGCGATATTTCCCGTGTGCAGCCCGGACCTCGCCGGCGGCGCCCATCCCATACGCGTGCCGGCGGACCTCGCGAAGCACTTGCTGCTGCAGATCGACGACGCACGCTTTCCCGCCGGCCACGACGACTGCGACTGGCCGCGCTGGTTTCGGCGGGTGGGTCTTGCGGACGCGAACATGCGCTACTCGCCGTCGTTCAGCTTCTCCCACCTCATGCTGCAGGCGGCGGTCGCGGGACAGGGCGTGGCCATCACGTCGCTGGCCCTGTCGGGCGACGACCTTGCGGCGGGGAGGCTCGTGCGACCGTTGCCGCACGAGGTCGCCGGCGAGCGCGGCTACTGGCTGTCGCGAGGTCGCGACGCCGCCGATACCGAGCGCTGCGATCGCTTCGTCGAATGGCTCATGCGCGAAGTACGCGCGTTCGCCGCCGCGTAGACGAGCCTACGACGGCCGCTGCGCGTCGGCCTCGGCCATCCATTCACCAAGCAGCGTGTACGTCACGGCCAGCACCACCGGCCCCACGAACAGGCCCACGATGCCGAACGAGAGGAGCCCGCCCAGCACACCGGCGAAAATGAGCAGCAGCGGCAAGTCGGCGCCCTTGCGGATGAGGAGCGGCCGCAGGACGTTGTCGATGGCGCCCACGAACACGGTCCAGATGAGAAGCCCGATGCCCCAGCCCGTCTGGTCGTTCCAGAAGAGCCAGATCACCGCGGGCGCGAGCACCAGGACCGGCCCCACCTGCGCGATGCACAGCAGGAGGACCACGCCGGTCAGGAGCCCCGCGAACGGAATGCCCGCGACCATGAGGCCGATGCCCGCGAGGAGCGTCTGCGCGAGCGCCGTGACGACGATGCCGAGCGCGACGCCGCGGATCGCCTGGCCCGCGAGGACGATGACGCGCTCGCCGCGATCACCCGCAAGGCGCCGTCCGAAGCGGATGAGCGTCGATCGCGCGACCTCACCGTTCGTGTACATGATCACCGCGATGACGACCGTCAGGAAGAACTGGATGCCGACCGCACCGACGCTGCTGAGCGCGTTGACGAGGACCTGCGCCGCGGCCGCGGCATGAGGCGCGAGGCGCGCGACTATGCCTTCGCGGCCCGACGCCGCGATGCTCGTCCACAGGTCCGCGAGCTTCCCGCCCACGAGCGGGATCTTCGAGAGCCAGTCGGGCGCGGGCGGGATCGACGACGTCGCGAGCGCATTGATCCATCCCTTGAGCGTGCCCGCGTTGTCGATGACCGTCTCGATCGCGAGCAGCAGCGGCACGACGAAGATGAGAACCATCGCGCCCGACATGAGGGTGACCGCGAGGGCGCGACTGCGAAGCCGCGACTGCAGGTTGATCATCATCGGCCAGGTGGCGACCACGATCATCGCGCCCCAGATGATCGAGAGCAGGAACGGCCGCAGGATCCAGAACGATCCGCCGATGAGAGCGCCGATGAGGAGCACCGAGAGCACGGTGCGCGTCAGGTCGCGATGCAGGGGCACGGGCTCGGCCATGGGGCGCTCCAGCGGAACGGACAGTGGTGCAACAAAAAGGGCCTGCATCGCTGCAGGCCCTCGAGGTGTTGGTAGGCCGTGTAGGATTTGAACCTACGACCAACGGATTAAGAGTCCGCTGCTCTACCAGCTGAGCTAACGACCCGGCGTTTCAAAGGGTAGCTATTGTAACACAGGTCGAGCCCCCGGGCAATCCGCGCCCGCTCGCTCTCCTACGGATCGACCCGGCCGCCATCCACGCTCGATCCGGTCCATCATCCGGCCCGATGCCATCCATCGCGCAAAACGATTGGACCCGCGCCGCGGTCGCTCCTATCTTCGTCCCAGGAGGCAACACGGGCGACGCCGTCACGAGCAGCGTCGACTCCACGAGGATGACGATCATGAATCTCACCGAAGGCACACCGGGCAAGAGTTACTGGGCGACGTACGACCACCTCAGGATCGAGCGCGAGGCGCGCGCGCTCCGCAACGCGGAAGTGCGCGCGATGTTCGACGGCGCCGTCAGGCGGGTTCGCGCGTGGCTCGCGAGAACGCCGTCGCCGAGGGCCGGCGAGCGAACGCCGTACAACGCGCACGTGTAGGCGGGTCGCGGCTGCCTGGGGTGCGCCGCTTCGATGCGCGTCGCGGTACGCCCGGCGCGTCGTGCAGGGCTCGCACGCCTGGGCGGGGCCGGCGCGCAAGCGTCCGTGACGTCTCGGCGCAGTCGAACGCGGGCCTTCGACGATCGCGGCGGCGGGATCCGATCCGCGGCGCGCCTCGCCAAGGCGCCCGCGCTATCGCTCCCGGGCGCCTCGCGCGTTCGCGGGCGGCGAGCGGCGCTTCGCGGTTCGCGCGGCTTTCGCCGACGCGGTCGACCGATCCGGATGCGAGGCCGCGGCCATCTCGCGCTCGCCCTCCTCGGTGAGCCGCTCCGCCTGCTCCTGCAGTCGGTCGAGCAGGTCCTCCAGCACGCGCGCCTCCGCCGCGCTCATCACGGCGAGGAGCTTGCGATTTCGCTCGAGCGCAATCGGCAGGACGCGCTCGTACAGCATCCGCCCCTTCGCCTCGACGACGATGTGGAAGCTGCGCGCGTCGGCGTCGTCGGGCTTCGCCTTCACGAGGCCCTTGCGGATGAGCGCCGCCGCGGTGCGGCTGATCCATCCCTTGTCGGTGGCGAGGAGCGCCGCGAGGCCGTTCACCGTCGACGCCTGCCCCGTCATCAGCGCCGCCAGCAGGCGCCACTCCGCGAGCGGCACGCCGTAGCGACCGACGTAAAGGCGCAGCGCCCCTTTGCCGAGCGTATTGGAGAGCACCAGCAAGCGGTGCGAGAGGAGCTTGCGGTGATCGACGGACGCGTTCGCCATGGGGATCGGGTGATTCACGGGGTGACGGATCATAGCGGAGGCGTGGCGCGCGAATATGCGCAAAGTCCCGCCATGTGGGATTGAATGACGCCCTTCTTTCAGACCTTTCTTGCCGGCGACACCCGATTGCCTTTTCTCGACAACGCGCATCAATCGGAGCGAGCCCGGATGGGTCGACTCCGACCCTACTTGTGGCGCTCGGCGGCTCTCTCGTGGGCGACCCGTACCTTTGCGCGAAGGTCCGCAGGCTCGAGCACCTCGACTTCGCCGGCGTGCTTCAGGATCTCGAGCAAGAGCTCGCGGTCGTCGCGGTACGGCACCTCGAGCGTGTAGCGGCCATTGGGCTCGATCTTGCCGCGCTGCTCGGGATGCCACACTTCGGCGGCGACCCATCGCGCGCGCTCCCGCGTGAATCGCAAACGCGCCCACTTGACGTCGCCGTC
Source organism: Casimicrobiaceae bacterium (assembly GCA_044225355.1). Lineage (GTDB taxonomy): Bacteria > Pseudomonadota > Gammaproteobacteria > Burkholderiales > Casimicrobiaceae > VBCG01. The sequence goes on along the minus strand of JBGAIS010000007.1, from coordinate 8,685 downwards.
GGCGCGCACGATGCCGTAGCCCGTGGCGATGTAGCGCTCGAGCACGTCGTGCGCGATGTCGTCGGCGACGGTGTCGAGCACCTTCGCTTCGCGGATGCCGTCGATGGCGAACGTGCGCAGCGCCTTCCGCATGTGGCACCACGCGTCGAGGTACCAGTTGCCGCGGTAGTGCACGAGACGCTGCGGCGACACTTCGCGACGCGACGTCTCGTCGTTGCTTCGCGCGTAGTAGGTCATCCCGATCCGCTTGCGCCGGAGCGTCGCGAGGCCGATCGCCTCGAAGTGCGCGAGCGGCAGCTTCCGCGGCGAGAACGCGAGGAGCCGCACGCGAGACCGCAGGTCGCTCGCCTGCCCCGTGCCCGTGTCGAGGATGGCGGACAGCCGCGTGCGCAGGGGCTCGACGTGCCTGCCGATGAACCCGCCCTGGTCGAGCGACGCCAGGAGATGCTCCATCATGAGGAGCGCGTGCGCTTCGGCCTCGCCGAACCAGAGTCCCGGCAGTTCGAAGCGCGGTCCCGCGCCCTGCGACTCGAAGCGATAGCCGCCGGCGTCGGCATCCCACGCGATGGGCGCGTTGAGTCGATCGCGCATGTACTCGAGATCGCGCTTGAAAGTCGCGGGCGAGACCTCGAGCTCGCGCAGGAAGGCGTTGCGCGGCACGACGCCGCGCTCCTGCAGGAGCTGCGTGATCCGGTGGAAGCGCTCGCCGCGATCCATATCCGGGTAGCGTACACGGACCGCGCCGCCGGTCACGCCGGGTACGCAGGCAGTCCTTGCGCATACGCGCGCAGCCAGCAGAGCGTGTTCACCAGCGCCATCTGCTCCGTGGTGTTGCAGTGGACGTGCAGCAAGGCGGGGCTCGCGACGACGACGGCCAGGCATCTCGCGCGCGACACCGCCACGTTGAGGCGATTCCGGTCGAACAGGAACTCGATGTTGCGCGGAAGGCAGGCGCCGCTCGACGTGGTCATCGACACCAGCACCACCGCCGCCTCCTGTCCCTGGAACTTGTCGATGGTGCCGACGCGCGCGCCATCCGGCAGCGTCTCGCGAAGCAGGTTGACCTGCGCGTTGTAAGGCGCGACGACCAGGATGTCGTCGAGGGTGGTGGGCTTGCGCGCGCCGTCGGTGTCGATCCAGTGCTGGCGAAGAAGGGCCATGAAGATGGCGGCGAGCGCATCGGCCTCCGCGGCGCTGCTCTGCCTGCAGCCGTCGTGCTCGATGGCGTGGAAGCGGATGCCCGTCGGCCTCAGCGCGGGATGCGCGTCGTCGTCGAGCGCCAGGCGACGTCGCTGGTGGGCCGGCGCAGATGCAAGGCGCCCGTCGTACACCGCTTCGGAAATGAACCGGCACACGTCGTCGTGCATCCGGTAGCTCGTCGGCAGGAAGATGCCGCGATCGGCGGGCACCGTGGATCGGCCATCGAGAAGGTAGTCGAGTGCCGAGTCGCCGGAGTGCCCCGGATGCGCGCCCTGGATCGGCTGGCCGAGCTGCATGTGATCGCCCAGGAGAACGAGATTTCGCGCGCTGGTCGATACCGCGACGAGATTCGCGAGGGAGACCTGGCCCGCTTCGTCGACGAAGAGATAGTCGAGCGAGCGCTCGAGGCCCTCGTCGGCGAAGAGCCAGGCGGTGCCCGCGATCAGCCGGGCCTCGGCCACGACGGCGTCCTGGTTGACGTACACCGAATGGATGAAGTCTCCCTCGAACCGCGAATCGGGCTCGTCGCTGCGTGCCTTCTTGACGCCGCGGAACTCGAATCCCACCCCTTTCGCCCGCGCCTCGACGGCGCCGAGCAGGTTGTGGATCACCTTGTGGCTGTTGGACGTCACGCCCACGCGCTTGCCCTTGCGCATGAGCTCGACGATGAGCCGCGACCCGAGCGTCGTCTTGCCTGCGCCCGGCGGACCCTGGATGACGAGATAGCTTTCGTCGAGGGCTTCGACCGCGCGCAACGACTCGACGACCACGTCCGCGCGGGGATCGACGAGCGCGTCGCCCGCGGCGTAGCCGCGCAGCGCAGGCGGATCGCGTCGAAGGATCGCGCGAGCGGCGGCGTGCTTCGACAGGTCGCCCGCGATGGCGGCGTCCGCGACGCGCCATACCGCGTTGCGGAGGGCATCGGTGTTGATGGGCCCGTCGGGGCCGATGGAGAGTCGATCCGGCAACTCCGTGGCCGTGGTCTTGATCGCGACGCGCTGCGCGACCGGGTCGAGCGAGAGGATCGTTCCCAGGCGGGCCGCCGTGTCGCACCGCGTGCACCCCTTGCCCGCGCGCAGCTTGGTCTCCTGCTCGGGATACGAGAACTCGTACACGAGGGATTGCTTATCGCGACGCGGCGCCGCGGCCGTGCGACGAAGACCGCCCAGGCACTCGACGCTGTCGCAAAGCTCGTCGTCCGTCATGTCTCGACGCGAGTACAGTGCCCAATACTCGGGCTTGGCCGCGCGACGGTGGAAGTCGACGAGCTGCGCGAGCAGCACGCGCGTGTGCTGGCCGGCGTCGCGCTCGCCCTCGTCGTCGGGCACGCCCGCCAGCAGCGCGGCGCTCCGGGCCGCGACGGCGGCCTCGACCTCGCGCACGCGCTCGGAGCGCCCGGCGCCGTCGCGTTCCTTCTTCTCCTCCTCGCGCATGGGGCTGAACCACGGCAAGCCCGCCGGCCTGTGGCCCAGCAACCACTCGCGCAGGAGGTGCGTCGACGTGCAGTCGTCCTCGTTGTACTTGCGGATCGCCTCGAGGACCGCGGGGTCGCGCGTCGCGCGCCACGCCTCGTACTGCACGATCGACGACCCCGCGTCCTGCACGTCGCCCTCGCGCGGCGGCATGTAGAAGACCTCGAGGTCCTTGATCGACAGCCCCGGCTCCGACGTACGCATGGATTCGCGCACCACCTTGTAGAGGTCGACGAGCTTCTCGCGTCGCAGGAGATCGTCGAGCGCGGCCTCGCGCGTGCCGTGCCACGTCATGAGGCGCTTGAGCGCGTGAGGCTCGTAGTGGTTGTAGTGATAGACGTGCATGCCCGGATGCCGCGCCATGCGATCGACCACGAAGTCCATGAAGTCCTCGAACGCGCGGCGCTCCTGCTCGCGATCGTGCGCCCAGAAGGGCCGGAAGCGCGGACCGTCGCCGTCGTCGTAGCGCACGCCGAAGAGATACTCGAGGCCGTCCTTCTCGAAAGGATCGCCCTCCATGTCGAAGAAGATGTCGCCCGCGTCGGGGGCAGGCATGCGATGGAACCCGCGGGCGGGATCGCTCACCGGCAGGAGCTCGATGCTCGGCTTGCCGCCTTGGCGTCGCGCCACCTGCAGGGACGACTGCGCCACGAGCCTCGTCACCGTCTCCGCGCCGACCTTCGCGATCGCCGTGTCGGCGGGAAGGCGCGCCAGGGCAGCGACGGTCCGGACACCCGCGGCATTGAACCGATCGACCTGCAGGCGCGTGATGCCCGCCACCTGGCCCAGGTGATCGTCGTGCGTCCACCGCGCCTCGCACAGGCCGCGCCATGGGCACATCCCGCACGCGTCGCAGCGCTGCGGGTACGTGGCGGGGCGCGCGCCGACGAACGCGAGGAAACGCTCGCGCGCGTCCACGACGTAGCGGAGGTACTGGCCGACCTCGAGCGAGACTTCGCGACCGTCCCCCAGCATGACGTGCATGGCGCGCGGCACGAGCTCCTGCACGCCGGCCAGGAGATCGGAGTAGAACGCGAGCTGTACCGCGAACTTGGCCTTGGGGCTCCGCGCGAGCTTGGTGTCGACCACCTCGTAGCTGTAGTCACCCAACCCCGACGCAACCGGCACGCGACGCAGGAAATCCGTGCGGCCGTACAACGGCCCGCGCAGGAACGTGCCCTGGTAGATGATGTCGGCGCCGCCGCGCATCGCGGCTTCGGTGGCGGCCGCAAGCTCGGCGGGATCGCCGTGCTCCGGGAGCGTTACCACGCGGCGTCCGGCGGCCTCGAGCGAGCGCAGCACCGCGCGCTCGTGCTCCATCCCCTTGTCCTTGACGAGCTGCGTCGAGGCGTCGTCTTCCGTGCGCGGCTGCCTCTCGTCGAGGTCCAGGAGCGCGATGGTCGTGCTGTGCTCGCACGCGAGGAACGCGACGAGGTCGCTCGCCGAGTAGAGGAGTGAGGTCGTGCGACGCTGCATGCTCGCGGAAGCTTACGCCGCCCGGTCCTGCAGCTCGGGCGCCTGCAGCGCCCGCGGCCGCACTTCCACCTGGGCGAGCTCGACGATGTCGCGGCCGTCGCCGACTGCGTCGAGGTCGCGGAAGCGCCGCGCCGACACGAGCACGCGCGACTCGACCGACGCCACCGCGCCGTTGTAGGCGTCCACCGCGTCGCCCAGGTGCTTGCCCATCTTCGTCCAGTGCGCCGCCACGGTGGCGATGCGATCGTAGAGCTGGCGCCCGAGCTCGCTGATCTCGCGGGCGTTACGGGCGAGCGCCTCCTGCTTCCATCCGAGCGCGATGGCGCGCAGGAGCGCGATGAGTGTGGTGGGCGTGGCGACCACCACCTTCATCCCCGCGCCGAACTCGATGAGCGAAGGATCGTGCTGCAACGCCGCCGAGAAGTGCGCCTCGCTCGATAGGAACAGCACCACGATGTCGGGCGATTGCTCGAACTGCTCGTGGTACGCCTTGCGCGAGAGGCGCGCGACGTGCTCGCGCACGTGTCGCGCGTGCTCCGCGAGATGACGGCGGCGCTCGTCCTCGTCGTCGACCTCCGCGGCCTCCAGGAACGAGAGCAGCGGCACCTTCGCGTCCACCACCACGTTGCCGCCGCCCGGCAGGCGCACGACGAGGTCGGGTCGCAGGCGGCCCTCCTCGCCTTCGACGGTGACTTGCGTGTCGAAGTCGCAATGCGCGAGCATGCCGGCGGCCTCCACCGCGTTGCGAAGCTGCATCTCGCCCCACTGCCCGCGCGCCGCCGGCTGGCGCAGCGCCTTCACGAGGCTCCCCGTCTCGCGACGAAGGTCGGCCTGCCCTTGCTGCAGCGTGCGCACCGTCGTCAGGAGCGAGCCGTACGCGCCCTCGCGCTTCGTCTCGATGTCGCCGATCCGCATGTCGAGCTTGTCGAGCGAGCTCCTCACCGGCGCCACGAGCTCGGAGATGGCCTGCTGGCGTTTCTCGAGCTCACCGGTTGCGGCCTGCTGGTGCTTGCCGAGCGCCTGCTGCGCGAGATCGAGGAATGCGCGGTTGTTGGTTTGCAGCGCCTGCGCGGAGAGCGCCTCGAACGTGTGCGTGAGCTGCTGCTGCGACCGGTCGAGGAGCGCGAGCTTCTCGGCGGTGGCCTTGCGCTCGGACTCGAGGTCCGCCGCGAGCGCCGCGTTGGCGGCCGCGTGCGTCCGCAGGTCGTGCTCCCGGGCGCGCAGCGCCTGCGCGGAGTCGGCGAGCGAGCGCTCGGACTGCGCGAGCGCGGCGTCGCGCGCGAAGACGCGCTCGGCAAGCGCCGCGCGCTCCTGCGCGGTGGAAGCGACGCCGCGCTCGAAGCCTTCCCGGGCCTGTGCGCGAGCATGGAAGCCGGCCACGACGGCCGCGACGACGAGCGTCGCGCAGATAGCAGTGACGATATCCATGGCGGCTCCTTTCAGTGACGCTGCAGGCGACGGGTGCGATGGCCGACGGTGTGAACGCGCCCGTCGGCCGCGACGACCGCATACAACCCGCGAAGGGCATCGACCTCGGCGCCGCGAAGCCGCTGCGCGCGGGCGAGGCGCTTCGTGGCCGCGTGGTCGATGAGCAACACCACGGCGCCGTGGTGATCGTGATGCTCGGTGCCGTAATCGAGAAGCGCCTCGATGGCGAGCGGCGGGATGCCGCGCTGCTGCGAGCGGACGGCGGCATGGTGCGTAAGGCGGGTGGTCGGCATGCGCGGGCTCCTGGATGACATGGCGCCATGATGCGCATGGAGGTGGATCACGGGATGAGCCTGGCCAGGCGAACGAATGTTCGGGCGGCTCGCTCGGAGGCTTCGATGCCCCATTGGCGCGAGCCGCCGCCTTCGACCGATCGGCCCCAACGATCGCCCGAGGTGCAATCGCCGAAGCGAGGTATCGCGCCCGGCGCGTCAGTACGTCCGCTGCGCCGCCACCAGCATCTCGCGCGTCGCGCGCAGGCCCGACTCGAGCGCGCCCTGCATCCACGTATGCGTGAGCGAGGCATGCTCGCCCGCGAAGTAGATGCGGCCCTCCGGAGAAATAAGGTCGGCGTAGAGCGCCGTGTGCTGGCCCGGCATGAACCAGGCGAAGGCGCCCCCGGACAGCGGATGGTTGTCCCAGCTCCAGCTCCGCGTCTCGCGCACCATGCCCGGCTCGCGCAGTTGCGGATGCACGCGCGACAGGTGGCGCAGCGTGACTTCGGCGCGCGCCGGATGGTCGAGCGAGGCGAGCCTCCGCGCGGCCTGCCCCCACGAGTACGACGCGAGCATCACGCCCGGGCCGCGCGACACGCGTTCGCTCTTCCCCTGCGCATTGTCGGACGGATAGTAGGTGGTGGCGATCGGCAGGTCGGTGAACGTGCCGCCGCCGTAGATGCCGTCGTCCGTCTCCCAGAAGCGACGGCGCGCCACCGCGAGCACCTTCGTCGACGAGTCGTAGCAGAGCTCGCGGATCGCACGCCACTTGGGACCGGACAGCTCCGGTCGCACCTCGATGCGCGACAGCACGGGGCACGGCAGCGTGCACAGCACGAAGTCGCCTTCGACCTCCTTGCGCGCGCCGCCCTCGCGGTAGATCGCGCCCGCCCGCTGCCGGTCCGCCGATTGCGTCAGCGTGATCACCTCGCACCCCATGCGCGGCTTCGAGCGCAGCCGCGCCGCGAACGCGCTGGGCAGGCGGTCCGTGCCGCCGGGAATTTCGTCGAAGCCCTGCGACCACACCTCGAGGAATTCCTCGCGCAGCGTCTCGGTCGCGGCGGACGGCATGAGCGACTCCGATCCCGTGGCCACTGCCATGAACTCGATCGCCTCGGCCGACAGGCCCGCGGCCTCCGCGAGCTGCTGCAGCGATTGCTGGTCGAAGGCCCGGACTTTCGCGGTGGCCGGCGTGACGGCGGAGAGGTCCTTGCCTTCCGCTTCCGACAGGGACTTGAGCGCCTGGCCGATGCTCATGTCGAAGAAGTCGTCGGGCGACTTGCCGCGCTCGCTCTCGGACAGCGCGTACAGGCGGCCGAGCTTCGCGACGTCGGCGCGGCGCTCGCGCTCGCCGCGAAAGAACGCGTAAGCCTGCGGGTTGGAGTGGACGAACTTGCGAAGCGGCAGGTCCAGCTCCTCGACGTAGTGGCGCGTGAGCTCGTGCCGCGTGGGAATGCGCATCGCGCCGGCTTCGCCGTAGAGCCCGTCCTTGAGGCGCAGCGTGCGCACGCGGCCGCCCACGTGACGCGCGTCGGCCTCGAGGATGGTCACGCGGTGATTGCGCTTCTCGAGCTCGTACGCCGCGACGAGGCTCGCGAGGCCCGCGCCCACGATGACGACGTGGAGCGGTTTGCCCGGATCGGGAACGGCGGCGAGCGCGGGAAGCGCGCGCGCAGCGGCGGCCGCGCCGGTCATCGCCATCAGGCGACGGAGGAACTCGCGGCGATGGGCGTGGCGAAGCATCGATGACACGGTCGTCTCCTTGCGGCGAAGTTAGGCAACGATACGCGCGTGTCAGGTCCGCCGCAAAGCCGCAGCCTTGCACGACGGGAACGCTCGCGCGTGGCGACCGCGCGCCGGCGTGGCTGCGCGGGAGCGCGTCGCGGTGCCTAGACGGCGCCCTCGCGGCGAAAGCGGCCGATCACGTCCGCGTCGAAGCCAAGCTCGCGAAGGATCGCGTCGGTGTGCTCGCCGAGCGCGGGGATCGCGTCCATCCGCGGCGGCACGCCATCGAGCATCGCGGGCGGGAGGAGCGCGGGAATCGGGCCCGCGGGCGAGCCGACCTCCGCCCAGCGACCGCGCGCGGCGAGCTGCGGATGCCGCCATACGTCGCGCATGTCGTTGACCCGCGCGTGCGCGATGCCTGCCGCGTCGAGGCGGGCGCCGATCTCGTCCGCGGAGAGTGTGGCGAACGCGTCGACGATGATGTCGCGCAGCGCCTCGCGCCGCGCCGATCGTCGCGAATTGGTGGCGAAGCGCTCGTCGGCGGCGAGCTCCGGCCGCGCGAGCACGCTCGCGCAGAACGCCACCCATTCACGCTCGTTCTGCAGGCCGAGCATCACGGTCTTGCCGTCGCCGGTCGGAAACGGCCCATACGGATAGATCGTCGCGTGCGCCGCGCCGGCGCGCGGCGGCGGCGTTGCACCGTCGAAGGCGTAGTACAGCGGATAGCTCATCCACTCGACCATGCTCTCGAGCATGGACACGTCGATGCCCGACCCCTTGCCCGTCCGGCCGCGCTGCAGAAGGGCGGCGAGGATGCTCGAGTACGCGTACATGCCTGCGGCAATGTCGGCGATCGAGCAGCCCGCCTTGGCCGGCGCGTCCGCGCCGCCAGTGATCGACAGGAAGCCGGACTCGCTCTGGATCAGCAGGTCATAGGCTTTCTTGTCGCGATAGGGGCCGTCGTCGCCGTAGCCCGAAATGTCACAGACGATCAGGCGGGGATGATCTGCATGCAGCTGGTCGAACGACAGGCCCAGGCGCGCGGCCGCGCCCGGCGCGAGGTTCTGCACCAGCACGTCCGCGCCGGCCAGCAACTGTCGAAGGACCTT
>JBGAIS010000211.1:0-5632 GCA_044225355.1 Casimicrobiaceae bacterium | reverse complement strand
GCCCGCGCTGCGCGCGGCCTCGACGACGTCGGCAAAGGTGCGAACGCGCGGAAAGCAGCTCGCGAGGAATCCCGGCACGAAGAGCAGGCGATAGCGCGACGCGACGGCCGGCTCGGGCCGCGGCGCCGGCACCTCGCCCGGGTAGGTGCGCAGCGCCGCCGCGCACGCGTCGCCCGCCATGTCCTGTCGGCTGCACAGGGCCGCGCGATACGCGCCGCGCAGGTCGCGCGCTCCCTTGATCGAGGCCGCCACGCTCGCGTCGTCGGCGTGCGCGCACCCCGCGCACAGCAGCGGGCCGAGAAGCGAGCACAGGAGGACGCGCGCGATCATCGCCGCACGCCCGGCGACTCGAGCGGCAGGCCCTTCGCCCGCCACGCGAGGTAGAGCTCGAGGTCGGTCAACTCCCGTGCTCCCGGCGGGGGCATCGGGGCGCGCACGCCGAAGAGGCACGCGCGCAGCCGCCGCGAGAGCGAGCCCAGCGACTGCCACTCGAGCCGGTACGCGGGAAACGCCGTCCCGTGCCCCTGGCTGATCGTCTCGAGGAGGAGCCGCTTCCCGTAGTTCTGGTCGTGGCATTGCGTGCACGCGAGGTTCATCTGGCCGTGGCGCGTCGTGTAAAACGCCTTGCCGCGATCATACGAGGCGCGCGCGGGGCCATCGATCGAGACGTTGACGGGGACACCGCGCGACTGGAACGTCACCAGGGTCGCGAGCGCGAGCAGGTCCTCCGACTCGCGGCCGAACGCCGGGGCGCCCTGCTTGACCGTGCGGCAGAGCTCGATGCGCTCCTCGAGGTCGACGACACGGCCCGCGCCGGCGTCGTAGGCCGGGTAGCGCGCCGCCACGCCGCGCATGCTCGCCGCGTCCTTGCCGTGGCACGAGGCGCAATGGGCGGACCACAGCGACTCGCCGCGCTGCACCCACAGGAAGCCGGGATTGGCGGTGTCGTCCGCCTGCATCGCCCGCACGTCGGCGCCCGCGTAAGCGATGCCCGATCGCAGGTCCTCGGGCGCGATCGTCCGCGGCTCGTCGGCATGCGCCGCGAGGGCCACGGTCGCGACCAGGGCCGCAAAGGCGATCCTCGCCCGACGCCTCACGCGACGTCGACCGATGCGCGCTCGCTCCCGCGCACGCCCCTGTCGTCCACCCAGTCGAAGACGAGCTCGCCCGAGGTCGTGGCGGTGACGAAGAAGCGCACGTAGGGATTGGCGGCGATGCCCGAGGAGAGCTTCGCCGCGAACGCCACGTCGCCCGCGTATCGGCACGTGAGCTCGCGGATGACGTTGCGCGGAATCGACTTGCCGACGTCGTCGGTGCGATAGCCCGTCTCCATCGGGTGGCGAATCTGGATGCGCACCTCGAAGGGCTGGCCGCGCGCGACGCGGGCCGGAACGCTGATGCGGGCGTCGGGCATCGCGCTACGTCCCGTCCATGCAGCCGGCGAGCGTGACGATCACTTCCGCGCCCGCGGCGTAGAGCGCGCCGTCGCTCATCTGCGCGACGGCCACCACCGTCTGCGTCCCCGCGAGGCGGATGCGCGACTCGACCTCGACGCGCTCGACGGGCATCGCGAAGTCGAACGTCGCCATCTCCGCCACCGGGTTGGTCTCGGAGAAGAGGCGTATCGCCCTCGCCGTGGGGCCCGGCGCGAACGGCCCGGCCACGGACACGCGCATCGGCACCGCGAAGCCGTTGTCCGCGATGGGCGGGAGGGTGAGCTGCACGCGCTCCATGCGCGGGGCGCGGCCCGAGAGCCAGTCGTCCATCGCGGGGATGCGCGGCAGCGCCGCCGCGCGCAGCGGGCGCACGGCGAGGAGCACGAGCGCGCCCGCGGCGCCGATCGCGCGCCGGCGGTTCATCGCAGCGTGCCGAGCCACGCGACGACGTCCTCCACCTCTTGCGCCGTGAGGATGGGCTTGCCCGCGTACGCCGGCGCGACGCGATCGAGGCCGTCGGTGCGGTAGTAGCTCGGCATGACGGTGGCAGGATTCACGCGAAGATTATCGGCGACGCGAAGGCGGAGCTGCGCTTGCGTGAGCCTCGAGGCCACGCCCTCGAGCGAGGGCCCGACGTTGCCCGCGAAGCGCACCGCGGCGTCGGGCACCGCGTGGCACAGCACGCAGTTGGCCGACGCGCGCGCCACGACGAGCGCCCGCCCGCGCGAGGCGTCGCCGCCCTGCGCGAGCGGCTGCGGCACGCCGTCGCCGACCACCTCGAGCGTCGTCGCCGCCTGCGACCCCGCGGCGGCGCACGCGAGCGCGATCGCGCACCACGCGCGCCTCATGCCTTGGCGATCGCCTCCAGCGGATTTCGCAGCGGCAAGGTGCGCATCGGCTTGCCCGTGGCCGCGTGGATGGCGTTCATCACCGCCGGCGACACGACGCAGATGGTCGGCTCGCCGACCCCGCCCCAGAAGTCGTACGTGGGGACGATCACCGTCTCGACCTTGGGCATCTCGGCGAGCTTGAGGATCGGGTAGCGATGGAAGTTGTCCTCGACGATGCGGCCCTTGTCGACCGTGAGCTCGCCGTAGAGCGCCGCCGACAGCCCGTAGGCCACCGAGCCCTCGACTTGCGCGGCGATCTGGTCGGGATTCACCGCGTGGCCGCAGTTGAGCGCCAGCACCATCCGATGCACCTTGAGCGTGCCGTCCCTGGCAACCGAGACCTCCGCGACCGCCGCCGAGTAGCTGCCGTACCCCATGAACTGCGCGATGCCGCGGTGCACGCCCTCGGGCAGCGGCGTGCCCCACCCCGCCTTCTCCGCCGCGGCGTTCAGCACCGCGAGGTGCTTGGGATGCTTGCCCATCAGCGCGCGTCGGAACTCGAGCGGGTCCTTGCCCGCGGCGCGCGCCGCCTCGTCGATGAAGCACTCGAGGTACACGCCGTTCTGGTTCGTGTTGACGCCGCGCCACGCGCCCACCGGCACGTGCGTGTTGCGCATCGCGTACTCGATGAGGAGGTTCGGGACGGTATAGCCGAACTGCGCATCGCCGGCGGCGGCGTAGTACCCCTGAAGCTGGCGATCGTCCTTGCCGTCCTTGGCCATCGCGGCGCCGTTGAAGGCGTTGATCGACTGGCCCGACACGCGGATCTGGAGCGCCACGAGGTTGCCCGACGCGTCGATGCCCGCCTGCAGCCGCGCCTGCGAGATGGGCCGGTAGAAGTCGTGCGTCATGTCGTCCTCGCGGCTCCAGATCATCTTGATCGGGATGCCCGGGAACTGCTTCGCGATGAGCGTCGCCTGCTTCACGAAGTCCTGGTTGCCGCGGCGACCGAAGCCGCCGCCCAGCACCGTCTTGTAGACCTCGCACTTGTCGAGCGGCAGGCCGGAGGTCTCAGAGAGCGCGGCGTGCGACGCCTCGCCGTTTTGCGTGGGGACCCAGCACTCCGCGCGCTCCGGCGTGTACTTCACCGTGCAGTTCATGGGCTCCATGCACGCGTGCGCGAGAAACGGCGTGCTGTATACGGCCTCCAACCTGGTCGGCGCGGCGGCCAGCGCCGCCGGCACGTCGCCGACGGTGGTCATCGCGTACGCGGGGGCGGTGAGGCCGTCCTTGAGGTGCTCCGCGATCTGCGCGCTCGAGCGCGTGGCGTTCTCGCCCTCGTCCCACACGATGGGCAGCGCCGCGAGCGCCTTCTTCGCGTGCCACCAGGTGTCGGCCACCACCGCGACGGTGCTGTCGTTCACGCGCACGGCCTTCTTCACGCCGGGCATCTTCGCGATGGCGTCGCCGTCGAAGCTCACGAGCTTGCCGCCGAACACGGGACAGTCCTTGAGGGCGGCGCACAGCATGCCGGGCAGCTTCACGTCGATGGCGTAGACGAGGCTGCCGTTCACCTTGGGCGCGGTGTCGAGGCGCTTCACCGACTTGCCGGCGACCTTCCACGTGCGCGGGTCCTTGAGCGCGATCGCCTTCCACTCGTCCGCGGCGGCGGTGAGCAGCATCACGCGCGCGACCGCCCCGCCGCGGCGCACGTAGTCCTCGGAGATGCGTATGCCGCGGCTGCCGCCGGTGCCGAACTCGCCCCACACGCGCTTTCGCGCGAGGCTCTCGCCGGGGGTCGGGAATTCGTAGCCGACCTTGCCCCAGTCGCACTCGAGCTCCTCGGCTACGAGCTGCGCAAGGCCCGTCAGCGTGCCCTGGCCCATCTCGGAGCGGGCGACGCGGATGATGCAGGTGTCGTCGGGCTTGATGACCACCCACGCGTTGACCTCGACGGGTGCGGCGGGCTGCGCCTTGGCGGCGGAAGCGGCCTCGAGCGGCCACGAGAAGCCGAGCGAAAGGCCGCCTCCCGCGGCGGCGGACGAGACGATGAAGCGGCGGCGCGACCGGCTTGCGATGACGGGCTTGGTCATGGCGTCCTCACGCGCTCTTCGCGGCTTTGGCGGGCTTCATCGCCGCCGCCGCGTGCACCGCGGCCCGGATGCGCTGGTACGTGCCGCATCGGCAGATGTTGGTCATGGCCTCGTCGATCTGCGCGTCGGTGGGATCGGGGTTGCGCGCGAGCAGCGCCACGGCGGCCATGATCTGCCCGGACTGGCAGTAGCCGCACTGCGGCACGTCGAGCGCGAGCCACGCCTTCTGCACCGGGTGCGAGCTCGTCGCGGACAGGCCTTCGATGGTCACGATGCGGTCCGTTGCCTTGATCGCGCTGAGCGGGTACGAGCAGGAGCGCACGACGTTGCCGTTGAGGTGCACCGAGCACGCGCCGCACTGCGCGACGCCGCAGCCGTACTTGGTGCCGGTGAGCCCCACGTTCTCGCGCAGCACCCATAGGAGCGGCGTATCCGGCTCGACCGCGACGTCGCGGACCTTGCCGTTGATGTTGAGCCTGGCCATGCGAGCTCCTCCTTGGAAGCGTCTCGTTATGCTGGGATCATTCGGCGAAGCGCGCGCCGCGCGCGGCCAGGAGCCGTCGCAGCTCCGAGCGATGGCAGTGCGATTCGTCCTCGCAATAGCACCCGACGGAGAAGTCGGCGGTGTGCGACAGCGCGGCGAGAAGGTCGAGCGTGCGGGCGCTGTCGGGCGCACGCATCTCGGTTCGATAGCGACGGAAGAACGCGGCCCAGTCGCGAGCCGACGCGGCGGCCTGCGCCTGCGCGACGGCTTCGGCGCTGGGTGCGAGGTTCGGGTACCAGACGTCGTACCAGTTCTCGCGCGAGTGATCGGACTTGCGGACGCCGCGCGGCGGGCGGCGCACGGTGCCGATGCGCAGGCCCTCGCCGCGGCCTCGCGGCGAGCCCAGGCGAACGACGCGAACGGGCACGGCGCCGCCTACTTCCGCCGGGCGTCGCGGAGCGCGGCCGCCGCCCGCGCCGCGGCGTCGGGATGCGCGGGATCATGGCCGGTGGCGGTGGGCGAGATGATGTGCGACGAGTCGAGGTACTCGGCGTCGTCGTCCGAGAGCTTCTGCGCCGCGGGACCGGCGGCAGGCGGAGCGCTCGCGCGCTGGGGGAGCTTGAGCTCGGGCCCGGGGTGTCGGGCACGCATGAAGCGCAGCAGCAGGATCACGACCACCACCGCAACGAGGAGCAGTGCGCCGACCGCCAGGAGGTTCGTGGACTCCATGGCGCCACTATAGCCAATCTGGTGGCGCGCGGGAGGGGGCCGCCGCATCATGCCTTGGCC
>JBGAIS010000210.1:0-8646 GCA_044225355.1 Casimicrobiaceae bacterium | reverse complement strand
CCGGCGTCGGCGTGCTCGCGGGCAATGCGGAGGAACTCGCCTGCACGCGGATCGGACGCGGGCAGCGCGTCGGCAATGCAGCGCATGTTCCACGCACGCGAGAGGTTGAGGCCGTCGAGGTGCACGATGAAGCCGTCGCTGCGGTCGTCGACGATCGCCGGCCGGTACGCCGAGGCGCCGCGCGGGAGGAAGCCTTCGAGCCACGCGGCGAAGGCGTCGGGGGCCAGGATCCGCCGCACGAGGTCCGCCTCCATGAGGGACGGCGAGAGGAAGTCGGCGCCCGACGGCTCCCACGACGCGGGGACATCGCGGTCGTCCAGGAACCATCGCCGCGCCGCGTCGATGCACGCGGACTCGAGGTCGTCCCAGCCGGCAGCGCGCGCGCAGTCGAGCGCGAACGCGAGGCCGAACGCGCTGTTGGCGTGCAGGCCGTGGCGCATCGGGTAGCGCTGGCGCGACAGGTAGGCGACGTAACGCGCGCGGAACGCCTGCGCGAGCGGCTCGAGCGAATGATCGCCCTGCTCGCATAGCTCGCGCGCGAGCTCGAGCAGCCACGCCCATCCGTAGGTGCGCTCGAACGACGCGGACGCAGGCCGGGCGAGGTACGCGCATTCGGCTGCGACGTTCGCGGGCGTGAAATGTCGCGCGAGGAGGTCGTCGATGGCCGCGCGCGAGGGCAGGCCGGGATGCAGCCCGCGCACACGCGCGAGCAGCCAGTGCATGTGCACGCACGAATGCCAGTCGAAGCTGCCGTAGAACGCGGGATGCCACTCGCGAGGCCCGCGGACGTCCTCCGCGCTGTCCATGACGTGGTCGGCCTTGCCCGGGTATTCGCGGGTGACGTTCGCGAGCGCGATGCGGGCGAACCGCTCGGCGAGCCCGGCGTCGAGGATCACAACGTCCGGTTGAGCAGCGCGCGATCGGGCGCGACCAGCGCCGCGACGTTCTCCGCCGGGTGCAGCGACGCGATCTGCAGCGCCACCGACGAATCCGGATGCGGGAGCCCGTTGCGATTGAGCCACAGCGCGCGGATGCCCGCGCCCGTCGCGCCGAGCACGTCCTGCACCCACGCGTCGCCGATCATCACGGCCTCGTGCGGGTCGCACTCGAGGCGCGAGAGCGCAACGCGGAAGATCGCCGGGTCGGGCTTCGCGACACCGACTTCCTCGGAGGTCACGAGCGCGTCGACGAACGGCGTGAAGCCGAACGCCTCGAGCTTCTCCGTCTGCTCGGCGACGGTGTTGTTGGTGACGACGCCCACGCGAAGCCACCCCTTGAGCAGCGTCACGAGCTCGAGCGCGCCCTCGACGCGCTGGCGACTCGACTGGTACACGCGCCGATGCAGCTCGGCCGCGGCCCCCGCGCGCTCGGCGGAGTGCCCCACGTAGGCGAAGAGGCGGCGATAGCGCTCGATGCGCGCGTCGGCCACGTCGCGACGGCCGAGCGCGACGTCATGGTGGATCGAGTCGAGGATGCGCTGGTTCTCGCGCACCAGGTCGTCGAGCTCGCGCGCCTTCAGCACGGCAAAGCGCTCGCGCACGCCCGCCAGGGCGGCGCGGCTCGCATGCTGGTGGTCCACCAGCGTGTCGTCGAGGTCGAAGAGGACGGCGCGGATCATTCGACGATGATTCTATGCCACGCGCGCCGCCGGGGCGCTCAACCGTCCGGCCGACGCCCCGCCGCACGGGACCGGGCATGGCATGCCCGGCCGCATTGCCGGCCGCCGCACACCGGGGGGGCTACGCCGCCTCGCGGCTCGCCTTCTTCCGCTCGTGCTCCTTCAGGAAGCGCTTGCGGATGCGGATCGACTTGGGCGTGACCTCGACGAGCTCGTCGTCGGCGATGAACTCGACCGCGTACTCGAGCGTGAGCTCGATCGGGGGCACGAGCCGGACGGCTTCGTCGGTACCGGAAGCGCGGACGTTGGTGAGCTGCTTGCCCTTGATGGGATTGACCACGAGGTCGTTGTCGCGGCTGTGGATGCCGATGATCATGCCCTCGTAGAGCGCCTCGCCGGGCGACACGAACATGCGGCCGCGGTCCTGCAGCTTCCAGAGCGCGTACGCCACCGCGGCGCCGTCCTCGGCCGACACCAGCACGCCGTTGCGGCGCTCGGGGATATCGCCCTTCACGGGCGCGTAGTCGTCGAACACGTGGCTCATGAGCCCCGTGCCGCGCGTCAGGTTCATGAACTCGCCCTGGAAGCCGATGAGGCCACGCGCGGGAACGCGATACTCGAGGCGCGTACGGCCCTGGCCGTCGGACTCCATGTGCGTGAGGTCGGCGCGGCGCGTGACGCGCGCCTCCATCACCGCGCCCTGGTGCTGCTCCTCGACGTCGACCGTCAGGTTCTCGTACGGCTCGCAGGTCTCGCCGCCCACGTCGCGCATGACGACGCGCGGACGCGATACCGCGAGCTCGAAGCCTTCGCGGCGCATGTTCTCGATGAGGATCGTGAGGTGCAGCTCGCCGCGGCCCGAGACCAGGAAGGCGTCGG
Organism: Casimicrobiaceae bacterium; assembly: GCA_044225355.1. Lineage (GTDB taxonomy): Bacteria > Pseudomonadota > Gammaproteobacteria > Burkholderiales > Casimicrobiaceae > VBCG01. The sequence goes on along the minus strand of JBGAIS010000210.1, from coordinate 6,149 downwards.
TGTCCTGCGTCTCCTCGACGCGCAGCGCCATGTTGGTCAGGAGCCTTCGACAGGCGCTCGCGCAGGTTGCGCGACGTGACGTACTTGCCCTCCCGGCCGCCAGCGGCGACGTGTTGACCTGGAAGTACATCGACAGCGTGGGCTCGTCGACCTGGATGGGCGGCAGCGCCTCGGGGGCCTCGACGGCGGCGAGCGTGGTGCCGATCGTGAGGTCGTCGATGCCGGTGACGAGCACGATGTCGCCGGCCGCCGCGGACGGCACCGCCGCACGCGTGAGCCCCGAGAAGCCCAGCACCTGCACGATGCGGGACTTCTTGGGCGTCTCGCCTTCGGCCAGCGGGCCGTTCAGCACCGCCACTTCCTGGCCGGGGGCGATGCGCCCGCGGCGGATGCGGCCGATGGCGAGGCGGCCGAGGTAGCTCGAGTAGTCGAGCGCGCTCACCTGGAACGGCAGCGGGCCGTCCGGGTCGCCCTCGGGCGCCGGAACGGCCGCGAGGATGGTCTCGAACAGCGCGCGCATCGATGCCGGCTCGCCCGCGGCATCGCCTTCGCCGCGCTTGGCCACGGCGACGTCGAGCGTCGCCCAGCCCTGCAGCGCCGACGCGTACACGACCGGGAAGTCGAGCTGCTCGTCCGACGCGCCCAGCTTGTCGAAGAGGTCGAACGTCTGGTTCACCACCCACTCCGGTGCGCGCCGGGGCGATCGACCTTGTTCACCACCACGATGGGCTTCAGGCCCTGCTGCAGCGCTTTCATGGTGACGAAGCGCGTCTGGGGCATGGGGCCCTCGACCGCGTCGACCAGCAGCAGCACGCCGTCGACCATGCCGAGCACGCGCTCGACCTCGCCGCCGAAGTCGGCGTGCCCCGGCGTGTCCACGATGTTGATGTGATGGCCGTCGTACTCGATCGAGCAGTTCTTGGCGAGGATGGTGATCCCGCGCTCGCGCTCGATGTCGTTGCTGTCCATCATCCGCTCGGCGATCTGCTGGTGCTTGGCGAACGTCCCCGCCTGCACCAGGAGCTTGTCGACGAGCGTGGTCTTGCCGTGGTCGACGTGGGCGATGATCGCGATGTTGCGAAGGTCCTGGCGCTGGGCTTTCATGGGGCTTTCCTGGGGCTTTCTTTGCGTAAGCCCCGCCAGGGACCGAAGCGATAGGATCGGCGGGCGCGGCAAAACTCGCGATTATACGATGCAAGGCCGCCTGCGCGCTAACAAAATTTTGAATAATCCGCAACTTAGGCTACAATGCGTGTTCGGGCGGCCGTTTCCGGTCACCGCCCACCCCGGCGCGGGACTTGCCCGCGCCCTTCCTGCAACGTCATAGCCAAACGCTGCCTGGACCGGAAGCCGCTACGCAAGAGCGGTAGGCCGCGCCAGGAGCTTCTTTCGAATGAGTGCCACGAGCTTTGCGGAGCTCGGCTTGAGCCCGGAACTATTGCGGGCCGTCGCCGAATCCGGCTATACCTCGCCCACCCCATCCAGGCGACCGCCATTCCGGTCGTCCTCGCCGGCCGCGACGTCATGGGCGGCGCCCAGACCGGCACGGGCAAGACCGCCGGCTTCTCGCTGCCCATCCTGCATCGCCTCCAGCCGCAGGCCAACACGAGCCCCTCGCCCGCTCGCCATCCCGTGCGGGCGCTGATCCTCGCCCCCACGCGCGAGCTCGCGATCCAGGTCGAGGAATCCGTCCAGGAATACGGCAAGTACACCGGCCTGCGGTCCACCTGCGTGTTCGGCGGCGTCGACATCCGCCAGCAGCTTCCCATCGTGCGCGCGGGCGTCGAGATCCTCGTCGCCACGCCGGGTCGCCTCCTCGATCACATCGAGCAGAAGAGCGTCAGCCTGTCGCAGGTCGAGGTGTTCGTCCTCGACGAAGCCGATCGCATGCTCGACATGGGCTTCATCCCGGACATCAAGCGGATCATGGCGCTGCTGCCCGCCACGTCCAAGCGCCAGAACCTGCTCTTCTCCGCCACCTTCAGCAACGACATCAAGAAGCTCGCGGACCAGCTCCTCAACGCGCCCGAGCTCATCGAGGTCGCGCGCCGCAACACAGCGGCCGAGACCGTCGACCAGGGCGTGTACCGGTGCCCGCAGGATGCCAAGCGCGCGCTCCTCACGAGCATCGTGAAGTCGCGCGGATTGCGCCAGGTGCTCTGCTTCGTGCGCACCAAGCACGGCGCGTCGCGCCTCGCGCGCCAGCTCGAGCGCGACGGCCTCGAGACCTCCGCCATCCACGGCGACAAGACGCAAGGCGCGCGCCTCGACGCGCTGTCGGCGTTCAAGGAAGGCAGGCTCGAGGTGCTCGTGGCGACGGACGTCGCCGCGCGCGGCCTCGACGTCGACGACCTGCCGCTCGTCGTGAACTACGAGCTCCCGCACGTCCCCGAGGACTACATCCATCGCATCGGCCGCACCGGCCGCGCGGGCGCCACGGGCGAGGCCATCTCCTTCGTCGCGCCCGAGGAGGAGAAATACCTCACCGAGATCGAGCGCCTCCTCAAGAAAAAGATCACCGTGCGATCCGCCGAAGGCTTCGATGCCGCAGCCGCGGCCGCGGCGGCCGCCTCGCCGCGGCGCACGTCGCGTGACGACGCAAGGCCCGCCGGGCGGGCGCCCGCTCGCTCGCCGCGCGCCCCGCGCGGCGCCGAAAGCGATCGCGCTCCGCGCGCCGTCGAGGGCGACCGTCCCCCGCGCCGCGTCGATGCCGATCGTCCGCCGCGCGCGGCCGAAGGCGAATTCGCGTCCGGCCGCAGCCGCCGCGAGCAGGAGCGCGAGGAAGCCTACGCGCGCAATCCGGACCAGCCGCTGCCGTCGCGCCCCGCGCATGCGGCACGAGGCAAGGCTCGCCCGGTGCCGGCGCTGCTCATGAAGCGCAAGGCCCCCGAGCCTGCATAAGCCGGCGGTTCTCGTCGCGTACTGCCGCGGCGGCTTCGAGCAAGAGGCCGCCGCGGATCTTCGCCGGGTCGCGGCGCAGGCAGGGTCCGTCATCGAGGTCGCCCCCGCGCAGGCGTTCGTCGTCGCGCGCGGCGAAGGCGACCGCTGGCACGATGCACTCGCCGCGGCGCCGCCCATCTTCGCGCGCGCCGTGCTCGTAGGCAGCGGTCCGGTTGCGCTTCTACCCGCCGTCGCGACTCACGCGCGGCCCGACCGTGTCACGCCCCTCCTCGCCGCGATCTCCGAGACGCTTTCGCCGCCCTGGCGCAGCGTATGGGTGGAGTTCGCCGACACGAACGAAGGCAAGGCGGTGTCGCCTCTCGCGCGCGCCCTCTCCGCGCGCATCGAGGGCGAGCTTCGCGCTGCCGGGCGACTGGACCCGCGCGCGTCGAGACGGCTTCGCGTCTTCGTCCCCGACGGCGGCACCGCGTACGTCGGCGAGAGCGTCGCCCGCGCCGGCGACTGGCCCATGGGCATCGCCCGCCTTCGCATGCCGCCGCGCGCGCCGTCACGATCGACGCTCAAGCTCGCCGAGGCCTTCGAGGTGTTCCTGGAGATCGCGCGAGCACGCTGCTTCGCGGCGGCATGCGCGCGGTGGACCTGGGCGCCGCACCGGGCGGCTGGACGTGGCAGCTCGTCCAGCGAGGCATCGCCGTGACCGCCATCGACAATGGGCCTCTCAAGGGCGCGCTGCGCGACGACGCCCTCGTGACGCATCTTCGCGAGGACGCGTTCCACTGGCGCCCGCGGCGCGCCGTCGACTGGCTCGTGTGCGACGTGGTCGACAAGCCGTCGCGCATCGCGGAGCTCGTGGCGCGATGGGTCGCCGACGGCGCGGCCCGGCGCGCGATCTTCAACCTCAAATTGCCGATGAAGAAGCGCTACGACGAGGTGCGCGACTGCATGAGGCGCATCGACGCCATCGTGGGTGCGCCGCGCGCGCTCGCCGTGCGCCAGCTCTACCACGACCGCGAGGAAGTCACCGCCTATCTCGCGCGGGAATGACGGCCCGGGCAGGAAACCCCTGCAAAAGGCGCGGCGCCGCCGACGCGCCGTGCGCGGTATCCACGGACGCCGTTTGCGGACGCGCCTAGCGCCGGCGCACGATGACGCGCCGGCCGTCGGTGTCGACGAGGCGCATCGGCCACCCCAAGCCGCGCAGCCACTTGTACGTCCCCTGGTCCATGATGGCGTAGGCGTCGTCGTCACCGCGCCAGCGCGTCTCGAAGTCGGAGATCTGCGCGATGTAGTTCGCCGGCGCGCGGCCGAGTCCCCACGCGAGCTCGCCCTGCTCGCGCACGATCGTCACCGTGCGTCCAAGGTAGAAAGGCACGGTGTGGTCGAAGGTGTCGACGCTGTAGAACGGAAGGTCGGGACGGAACGGCCGCACCCCCTCGCCGCCCGTCACGCGCTCGATGAGCCGCTCGGAGGAGAAGTAGGCGTCGGCATGCGCGGCGAGCATCGCGCCCAGCTGGCAGCCCGCCATGCTCGTGACCGCCACCACGGCCAGCGCGCGCATGCGCATGCCCTGCCGCAGGAGCCAGATCGTCGCAAGGCCGCCCGCGATGAACAGCGCCGCGCCCGCGAATATCCATGGGCGACCGCTCACGATCTCGTCGCGCACCATCGGCACCTTCACGAACTCCGCCGCGGGGATGACGAGCATCGCGGCCAGCATTCCGCAGGCGACGAGCGTGAGGGCCGTCGCGCGCACGGATGGGTCGAAGCGCCGCGCGAGGGTGGCGCGGTCGCGATCGCGACCGCGCCGATCGCCGGCATGATGTAGGCAGGCAACTTCGACGACGAGAGGCTGAAGAAGACCACGATCGCCGCGGCGTGGAACACCACGCGAACCTGATCGCGTCGATGCCGTCGGGCGGGGGGCCGCGACGCGCGCTGGCGCGCGTGCGCCACGCGGCATCGATCATCGCGGGCAGCCACGGCAGCAGGAACGCGATCGCGACCGGCACGAAGTACCACCATGGCCCCGGCCGCCGGTGCTCGGGCCGCAGGTACCGCATGAGGTGCTCGCGCACGAAGAAGAAGTCCGCGAAGCCCGGGTTTCGGACCTCGGCCATCACGAACCACGGCACGGCGATGACCGCGAACGTCGCGAGTCCCGCCGCCGGATGCAGCCGCCGGAGGATCGTCGTGTCGCGCGTGAGCGCCACGTACGCGATCACGGCGAGGATGGGCAGCGCCACGCCCACCACGCCCTTGGTGAGCACCGCGAGCGCGCAAAACGCCCACGCGGCGATCATGAGATTCCTCCGGGTCGCCGCGACCGTGCGCGCGTCCTGCGCGACGAGGAACGCGCACAGCGCGCCCGTCATGAGGGCCGACAGCGACATGTCGAGCGTCACGAACTGCGACGCGAGGAAGTAGCCCCAGCAGGTGCCCATCGTCGCGGCCGCCAGCCAGGCCGCCCGCCGCGAGAACAACCTTCGCACCGTGAGGAACACGGCGATCACCGCGAGGAACCCGGCGAGCGCAGGCCACAGGCGCGTGGTCCACTCGTCCTCGCCGGCCACGGCGAATATCGCCGCGGTGACCCAGTACTGCAGCGGCGGCTTCTCGAAGTACGGGATGCCGTTGAGGCGGGGCGTGACCCAGTCGCCGGTGCTCAGCATCTCACGCGGGATCTCCGCGTAGCGGCCCTCGTCGGGGAAGTACAGCCCGCGAACCTCGAGGAACCCGAACCACAGCGCGAGGACCGTGAGGACGAGCAGGCGCCGGCCGGCGATCGCGGTCAATCGGCGCCTAGCCGCTCGATCTGCTGGCGCAGCTTCTCGAGCGTGTCCACGAACGTGGCGAGTCGGGCACGCTCCTGCGTCACCACCTCGGGCGGCGCGCGCTTCACGAACCCCTCGTTGTCGAGCTTCGCGCGCGCCTTGGCGACCTCCCCTTCCACGCGCGTCACTTCCTTGCCGAGCCTCGCGAGCTCGGCCGCGCGGTCGACCTCGACGTGCAGCATGAGCCGGTAGTCGCCCGCGATGCTCACGGGCGCGTCCGTCCTGGGAAGCTCGTCGACGATGCGCACCTCGGACACCTTGCCGAGCGCCACGAGATACGGCGTGAGCTCGGCGAGCAGCGCGCGGTCGCCGGAGACGAAGAGCGGCGGCCGCTTGTCGGGGGAGATCTTCATCTCGCCGCGGAGCTTGCGGCAGGCGTCGACCAGCGACTTGAGCGTGGCCATGCGCGCGTCGGCC
>JBGAIS010000209.1:0-5745 GCA_044225355.1 Casimicrobiaceae bacterium | reverse complement strand
GTCGAGGATCGCGCGCACGTCGGAGGGCGACGGATCGACGAACAGCGCGACCTTCGTCACGAACGGCGGCAATGCATCGGCGATCTCCCGCGCGCGTCCCACGTCGACGAAGCGCGGCGTGCCGCTCCAGAAATTGAGGCCGATGGCGTCGGCGCCGGCGTCGCTCGCGGCGAGGCCGTCCGCCACGCGAGTGATGCCGCAGATCTTCACGCGCGTGCGCTTCACGGCGACTCCATCGCGCGCACGGTCGCGGGCAGGCCGAAGCGCGCGTCGTAGTCGGCGCCCGCGAAGTAGAGGCCGTCGGGCGCGAAGGTGGGCGCTCCCTTCGTGCGATCGCGCAGGTCGAGGAGATCGCGAAGCCACGAGGGCGGCGACTTCGACGAACCCACCGCGACCAGCGCGCCGACGATGTTGCGGATCATGTGATGGAGGAAAGCATTGGCGGTGAAGTCGAAGCGGATGAGCGGGCCGCAACGCGCGACATCCGCGCGAGCGAGCGTCTTGACCGGCGACCTGGCCTGGCACTCGGCGGCGCGGAACGACGAGAAGTCGTGCGTCCCGACGAGCGCCGTCGCCGCGGAACGCATGGCCTCGACGTCGAGGGGACGATGGTACCAGCCGACGCGCCCGGCACCGAGGCCCGGCCGCTCCGGGCGGTCCAGCAACCAGTAGGTGTAATGGCGCGCGATCGCGCAGAAGCGCGCGTGGAAGTCGTCGGCGACAGGTCGGGACCACAGCACCGCGCAAGACGCCGGCAGGTGCGCGTTGACGCCGCGCACCCAGGCGGTGGCGGGACGCGCCGCGCTGGAATCGAAATGGACGACCTGGCAGGTGGCGTGCACGCCGGCGTCGGTGCGCCCCGCGGCAACCACGCCCACCGGATGCCCCGCGATGGCCTCGATGGCCGCCTCGAGCGCGTCCTGCACGCCGCAGCGCGACGGCTGGGACTGGAAGCCGCAAAACGCGGCCCCGGCGTACTCCACCCCGAGCGCAACCCTCATCCGCGATGGAGGGTCGGGCGCTCCCGGACGACGCCGCCCGGGAGCCCGACCCTGGTCAGCCGAGCTTGGCGAGGAGCGACTTCGCTTCCGCCTTCTGCTGGTCGTCACCCTCGTGCAGGACCTCGCGCAGGATCTCGCGCGCGCCCTCGACGTCGCCCATCTCCTGGTAGGCCTTGGCGAGATCGAGCTTGGTGGCGGCGTCGTGCCACTGGCCGTCCAGCACCGAAGGCGTCGGATCCTCGAACGTCGAGCGCTCGGGGTCGAAGGAGAGGTCGAGCTTGTCGAGCTCCAGGGCCCGCCGCGGGGCGCGTGAGCTGCGCGGGGGCGGACGCGGGCGATGCGCCATGGCCGCCCGAGGGACCGGCATGGGCACCCGCGGTCTCGAGGACGGGCTCGACGTGCGGCTCGAGGTGCGGCTTGGCGAGCGGCGCGGGCTTTTCCGCCTCGTCGAGGTGGAAGTCGAGGTCGAACTTGCCGGCGAGGTCGTCCGCCTTGTGCGAGGCCGTCTCGACCTTGTCGTGAAGGCTCGCGAGCGCATGCTCGGAGGCCTCCCGAGCCGCCACCGCGCCGGCGATGGCTGCGCCCGCGCCCGGCAGCGCCATCGTGCGGTCGGGATCGAACTCCGTGGTGGACAGGCGGGCCGTCTTCTCGAGCTCGGACTCGGCGCCGGCCAGGATGTCAGCCGGCGACTTGGGCGGGATCCCGGACGTGGGCGAGATCGAGATCTACACGTCCAAGTGGAACTCGAGGGCATCGTCGTCACGGGGCGCGCCGGCATGCGGCGCGGCCGCGACGGCAGCGGCTGCGGCCCCCGCCGCTGCGCCCGCGACCGCGGCGACGCCCGCCGCGCGGGGCGCCGGGGCGCCACCGTCGGCGAACAGCGGATTGGCGGGATCGAGCTGGCGGCCGAGGGTGACGGCCTTCTGCCACACGTCGCCCTGCCCGTTGGTGACGGCGTAGAGCTCGGAGGCGACCGTCTCGAACGCGGAAGGCTTGTTGTGCTGCGCGTGGATCTCGAGGAGCTTGAGGTAGATCTCCTGGCGCTGCGGGTCCTTCTTGAGCGCGTCCTTGAGGATCTCCTCGGCCTGGGCGTCGCGGCCATAGGCCAGGTACACCTCGGCTTCGGCGATGGGATCGACCTCGTCGGTGTCGATGTTGCCGAGGCCTTCGCGGCTGAAGTCGCTCGCGAGCGAGTTGTCACCCGTGTTGACGACGCCGCCGCCCGTCGAGCCGAACACCGTGTTGGTCTTGATGTCGGTGCCCGAGATGATGCTGTCCTCGAACTTCGTCGTCTTGCGGCGGCGCGCGGCGAAGAGCGCGGCGATGCCCGCGATGATCGCGAGCGGGATGCCCACGAGCGCCCACAGCGGCGTGTTGCTCAGGAGGTCGTCGAAGAATCCCGGCGGTTCCTTGGCCGGCGCCTTGGGCGCGGGGGCCTTGGCCACGGGCGTTGCGGCCTTGGGCGGCTCGGTCTTCGGGGCTTCGGCCACCTTGGGAGGCTCGGTGACGACAGGCGCAGGCTCGGCGGCCTTGGGGGTATCGGCGGCCTTGGGCGTCTCCGCGGCCTTGGGCGCTTCCGCGACCTTGGGCGGCTCGGCGACGGCCTTGGGCGGCTCGACCTTCGCGGGCTCCGGCGCCTTCGCGGGCTCGACCTTGGCGGGTTCGGGCGCCTTGGCGACGGGCGCCGTCGCCGGTGCCGCGGCCGTCGTGATCGGCGCGCTCGCCTTGCCCTTCTCGGCTTGCGTCTGCGCGTTGGCCATCGACGGGTTACGCAGCGCGAGGGCTGCCTGCATGTCCTTCAGCGTCTTCTCGAGGTCGGCGATGCGACCCTGCGCGTCGCGCAATGCCGCGGACTGCGCCGCGCCGTTCTCGGCCACGCCGGAACCCTTGCCCGCGCCGCCGTCCTTCGACACGCGGAGCTGGTCGCCGGAAGGCGCCGCGCCCGCGACGCGGTCGCGGTAGGTGCGCCAGTCGCCCGCCTGCACCTGCACCTCGCGCGTGGCTTCGCGCGCCGATGCGGACGAGGCTTCCGCCGCGCTCGGGATGGTGATGATGGCGCCCGAGCGCAGGCGGTTCATGTTGTTGCCCTCGAACGCGCTCGCGTTGCTCTTGAAGAGCGCGACCAGCATCTGGTCGAGGGTGACGGTCTCGGGCTTGTACTGGCCGGCGATCTTGGAGAGCGTGTCGCCGCGCTTGACCTCGTACGATCCGCCGTCGCCCTTCGGCGCGGCGGGCGCGGCCGCCGCGGGAGCGGACGGCGCGGCGGCGGCCGGTGCGGGCGCCGGGCGCGACGCGGGCGCGGCCGCCCCCTGGCGCAGCGGCGTGACGGGATCGACGGTCGTGGTCTGCGAGCCGGGCGGGTCGAGCAGGAACGTGTAGTCGCGCACCACGCGACCGGAAGCCCAGTTCACCTCGACCAGGAGATCGAGGTAAGGCTCGCTCACCGGGGCGCTCGAGGTGACGCGCAGGAAGGCGGTGTCGTTGGGACCGCGCTCGAGCGTGACGCGGGCGCGCGACAGCACGCCCTGGTACGTGAGGTTGTTCTGGCGATACAGCGAAGCGTCGGCGACGCGCGCGGAGAGCGTGTCGAGCTCTTCCTTGGAGGTGGACAGGAGCTCGATGCGCGCGGCCAGTGGCTGGCCCACGTACGATTCGACCGTGAGCCTCCCCAGTCCGAGCGCGTACGCGGCCGCAGGCAGCGCCAATGCGCCCGCGACCAGGCCGTACTTGACGATGGGTTTTACGCGCATACCGCCCCCTTCGGAAACGCTGTTTCGCTTCAAGCTAACATAACATCATGGGTTTAGCGGTGCAAGCTAAACCTCGGTATTAGCTTGGGTTTTTGCCAAAACGGCGCTTCCGGATCGAGTAACCTTAATGCCGATGTACTAGCGAGTGCGCTAGCGCTTGGGTGCACGCCACGGCCTTGCTACAACATCTTGTAGCGAGGCCGCACGAGCCACAGTTGTTGCGTCCGCGCGAAGCCCGCGTGACGCGGCGCACCCGCCGTCCTGCGCGGGAGGCAGCGAACTCCCGCGCGCCCGGACGACGCAAGCAAGCGACGCGCCAGCGCCGCCCGCGTTCCTAGCGCGCTCGCTCGAGGAGGATGCGCAGCATGCGCCGCAGGGGCTCGGCCGCGCCCCACAGGAGCTGGTCGCCGACCGTGAAGGCGCTGATGTACTGCGGACCCATCGCGAGCTTGCGGATGCGACCGACCGGAACGTGAAGCTTGCCGGTCACGGCGGCGGGCGTGAGCTCGCGCATGCTGTCCTCACGCTTGTTGGGGACGAGCTTGACCCATTCGTTCGCGCCCGCGACCATCGACTCGATCTCGGGCAACGGGACGTCGCGGCGCAGCTTGATGGTGAGCGCCTGGCTGTGGCAGCGCATGGCGCCGATGCGCACGCAAAGGGAGTCGACCGGGATCGCGTCGGCTTCGCCGCGCCCGAGGATCTTGTTGGTCTCGGCGCCGCCCTTCCACTCCTCGAGGCTCATGCCGGTGCCCATGTCCTTGTCGATCCACGGGATGAGCGAGCCCGCGAGCGGCACGCCGAAGTGCTCCTTGGGGAAGCGGTCGTCGCGCAGGATGCCCGCCACCTCGCGGTCGATGTCGAGGATCGCGGACGTGGGGTCGTCGAGCAGCGCCTTCGCGGCGAGGTGCGTCTCGCCCATCTGCTGCAGGAGCTCGCGCATGTTCTGCGCGCCCGCGCCGGACGCCGCCTGGTACGTCATGCACGTCATCCACTCGATGAGGTCGCGCTCGAAGAGTCCCGCCAGCGCGATCATCATGAGGCTCACGGTGCAGTTGCCGCCCGCGTAGTCGCGCACGCCCTTCGCGAGCGCGGCGTCGATCACCTTGCGGTTGACGGGGTCGAGGATGATGACGGCGTCGTCCTTCATGCGCAGCGTCTTCGCGGCGTCGATGAAGTAGCCCTTCCAGCCGGCCTCGCGCAGCTTGGGATGCATGGCGCTCGTCCAGTCGCTGCCCTGGCACGTGATGATCACGTCGTTGCGCACCATCGCCGCGACGTCGCTCGCGTCACCGAGCGGCGCCGCGCCGCGTCCCACGTCGGGGCCCTTGCCGCCGGCGGCCGACGTCGAGAAGAACGAAGGCTCGATCAGCTCGAAGTCGCCTTCCTCTCGCATTCGCTGCATGAGGACCGATCCCACCATGCCGCGCCAACCTACTATGCCTACTCGCATTGCATCACCTGTGAAAAATGGTCGAAGGATTCACGAAACGGGAGCGTCACGCTCGCTTTCGCGACGTCTTGGTGAGCTTCCTGTGAATCTCCTTCGTGTCCTTCGCGTCGCCCGCGCCGCGCGACTTTGGCTGCGCAGGCCGCAGCCGCGCCATCGTGAACGCGTCGACGTACTCGCCGTCGCGAAGCGCGTACTCGCGCAGCGTTCCCTCGATCTCGAAGCCGAACCGGCGATAGAGCGCGAGCGCCGCCGCGTTGTCCGTGTAGACGCTGAGCTCGAGGCGGCGGAAGCCGAGCCAGTTGTCGGCGAGGTCCACGAGCGCGCCCATCAGCGCGTTGCCCACACCCTTGCCCTGCCAGTCGTCGCGCACGGACATGCCGATCGACGCGACGTGGCGCCGCCGCGCGGACCGCGCCATCGAGTTGAGGCCCGCGTTTCCGACGACCTCGCCTTCGACTTCGGCGAGCAGCAGGAAGTCGTCCGCGGGAAAGTCGGCGAGACGCTTGCGCCAGAAGTCCACGCTGGGATAGGGAAGCTGCAT
>JBGAIS010000006.1:0-52101 GCA_044225355.1 Casimicrobiaceae bacterium | reverse complement strand
GGTGATCTTCGACTGGATCACCGACGAGGACGAGTTCGCGAACGCGTTCTGCAGGATCGACATCATGACGAGCCCGGGGACGAGGAACGCGGTGTAGCCCACACGGCCGTCGTACACGGACACCCTGCCTTCGAGCACGTGCGAGAAGATGAGGAGGTAGAGCAGCGACGTGAGGATGGGCGCCGCGATGGTCTGGAACGCCACTTTCCAGAACCGCAGGAGCTCCTTGCGGAAGAGCGCGATCCAGCCCGGCCCCACGGCCATGCCGCGCTTGCGGGTCCCCTCGGTGCCGATCACGGTGCTCATGAAGGCACGTGCGCGTCGTCGCGCATGATCTTGAGGAACACCTGCTCGAGGTCGGTCTCCTCGATGGCCAGCTCGTCGATGGCGATGCCCTCCTCGCGCATGGCGGCGAGCAGCGGCTCGATCTCGGCGTACGCGTCGAGTCCCAGGTGGAACACATTGCCCTCCGAGCGCACGACGCGCGCCTGCCACGACGCGGGCAGGCGCTTCGCCGCCACGCGGCAGGTGAGGCCCGCGAAGCGCGAGAGGAGGTTCTGCGTCGAGTCGAGCGCGACGATGCGCCCCGCCTTCATCATCGCGATGCGGCTGCAGAGCGTCTCGGCTTCCTCGAGGTAGTGCGTCGTCAGGATGATCGTGTGGCCGTCGCGGTTCAGCTTGCGGATGAACTGCCACAGGCTCTGGCGAAGCTCCACGTCGACGCCCGCGGTAGGCTCGTCGAGCACGATGACCGGCGGCTTGTGCACGAGCGCCTGCCCGACGAGCACGCGCCGCTTCATGCCGCCCGACAGCGAGCGCATGTTGGCGCCGGCCTTCGACGTGAGGTCGAGGTGGTGCAGGATCTCGTCGATCCAGTCGCCCTGGTCGCGCAGCCCGAAATAGCCCGCCTGGAACTCGAGCGTCTCGCGCACGGAGAAGAAGGGATCGAACACGAGCTCCTGCGGCACGACGCCCAAGCTCCGGCGCGCCTCGCGAAAGTCGCCGACCACGTCGTGGCCCAGCACGTGCACCGACCCGCGGTCGGCGCGGGTGAGGCCCGCGATGATGGAGATGAGCGTGGTCTTGCCCGCGCCGTTCGGGCCCAGGAGGCCGAAGAACTCCCCCTGCCCGACCGTGAGGTCGATGCCCGCAAGCGCCTGCACGGCGCCGAACCGGCGGGCCACGCCGCGCACGTCGACCGCGTTCACGCCTTCAGGATTTCCTCGATCCCGTACACGCGGGCGAGCGAGTCGAGCACCGGCGGAACGCCCGTGAACGCGATCTTGCGGCCCTCGGCCGCCGCGCGCCGGCGGAGCGCCAGCATCACCGCGAGCGCGGCCGAGTCGGCGTGGGTGAGTCCCGCGACGTCGACCACGCCCGACGCCGGCAGGGGAAGCCGCGCGGCGGCTGCCAGCACCGCCGTGGCATCGTCGAACGACAGCGCGCCGCTGAACGTCCAGCGGTCGCCGTCTGCGGCAAATGCGCCGGTGGCCGGCGCGGCGACGTTCATTTCGAGTTCTTCGCCTGCAGGGTCTTGATGAGGCCGTCGATGCCGCCGCTCTTGATCTGCTCGTTGAACTCGTCGCGGTAGTTGGTGACGAGCGAGACGCCGCCGACGATCACGTCGTACACCTTCCAGCCCGACGCGGTCTTGGTCATGCCGTAGTCGATCTGCACGGGCGCCTGCCCGGAACGGACCACCTCGGTCTTCACCGTCACGTCGGTGGCGCTCGGGTCCGCGCGCAGCGGCTTGTAGTCCATCGTCTGGTCCCGGTACTGCGCGAGCGCCCCGGAGTAGGTACGCACGAGGAGCGCGCGGAACTGGTCGACGAGCTGCTTCTGCTGCTCGGGCGTGGCCTGCCGCCAGTTGCGACCCATGGCCAGCGCCGTGATGCGCTCGAAGTCGAAGTACGGCAGGAGCTTGGCCTCGATGACCTCCTTGATGCGCGCCTGGTCGCCCGCCGCGACCTTCGGGTCGGACTTGGCGGTGGCGAGCACGTCCTGCGACACCCGCTTGACGAGGACGTCCGGCGACTCCTGCGCCATGGCCGCCAGGGCCACGAGCGCGAAGGCGCCGGCTGCGAGACTGCGAAAGAGCTTCATTTAGGGTTCATCCTTTTCGGGCGGCGGCTTGCCGTCGTGCACGAGGTACTCGCGGCGCTGCAGGTAGGCGCGCCGCACGAACGTGTAGGGATCGAGCGACGCCTTGTCGACCATGCTGAAGGCATCGACCGCGCCGGGGGCCTCGTTCACCGTCACGAGGCCATAGACAACGTTTCGCACCGCAACGTTCGGGATTTCATTGGTGGGCGACCACAGGTAGCGCAGGATCGACCCGGTGCCGTCGCGCACCGTGGTGGGTCCGAACAGCGGGATGAAGAGGTATGGGCCCTGCGGGATGCCCCAATAGCCGAACGTCTGGCCGAAATCCTCCATCCCGCGCGGGATGCCCGCGTCGGACGCGATGTCGATGAGGCCGCCGAAGCCGAAGCCGGTGTTGATCATCACCCGGCCCATGTCGTTGCCCATCTTCTCCCACTTGCCCTGCAGGAGGTCGTTGACGACGGAGAAGAGGTCGTCGATGTTGTTCACGTAGTTGGTGATGGCCGTGCGCACGAAGCTCGGGAACAGCGCGACGTAGAGATCCGCGACCGGCTTCGCGACGTACTCGACGAGCGGCTCGTTGATCTTGAACATGACGCGGTTGGACGCCTCGAACGGGTCGTCCGCGCGGCCGCCGGTCGTCGCGCACCCGGAGACGAGGACGACGCAGGCGAGCGAGATCGCGGCGAGGGCTTTTCTCATTTGGCGGGTCCGCTGGTGGCTTTGTCGAACAGGAACTGGCTGATGAGCTTCTCGAGCACGACGGCCGACTGCGTCTTGGCGATGCGCCCGCCGTCGGCGAGCATCGCCGGGTCGCCGCCCGCCTCGAGCCCGATGTAGACCTCGCCCAGCAGGCCCGACGTGAGGATCGACGCGATCGTGTCCTTCGAGAACTGGTATCCGTTGTCCATGCGAAGGTTGACGACCGCCTCGTACGTCTTGGGGTCGAGGCGCACCGACTCCACGCGGCCGACGATCACGCCCGCCGCCTTGACCGGCGCGCGCAGCTTGAGGCCGCCGATGTTGTCGAACCCCGCCTCGAGGTGGTACGTCGGGCGCGTCTCGATGGACGTGAGGTTGCCGACCTTGAGCGCGAGGAAGACGATGGCGCCGAGGCCGATCGTCACGAAGATGCCGACCCAGAGGTCGATGGTGGCCTTGTTCATGTGGTCTTTCGAGGTCGCGGTCCGTCAGCCGTTGCCGAGGCCGCGGAACATGAATACCGTCAGCACGAAGTCGAGGGCGAGGATCGCGAGCGAGCCGCCGACGACCGTGCGCGTGGTCGCGGCGGACACGCCTTCCGCCGTCGGATTGGCGTCGTAGCCTTCGAACACCGCGATGAGGCTCACCGCGGTGCCGAACACGACGCTCTTGATGATGCCGTTGGTGACGTCGGGCCAGAAGTCGATGCCCGCCTGCATGTTGCCCCAGAACACCCCGCTGTCGACGCCGATGAGCTTGACGCCGATGAGGTACGCGCCGAACACGCCCATCACGGAGAAGAGCGCCGCGAGGAGCGGCATGGAGATGACGCCGCCCCAGAAGCGCGGCGCGACGATGCGCGCGAGCGGGTCGACCGCCATCATCTCCATCGCCGAGAGCTGCTCGGTGGTCTTCATGAGGCCTATCTCGGCCGTGACCGCGCTCCCCGCGCGGCTCGCGAACAGCAGGCCCGCGACCACCGGCCCCAGCTCGCGCACGAGCGAGAGGCCGACGAAGATGCCTAGCGAGTCGCCGGCGCCGTACTTGTTGAGCGCGTCGTAGCCCTGGAGGCCCAGCACCATGCCGACGAAGAGGCCCGACACCATGATGACGACGAGCGAGAGCACGCCCGCGAAGTAGATCTCGCGCGCCGTGAGCTGCAGCCGATGGAACGCCGACGGCGAGTGGTACAGCACCGCCAGGAAGAAGCGCGTCGCAAAGCCCGCGCGCGAGATCGCGCGGAGCGTGCCGCCGCCCACCCTGCGAAAGCCCCTGGAGATGGCGTTAGACGGCACGGAGCTCTTCCGCGTACGGCCGGGCGGGATAGTGGAACGGCACGGGGCCGTCGGGCTCGCCGTCGACGAACTGGCGGACGAACGGGTCGGTCGACCGGCGCACCTCGTCGGGCGTGCCCTGCGACACGATGCGACCTTCCGACACGAAGTACAGGTAGTCGACGATCTTGAGCGACTCGTAGACGTCGTGCGTGACGAGCACCGAGGTGATGCCGAGGGCGTCGTTGAGCTTGCGGATGAGCTGGCCGACCACGCCGAGCGAGATGGGATCGAGCCCGGCGAAGGGCTCGTCGTACATCACGATCATCGGGTCGAGCGCCACCGCGCGGGCGAGCGCCACGCGGCGGGCCATGCCGCCCGAGAGCTCCGACGGCTTGAGCTCAGCCGCGCCGCGCAAGCCGACGGCGTTGAGCTTCATGAGCACGAGGTCGCGGATGAGCGCTTCGTCGAGGTCCGTGTGCTCGCGCATCGGGAAGGCGACGTTCTCGTACACCGTCATGTCGGTGAACAGGGCGCCGAACTGGAACAGCATGCCGAGGCGTCGACGGAGCGCGAAGAGCTGCTCCCGCGTCAGTCCGCGCACCGACTGGCCCTCGACCCGGACGTCCCCCGACTGCTGGCGAAGCTGTCCGCCGATGAGCCGGAGGATCGTGGTCTTGCCGCAGCCCGAGCCGCCCATGATGGCCACCACCTTCCCCCTGGGGATGACCATGTCGATGCCGCGCAGGATCGGCCGCCGGCGGTCGTAGCCGAAGGTCACGCCGGCCATCTCGATGGCGTTCGACGCAGCGTCGTTGGGCGCGGCGGGAGACCGCGGCGCGGCGGGGTCGGGCAAGGGGTGGCGGATTCGAGAGACGAAAGGGTCTGATTGTAGCCGTACACCTTCGCGACTCGCAATGACCCGCGGTCAGTTAGGTGACGGCCTCACACGGCCGCCGTGGCGCGCCGCATGACACGACCCCCGCGCCGTGCGGCCATCCGCGCGGCCGGCGGCGCCGGCCGGGCGCGCCGCCGCCTCGACTCGCGGGCCTTCAGCCTACCGAAAGGAGGATGCGGCCGGACGCCTTGCGCGATTGCAGGAGCTCGTGCGCATCGACCGCGCGCTCGAGCGGGAACGTCGACGACAGCGCCGCCTTGAGCGTGCCGCCGGCCAGGCCGCGGAAGATGTCGTCGGCGCGCTTCGCGATTTCCTCGCGCGTCCGCACGTGGTGCGCGAGGCGCGGCCGCGTGAAGTAGATCGAACCCGCCGCCGCGAGGTCCATCGGCGCGACGGTCTCGACGAGCCCCGAGCTGTTGCCGTACAGCACGCACAGGCCGCGATGCGCCGTGGCCTTGATGCTGCGCTCGATGGTGTCGGCGCCGACCGAGTCGTACACCACGTCCACGCCGCGATTCTGGGTCAGCGCCTTGACCGCCGGGAGGAAGTCGACGTCGCGATACAGGATCGCCTCGTCGGCGCCCAAACCCTTCACGAACGCGGCCTTCTCGGCGTTGCCGACCGTCGCGATCACGCGCGCGCCGAGCGTCTTCGCGAACTGGACGAGGAGGTGACCCACGCCTCCGGCGGCGGCGTGGACGAGGCACGACATGCCCCGCTGGAGCCTGCCCGTGTCGAAGGCGAGGTAGTGCGCGGTCAGGGCCTGCGCGTACGCCGCCGCCGCGTCGCGCGAGGACACCGCCCGCGGGATCTTCATGACGCGCCACGCCGGCACCGCGACGTACTCCGCGTAGCTGCCGAGCTGCTCGCCGTACGCGACGCGGTCGCCGATCGCGAGCTCCTTGACGTCGCTGCCCACGGCCTCGACGACGCCGACGCCCTCGCCGCCGATGGGCAGCGGCGCGTCGCCTTCCTTGAGCGGATTGCCGGGCCGGTACGTGCCCTCGCGCTGGTAGACGTCGCCGTAGGTGATGCCCGCGAACTCGAGCTTGACGAGGACGTCGCCGGCGGCCGGGACGGGACGGGGACGATCGACGACCTGCAGCACTTCCGGCCCGCCGAATCGGGGAACGACAACCTGACGCACGTTAGTTTCCTTCCTGGTTGTGCCGCCGACACGCGATGCGCGTGCGGCCGGCGTGGTGATGAGCTCGCGACGCGGCGACGATGTCCTTCATGGCGACTCGACGACCGCCATGCGCGAGGGATCGATCGCGACGGACACGGCGTCGCCGCGCGAGAGCGCCGTCACGGAGTCGGACAGGGCGAAGATCGGCGCGCCCATGCCGACGTCGAGCGTGTATTCCCAATGGCCGCCGAGGTACGCCGCGTCGGTAACGCGGCCCGCGACCTGCACCTCGCCGCTGCCCGCCGGCGCCGACGCGCGGAGGAGCCTCACGTGCTGCGGGCGCAGCGATACCGTGACCTCGCCGTCCGCACCGCTTCCGGCGGCCAGGGGCGCGAGGGGGAACGCGACGTCGCCGATCCTGATGCCGCCGGCGGTCCTCGTGCCCGCGAGGAGGTTGGTCTTGCCGATGAACGACGCGACGAAGCGCGTGCGCGGCGCCTCGTACAGCCGCACGGGCGAGTCCACCTGCTCGACGCGCCCGTGGCTCATGACCACGATGCGGTTCGACGTGAGCATCGCCTCCGACTGGTCGTGCGTGACGTACACCGTGGTGATGCGGTACGCGTCGTGCATGCGGCGGATCTCGAAGCGCATCTCCTCGCGCAGGTTGGCATCGAGGTTCGACAGCGGCTCGTCGAGCAGCAGCACGGCGGGCTCGACCACGATGGCGCGCGCGAGCGCCACGCGCTGCTGCTGGCCGCCCGAGAGCTCCGCCGGATAGCGCTTCGCGTAAGGCGACAGCCGCACGACGTCGAGCATCGCATCGACGCGCTTCTTCGCCTCCGCCGCGGGCACGCGCCGGATCTCGAGCCCGAAGCGGACGTTCTCCTCGACCGTCATGTTGGGCCAGATCGCGTAGCTCTGGAAGATCATCGACATGCCGCGGCGCTCGGGCGGCACGGCGCCTTCGGGCGACGAGATGACGTTGCCGTCCAGCGCGATCGTTCCGGAGGTGGGCGTGATGAAGCCCGCGATCATGCGCAGCATGGTCGTCTTGCCGCAGCCCGAGGGGCCGAGGAGCGAGATGAACTCGCCTTCGGCGATGTCGAGCGAGAAGTCCTCGACCGCCACCGCCTCGCCGTAGCGCTTGCCGACGCCCGCGAGGGCCAGGCGAGTGGTCACGATTGGCTCCTGATCATGAAGTCGCGTCCGACGACGAGCTGGCCGATGACGACGAACACGAGCGTCGTGACCAGCAGCACGACGCCCAGCGCGCAGAGGATCTCGAAGCGGCCGTTCTCGGCCAGGTCGAAGAAGTACACGGACATCGTCCGGCTTTGCGGGCCGTAAAGGAACAGCGCCGAGCTCACCTCACGCGACGAGAGGATGAAGACGAGGAGCCACGCGCCCGCGAGGTTGCGCTTCAGAAGCGGCGCCAGGATGCGGCGCAGCGCGAGCGATCGCGAGCCGCCCAATATGCGCCCCGCTTCCTCCATCTCGGGATTCACCGCCGACATCGCGGACGACGTGCTCGCGAACGAGATCGGCAGGAAGCGCGTCGTGAACGCGATGACCAGGATGAGCCCCGTGCCGGCGAGCTGGAACGGCGGCACCGCGTAGCTCGCGTAGAAGCCGATGGCGAGGATGAGGCCCGGGATGACCACCGGCATGTACGCGAGCGCCGCGAGCGCGCCCGATCCCGGGACGAGCTTGCGAGTCGTGATGTAGGCGATGGCGAGCGAGAGCCCCACCGCGAGCGTGGCCGCGAATCCGGAGTAGAGGAACGTGTTGACGATGGCCCGCGGCGCCTCGTTGTAGCTCGAGAAGAGATAGGCGAAGTTCGCCATGGTGACGTTCGACCATGCAAGGCCGCGCGTCCACGCACGCGTGAAGGCGCCCTCGAGCAGCACGAGGTAGGGCGCGAGGATGGAGAGCGTGAGCACGAGCACGCACCACGCGAGCATCACCCAGCGCATGGGACCGAGGACGATGGGGCGGCGATGGCCGCCCTTGCCGGTGAGCGCCACGTAACCCTTGCGTCCGAGGAGGCGCTTCTGCAGCCAGAACATCGCCACCGCGATCAGCAGCATGGGAATCGAGTACGCCGCCGCCACCTCCACGCGCAGGGGGTAGGCGAAGAACTCCCAGAGCTGGAGCGGGATGAGGTTGATGCGCGCGGGGAGCGCGACCATGATCGTCGAGCTGATGATGGAGACCGCGTCGAGGTAGGTGATGATCGACGCCGCGAGGATCGCCGGCAGCACGAGCGGCAGCGTGATGCGTCGCATGGTGCGGAAGCGGCCCGAGCCCAGGATGCCGGCCGCGTCCTCCATCTCGCTCGACACGTTCTCGAGGGCCGCCGTCGCGAACGTGAAGACGTACGGGAACGAGTAGATCGCGAGCACGAACGTCACGCCCGCGAAGCTGTAGATGTCGAAGGGCGACCACGACGTGCCGAAGAGCGACCTCCACGCGACGTTGATCCAGCCCGCGTTGGGGCTCGCGAGCAGGATCCACGCCGTGGCGCCCAGGAACGGCGGCGTGACGAACGTGGCGAGCACCAGCATGCGGACGAGCGCCTTGCACGGCATGTCGGTGCGCGAGACGGCCCAGGCGATCGGCAGGCCCAGCACGATGCACAGCGCGGACACGCACCCGCCCAGGAGCAGCGAGTTGACGTAGGCATCGAGGTAGCGTTTCGAGCCGAACGCCGTGGCGTAGTTGCGCAGCGTCCACCCCTCGCCGCCCGGTCCGCTGAGCGAGATCGAGAGGAGATGGACGAGCGGATTCGCGACCAGCAGGACGAGGACGGCCGCGAGGCCGATCCACGCCACACCTCCGATGCCGAGCGACGCCAGGCGACCGCGCGGAAGCGCCACCGCGCCCGGCGTCATGCGCTCACGCGAGGCGCGGGGGCGTCGCTGCCGGCGCGGGCGCTCCTCAACCGAAGAGGTCGCGCCATTTCTGGATGACGACCGCCAGGTCCTTGCCGAACTCCGCGGACGGCTGCACCGCGGTGATCGGGATCTCGGAGATCGTCTGCCCCGTGGGCAGCTTCATGACGACCTCGGGGCGCACCGGCACGTAGCTCGCCTCGGCGCAAATCTTGGCGTGCTCGATGCCCAGCAGGAACTCGGTGAAGAGCTTGGCGGTGTTGGGCTGCTGTGCGCCCTTCATGATCGACGTGAGGCCCGGGATCAGGATCGATCCGTCGGTGGGATAGACGAGCGCGAGCGAGTTGCCCTTCGCGATGGCCTCGATGGCGACGCCGTCGGGCATCGTGGACACGAGGCGCTCGCCCGAGCTCAGCGCGGTGATGGTGTCGAACGTCGAGCGCTGGATGAGCGGCTTGTTCTTCTCGAGCTTCTCGAAATAGCCCCAGCCCTTCTTCTGCATGAGCACGACGTCGAGCGCGGCGTCGAAGCCGCTGAAGGCGGGGCTGCTGAGCGCGAGCTTGCCCTTCCACTTCAGATTCGGCCAGGTCGTCCCAGTTCTTGGCGCCTCGGCCTTGGTGAGCTTGGCCGAGTTGTAGGCGATGGCCATGAGGCCGCCGCCCATCGGGTACACGTAGCCCGGGTCGATCACGTTGCGCACCGACTTGTCGAGCTTGGCGGCGTTGACGGGGGTGTACTGCGCGAGCGCGCCGCGCGCCTTCAGCTGGTCGTAGTAGTCCGCGATGCCGCTCATCGACAGCACGCCGGCGACGTTGTTGTTGGCCTGAAGGTCCTGGTTGATACGCTGGAACGTCGAGCCGGTGGTGCGGCGAACGGGCGACACCTGGAGGCCCGGGTATTTCTTCTTGAAGGCCTCGGTCGTGGCCTTGGCGATGCTTTCGCCGTAGAAGCTCACGTACCAGACCATCTCGCCTTCCTTCTTCGCGGCCTCGTACAGCGCGGCGAACTCGAATCGACCTGGCCGAACGCCAGGTCCGCGGCGCCATGGCCGCGGCGGCGACGTTGCCGAGCGCCGCCTGCACGAAGCTGCGGCGCGAGGCGGACGGGACGCCGGCCGCCGGATGCTGCCATTTGCGTGACATCGTAGTGCTCCTCCTTGGTCGATCAGTCGAGCGCGTCGCTTGCCGAGGTGCCTACAATATGGGCACTCTGGTTAGAGTATGGTCAAGCGACGCAGGTTTATCCCGCGAATGGGTTCGCGGTGTCAGCAGGATTTTCGCGGCGGGCGCGGCGTTCCGATGGACAAGCCCCGCCGAAATGCCCATGATGTGGGCAAACGAGCCACGATATAGCCAGCATACCCGGGCATCGGCGCGGCAACAACGCGCGCGACCCGCGAAGCCCTCCGCGCGCGCAGCGCGACCCCGACACTTCCATGAGCACTCGATCCCCCACCCGCGCGCAGCCCGCGAAGCCCGCCGCCAAGGCTCCGGCGAAACCTCGAGCCCGTCCCGAAGGCCCGCGCGTGGCGGTCCCCGGTACCGCGTCCTTCTCCAAGTTCGTCTCGGTGCTCCAGCAGGTGGCGGACGACCCCGGCCGCTGGACCACGTCGCAGATCCACAAGGCCGTGGGACTGCCGCGGGGGACCACGCACCGCATCGTCACCGCGCTGATCGCGGAGGGCATGGTGATCGAGAGTCCCGCGCGCGGCGTGCTCGAGCTCGGGCCGCGCCTTGTCAACCTCGCCTCGCGCGCGTGGGATCGCATGGACGTGCGAGAGGTCGCGCGCGACGAGATCCTCGCGCTCCGCGACTCGACCGGCGAGACCGTTCACCTCGCCGTGCCGAGCGGGCGCGAGATGGTCTACATCGACAAGCTCGAGAGCCTGCGCGCGGTGCGCATGACCTCGAGGATCGGCGCGCGCATTCCGCTTCACTCGACGTCGGTCGGCAAGGCCTACCTCGCGGCTCTCGACGACGAGACGCGCGACGAACTCCTCGATGGCATCGAGCTCGTGTCGTACACGCCGCATACGCACACCTCCCGGCGCGCGCTCGAGGCCGACATCGCCGCTACCGCGAAGCGCGGCTACTCCATCGACCGGGAGGAGACCGAGCCCGACATCATCTGCTACGGATGCGCCATCCCCATTCCCGGCCGCGCGCCGGTGGGCTGCCTCAGCATCACCATCCCCAAGTACCGGCACACGCAGGCGTCGTCCAAGGCGTGCCGCGACGGCGTCGTCGCCTGCGCGCGGCGAATCTCGGAGCGCATCGCGGCGGGGCCGGGGCAAGACGTCACGTAGGCATGGCGCCCCACCCGCCACCCGGGCCTGGCCTGCTTGTTCTGCAGTCGATACAGTCGCTTACCGATGGATCTGGGAACTTTTAATGGGGTCTGACCCCATTTCTCGGCCCCGATGGATTTGGGAACTTTAATGGGGTCTGACCCCATTTGTCGGCCTGGTCCGGCGGGCCGTAATGGGGTCTGACCCCATTTCTCCCCGGCGGGTGGCGGGGGTCAGGCAGCCTTTTCCGGGTCCGCGGGAGGGGGCGTCGCGGGGCCCTCCTTGGGCGGCTTGCGCAGGAGCTTGCCTTCCGCGTTGGCGAGCGCGTCGGGACGCCCCAGCAACACGACGACGTCCCCCGGCTCGAAGCGATAGTCCGAGGCGGGGCGCTGCGCCCTCGCCCCCTTGCGCCGAACGCCCGTCACTTCGACGTCGGCGCGAAGGTCGAGGTCCGCGAGCGTGCGCCCGACCGCGGAGGCGCGCTCCGGAAGCACCACCGTGCGCAGGCGCGCCTGCAGGTTCTCCGCCGCCTCGGACGTGTCGGTCGCGCCGTGGAAGAAGCCCCGGAACAGGTCGTAACGCTCCTCGCGGATGGCGCGGATGCGCTTGAGTACCCGGTTGAGCGGCACGCCGAGCACGAGCAGCGAGTGCGACGCGAGCATGAGGCTGCCTTCGAGCACCTCCGGCACCACCTCCGTCGCTCCCGCCTCGATGAGCTTGTCGATCTCCGAGTCGTCGAGCGTGCGCACGATCACCGGGACGTCGGGCCGGACCTGGTGGACGTGGTGCAGGATCTTGAGCGCGACCGGCGTATTCGAGAACGTGATCGCGACCGCCCGCGCCTTGCCGATGCCCGCGCTCACCAGCGCCTCGCGCCGGCTCGCGTCTCCGTAGACCACGCTGCTGCCGTCGGCCGCGGCCTCCTTCACGCGCTGCGGATCGGAGTCCATCGCCACGTACGGGATGTCCTCGGCCTCGAGGAGGCGCCCGAGGTTCTGGCCGCTTCGGCCATATCCGCACACGATGATGTGGTTCTGGCGCGCCATGGTGTGGGCCGCGATCTGCGTGACCTGCGCCGCGCGCGCGAGCCAGTCGTTGGCCGTGAGCTTGCGCACGATCGGCTCGGCGAACTGGATGAGGAGCGGCGCGGTGCACATCGAAAGGATCATCGCCGCCAGCACCGGCTGCACGATCGCCTCGGGGAGCACGCCGTTGCGCACCGCGAGCGCGAGCATCACGAGCGCGAGCTCCCCGACCTGCGCGAGGTAGAAGCCGGTCCGGAGCGCGGTGGCGAGCGGCGCGCCGAAGACCCGCGACAACGCCACGGTGAGGATCATCTTGACGAGGATCGGCACGGTCAGGAGCAGCAGCACCCATCCCAGCTTGTCGATGACCACCGCGAGGTCGAGCGCCGCGCCGACCACGATGAAGAAGAGGCCGAGCAGCACGTCGCGGAAGGGCTTGATGTCCTCCTCGACCTGGTAGCGGTACTCCGTCTCCGCGATGAGCATGCCCGCGAGGAACGCGCCCAGCGCGAGCGACAGGCCGAGCACCTCGGTCACGGCGCCGAGCCCCAGGGTCACGAGGAGGACGTTCAGGACGAAGAGCTCGGACGAGCGCTGCCGCGCCACGAGGTGGAACCACGCGCGCATCGGACGCTGGCCCAGGAACAGGATCACCGCCAGCGCGACGGCCGCCTTGAGGGTCGCCAGGGCCAGCGATGCCGCGAGCTCGCCCCCCGGCTGGCCGAGCGTGGGGATGACGATCAGGAACGCCACCACCGCGAGGTCCTGGAACAGGAGCACCGCCATGATGTCGCGGCCATGCGGCGTGCCGAGCTCCATGCGCTCGGCCAGGAGCTTCGAGACGATCGCCGTCGAGCTCATCGCGAGCGCGCCGCCGAGCACGAAGCCCGCCTGCCACCCGTAGCCCACGAAGTGCAGCACCCCCATCGCGGCGGCGGTGGTGATGGCGACCTGCGCGAAGCCCAACCCGAACACCGCGCGGCGCATCGCGCGAAGCTGAGGCAGGCTGAACTCGAGGCCTATCGAGAACATGAGGAATACCACGCCGAACTCCCCCGCCTGGCGCGTCGTCTCGTCGAGCGTGATGAGCGCCAGCGCGTTCGGCCCCATCGCGATGCCGACGCCCAGGTAGCCGAGGATCGGCGGCAGGTGGACGAGCCTGCTCACCACGACCACGACCACCGACGCGGCGAGCAGCGTCAGGACGAGGAGAAGGGCATGCGGCATGGACGTGGCTTCAGGCAAGAATCGAGGCAGTCGTGGAGCGCGTCGGCCGGGCAAGGCCGCGCCCAGAAAATGGGGTCAGACCCCGTTTCGGGGTCCGGCCCCGGATTCGGGGTCCCGGAAATCGGTCTTACGCCGTGCACCCGGCACTTTCGGGCAACCCGCGCGGCCAGTCCCCCGCCGCATCATAAAGGAGCACGCGTCGGGGGCGGGCGCGCGGGCCGCGGGGTTATACCTTCGCCGTGAAGACGAACGAGCTTCCGAGCAAATCGCACTCGCGGCGACGCGCACATGTCGACGCCGCGAAGGCGCTGGCCCGCGCGCGCCGGGTGCTCGCCGTCGAGTCGCAAGCTATCGCGGCGGTGTCCGCGCGCCTGGGCGATGCGTTCGTGGCGGCGATCGGGCTCGTGCGCAACGGCCGCGGGCGCGTCGTGGTCTGCGGCATCGGCAAGTCGGGCCACGTCGGACGCAAGCTCGCCGCCACGCTCGCGTCGACCGGCACGCCCGCCTATTTCGTCCACGCCACCGAGGCCCTCCACGGCGACCTCGGGATGATCGCGCCGGACGAC
Organism: Casimicrobiaceae bacterium; assembly: GCA_044225355.1. Taxonomy (GTDB): domain Bacteria; phylum Pseudomonadota; class Gammaproteobacteria; order Burkholderiales; family Casimicrobiaceae; genus VBCG01. The sequence goes on along the minus strand of JBGAIS010000006.1, from coordinate 37,996 downwards.
GTCGTCTTCATGCTGTCGAACTCGGGCGAGACCGACGAGCTCGTCGCGCTCACGCCGCACGTCAAGCGCTCGGGCGCGAAGATCGTGGCCCTCACCGGCAACGAGCAGAGCGCGCTCGCCTAGGGCGCCGACGTCCACCTCGACGCGCGTCGATGACGAACGTCCGCTGGGCCTCGCGCCCACCGCGAGCTCCACGGCCGCCATCGCCCTCGGCGACGCCTTCGCGATGGCGCTCCTCGAGGCGCGCGGCTTCTCCGCCCAGGACTTCCTGCGATCGCATCCGGGCGGCGCCCTCGGCCGGCGCCTCGTGCGCGTCGGCGAGATCATGCGCCAGGGCGACGACCTCCCCGTCTGCGGCATCGACGCATCGCTCATCGAGGCGAGCGCCGAGATGAGCCGCAAGGGCATGGGAATGACGGTGATCGTGCACCCGGACCGGCGCGTCGCGGGCATCTTCACCGACGGCGACCTCCGTCGCTGCGTCACCGCGATGCGCGAGCTCTCGTCGCTGAAGGTCACCGACGTGATGACGCGCTCGCCGCGCACCGTCCGCCCCGAAGACCTCGCGATCGACTGCGTCGACGTAATGGAGACGCCGCCCAAGATCTCGCAGCTCCTGGTGGCCGACGACGCCGGCCGCCTGTCGGGTGCCCTGCACATGCACGACCTCTTCAACGCCCGGATCGTCTGATGGCCAACGATGCAATGACCCGCGCGCGCGCCGTGCGTCTTTTGACCTGCGACGTCGACGGCGTCCTCACCGACGGCCGCATCTTCGTCGACGACCTGGGCCACGAGATGAAGGCTTTCTCGGCGCTCGACGGCGTCGGCATACACATGCTGAAGCGCATCGGCATCACGGTCGCGTGGATCACGGGCAGCGCGGCGCCGGCGGTGACGCACCGCGCGCGGCGCCTCAAGATCGAGCACGTCATGCTCGACATCGGCGACAAGCTCGAGGCGTGGAACGCGCTGCGCGACAAGCTGGGCATCGCGCCCGAGGCATGCGCGCACATCGGCGACGACCTCCCCGACATTCCGGTCATGCGCGTGCTGCCGCGACGGCCACGCGCCGCCCGCCGTGCGCGAGCACGGCACCGGCGTCACCACGCGTGACGGCGGCTCGGGCGCGGTGCGCGAGCTGTGCGAGCTCATCCTCGCGGCGCAAGGCCACGCGCCCTCCGCCACGACCGCGCGAGCGGCGTAGGCATCGATGCAGCCGCGCTCGATCCTCGACCGCATCACGTCGTGGTCGCCCGTCTTCCTCCTGGGCGGCATGGCCGCGCTCACGTACTGGCTCGACTCCCAGGTGCAGGCGCCGGTGCCGCGCCTCGACGGCTCGCAGCGCCACGACCCCGACATCTACGTCGAAGGCTTCCACGCGGTCGAGCTCGACTCTCAAGGGCGCCCCACCCAGATCGCCGAGGGCAAGCGGGCGATGCACTACGGCGACGACCAGACGACCGAGGTGATCGACCCGATGCTCTCGCGCACGGAGGACGGCAAGCCCGCGTTCCGGATCACCGCGAGCCGCGGCAAGCTATCCGGCGACCGCAAGGAGGTATTCTTCACCGGCAACGTGGTCGCGGTGCGCGAAGCCGGGCCGACGAGCCCGGGCGAGCAGCCGGCCGGCCCGGTCACGGTCACCACGGAGTACCTCCACGTGATCCCGGACCAGGAGCTCGCGCGGACCGACAAGGCGGTGACGATCGAGGAGCCGCGTGGAATAATCCACTCCGTCGGCCTCACGCTCGACAACAAGGCCAAGACGCTCAAGCTCGCCTCCGGCGTCAAAGGCACCCTGCAGCCAAGCGCCGCTGCCCAGCAAGCCCCTCCCGGCCCAAGTGACCCGCCTGTCCCGTATCGTCCGCCACACGGCCGCATGCCTCGCGATCGCGACCGCCTGCGTCGCGCACGCCGAGAAGGCGGACCGCGAGAAGGCCATCTCGTTCAGCTCCGACGGCGGCGAGGTCAACTACGAGAAGAAGACCGGCGTGCTCACGGGCAACGTGGTGATCACGCAGGGGACGATGACCATCAAGGCCGACCGCATCAACTTCAAGCAGAACGCCGACAACTCGCTGTCGGCCACGGCGTTCGGCAATCCCATCGCGTTCCGGCAGAAACGCGACGACGCCGACGGCTACTACGAAGGCTGGGCCCTGCGCGCGGAATACGACGGCGCGAAGGAGCAGCTCGAGCTCTTCGACAACGCGATCCTGAAGCGCGGCGACGACGAGATCCGCAGCAACTTCATCTCGTACAACTCCGCCACCGAGCTCTTCAAGCGCGGAAGGCCGGCCGTCCACGAGCCCCGTGCCCGGCGACGTGGGCCGCTCCGACCGCGCGCGCGGGACGTTCCGCCGAAGGACGGCGCCTTGCCCGGCAGGGAGCCCGGCCCCCAAGGCGCCCGCGCCGCTGACGCTCACGCCGTCGGGGGAGCTCGCGACGCCGGCCGCGAAGTGACCGCGGCCTGATGAGCCGGCTGAGCGCGGCGCGCTGCGCAAGAAGTACAAGGCGCGCACCGTGGTGCACGACGTGTCGCTCGAAGTCGCCAGCGGCGAGGTCGTGGGTCTGCTCGGCCCGAACGGCGCGGGCAAGACGACGTGCTTCTACATGATCGTCGGCCTCGTCGCGGCCGACGGCGGCAGCATCCAGCTCGACGGCGAGAACCTCTCTCGCCTCGCCATCCATCAGCGCGCCCGCCGCGGGCTCTCCTACCTTCCCCAGGAGGCGTCGATCTTCCGCAAGCTCACCGTCGCCGAGAACGTGCGCGCTATCCTCGAGCTCGACCTCGACCCGACACAATGTCGAACCGCCTCGACGCGCTCCTCGAGGACCTCTCCATCTCCCACCTCGCGGACGCGCCCGCGGTATCGCTGTCGGGCGGCGAGCGCCGCCGCTGCGAGATCGCGCGCGCGCTCGCGACGCGCCCGCGCTTCATCCTGCTCGACGAGCCGTTCGCGGGCGTCGATCCCATCGCGGTGCTCGACATCCAGCGCATCATCGGCTTCCTCAAGGAGCGCGGCATCGGCGTGCTCATCACCGACCACAACGTGCGCGAGACGCTCGGCATCTGCGACCGCGCGTACATCATCAACGAGGGCCGCGTCCTGGCCTCGGGCGTGCCCGGGGATATTGTTTATAATGAGGACGTACGCAAGGTCTACCGGCGAGCATTTCAGGCTTTGAGGCAGTCGGGCTGCTTTAGATCAATTCGACGATGAAGCAGACGCTCCAGCTCAAGCTCACGCAGCATCCTCACGCTGACGCCGCAGCTTCAGCAGTCGATCCGCCTGCTCCAGGCTGTCGACGCTCGAGCTCAACGCCGAGGTCGACCGCATGCTGCAGGAGAATCCCCTCCTCGAGCGCGAGGAGGGCGAGGACGAGCCGCCCCAGGAGTTCCCTCGAGGCATGGCGCCCGCCATCGCACCCGTCGAGCGCACCAGCGCGCGACGACGAGGGCGACGGCGAAGGCGAGGGCATGACCGCCGTCGACTCCGCGCCCACGCGCGAGGACCTTCCCGACGTGACCGATTTCTCGATTACGGCGGCGGCGCGACGGCGATTGGGGCGGCGTGGCGGCAACGAGGACGACGACTTCGCGCCGCAGCAGGTCGCGTCGAGCTCGCTTCGCGACCACCTCATGCAGCAGCTCATGCTGCTCAACCTCCCGCTGCGCGATCGCCAGATCGTCGAGGCGCTCATCGACGCGCTCGACGACGACGGCTACCTCACGTCGTCGCTCGAGGAGATCGCCGACCTCTTCAGCGAGAACGACGACGTCGAGCCCGAGGAGCTCAGCATCGGGCTCAAGTTCCTGCAGAGCTTCGAGCCGGCCGGCGTGGGCGCGCGCAATCCGGCCGAGTGCCTCGCGCTGCAGTTGAAATCGCTGCCGCCGCAGACCGAGTTCCGCGCCGAGGCGCTCAAGACCGTCGACGGCCACCTGCCGCTCCTCGCGGCGCGCGACTTCACGAAGCTCCGGCGCTGCGTAGGACGAGGCGGTGCGCGGCGCGTGCTGGAGCTGATCCGCAGCCTCAACCCGCGCCCGGGCTCGTCATTCGCGAAGGATGAGGCGAACTACGTCATCCCCGACGTGGTCGTACGGAAGGTGAGGAACACGTGGACGGCGTCGCTCAACGAAGCGGCCATGCCCAAGCTCAAGCTCAACCGCATCTACGCGGACATCCTGACGCGCAACCGCGAGTCGTCGAACCAGCAGCTCGCGGCGCAGCTCCAGGAAGCGAAGTGGCTGATCCGCAACGTGCAGCAGCGCTTCGAGACCATCCTGCGCGTCGCGCAGGCCATCGTCGAGCGCCAGCGGCGATTCTTCGAGCACGGCGAGGTCGCGATGAGGCCGATGGTCCTGCGCGAGATCGCCGACATGCTCGACCTCCACGAGTCGACCATCTCGCGCGTGACGACGCAGAAGTACATGCTGACGCCGCGCGGCACGTTCGAGCTCAAGTATTTCTTCGGAAGCCACGTCGCCACCGACACCGGCGGCGCGGCGTCCGCCACGGCGATACGCGCGCTCATCAAGCAGCTCGTCGCCGCCGAGAACACGCAGTCCCCGCTGACCGACAGCCGCATCGCGGAGCTCCTGGGCGAGCAGGGCATCATCGTCGCCCGGCGCACCATCGCCAAGTACCGCGAGGCGCTGTCGATCCCTCCCGTCAACATGCGCAAGGCCATCTGACGCCGTCCGGCTGGCGTGGAACTTGCGAGCGAGCGCGACGAAGCACCGCGAAACGAAGGAGACCCGATGAATCTCAACCTGACAGGCGTTCACCTCGACATCACCCCGGCCATCCGGTCCTACGTGGTCAGCAAGCTCGACCGCGTCAACCGCCACTTCGATCACGTGATCGACGTCACGGTGGTGCTGTCGGTGGACAAGCTTCGCCAGAAGATCGAGGCGAACGTGCACGTGCGCGGCAAGGAGATCCACGCCGAGGCGGTCGAGCCCGACATGTACGCGGCCATCGACTCGCTCGCGGACAAGCTCAACAGGCAGGTGCTGAAGTACAAGGAGAAGCTGTCGGCGCACCGCGCCGATCGCGAGAGCATCGAGCGCCAGCTCACGGCGTCGTCGCCGCCCAGCCAGCAGGCCGAATGACCGGCGTATAATTTTTTCGACGGAAGCAAAGGCCGCGAAGCCAGCGGGAGGTCAGGCGACCGCCCGCCGTTTCGTTTCGGGGCCAAGGCAGGACGCCTACAGGAGCAGGCTCTCACCCGTGAACCAGATCGCAGAACTGCTGACGCCCTCGAACATCGTCCTCGACCTCGACGTGCCGTCGAAGGCGCGCCTGTTCGAGGCCGTGGGTGCGCTGTTCGCCACCCAGGGCAAGCTCGACGCCGGAGCGATCGCCGCCAGCCTCGCGGCGCGCGAGAAGCTGGGGTCGACGGGACTCGGGCAGGGCATTGCCATCCCCCACGGCCGCATCAAGGGGTTGAAGGAGGCGCGCGGCGCCTTCGTACGCCTCAAGCAGGCCGTGCCGTTCGAGGCGCCCGACGGCAAGCCGGTCGCGCAGGTGTTCGTGCTGCTGGTGCCCGAGCAGGCCACCGACCTCCACCTGCAGCTTCTGGGTCCGAGCTCGCGCAGATGTTCTCCGAGAAGTCGTTCCGCGACAGCCTCTCGGGCGCCAAGGACAGCGCGGACCTCCTCGATCTCTTCAAGAGCTGGAAGCCGTCGTCCTAAGCCCATGCGGCAAGTCACCGTCCAGAGCCTCTTCGACGAGAATCGCGATCGCCTCGGCCTGCACTGGATGGGAGGCCGCCAGGGCGGCAACCGCGTCCTGAGCGGCGAAGCCGCGCTGAAGCCGACGGTCGGCCAGGTCGGCCACATGAACCTCATCCATCCGTTCCGCATCCAGATCCTGGGCGCGGCGGAGGGAACGTACCTGCGGGGCCTTCCCGACGACGAGCTGCGGCGCTCGCTCGATCGCCTGTTCCAGGCGAAGCCATCGCCATCCTGGTGGCCAACGGCGAAGAGGTGCCCAGCACCTCCTCGAGCAGTGCAACCGCCAGCACGTCGCGCTTTTCACGTCGCCGCAGCCTTCGCCGCACGTCGTCGACGTGATACGCCTCTACCTCGCGCGCGTGCTCGCGGAGTCGACGACCCTGCACGGCGTGTTCCTCGACGTGCTCGAGATGGGCGTGCTCATCACCGGCGCCTCCGCCATCGGCAAGAGCGAGCCTTCGCGCTCGAGCTCATCTCGCGCGGCAACGGCCTCGTCGCGGACGACATCGTCGAGCTGTTCCGCATCTCGCCCGACACCATCGAAGGCCGCTGCCCCGCGGTGCTGCGCGACTTCCTCGAGGTGCGCGGGATCGGCGTGCTCAACATCCGCACCATCTTCGGCGAGACCGCCGTGCGGCCGCGCAAGCTCCTGAAGCTCATCGTCCACCTCAGGATCACAGCCACGAGGCGTTCACCAGCTCGATCGGCCGGGTGGTCAACGCCACGTACCAGGACGTGCTGTCGGTGCCGATCCGCAAGGTCACCATTCCCGTGGCCGCGGGTCGCAACCCCGCGGTGCTGGTGGAGGCCGCAACTTCGTGCTGAACCAGCGGGATCGACAGCACGAAGGAGTTCATCGAGCGGCAGCAGAAGCGGATGGAAGATGGGACGCGGCAGGCTGCCCGTGACCACTATGATCGGCGAAAGCGTGTCCGGCGGCGCCAATCGAGGCGGCCACCGCGCTCGAGGACTGGCGGTCTTCGCGATCAACAACGGCGCCGTGGCGATGACGGTCGACACCGTCGCCGAAGGGCGGCGAGCGGCCAGATCGCCCACCGCGGAACCCGCGGACTCGCCATCGGATGCGCCCGAAGAGCGCTGGGCCCGGCCAACGCGATGCGCCGGTCTGAACGGGCCCTAGTCTCTCGCCGATGGACCTCCTGCTGATCGGCGGGCTGTCGGGCCGGGGCAAGGACGCGCTCGCGGCGCTCGAGGATCCTCTACGCCATCAACAACTTGCCGCCGTCCACGGTCGCCGTAGCGGCTTCGCTCGCGACGGCCGGCGCCGGTCGCCGTCGCGCTTGACGTGAAGAAAGCGGTCCCGGCCTGCCGGGTCTCGACGCTGACCGAGCTGCGCGGCGCGGGATGGACGGTGCGCTTCCTCATTCGCCCAAGAGCGACCCGCGAGCAGGACGCGCCGCCGGCATCCTTTCTCGAGCGACGAGCATCGACGGAGGCGATCGAGCACCGCGCGCTGCGCTGCGCGAGGGCTGGGTCAAGGACTTCGGCCGCGGCGCTGCGCGCGGATGGCAAGGACTTCATCGCCGTAGACCCCACGAGTCACGTTCGAATCCTTCGGCTTCAAGCACGGCGTGCCGCTCGACGCCGACCTCGGCCTCGACGCGCCTGCCCAACCCGCACTACGAGCGCGCGCTCGCCCCCGCAGACGGGCCGCGACGCCGCGGTCGATTGCGAGGCCGCGCCCGAGGTCGAGCGCATGTACGGCGACATCTATCACTTCGTGGCGAGCTGGCTGCCGGACTACGCGCGACAACCGCAACTACCTTCACCGTCGCCATCGGCTGCACCGGGAGGCCGGCATCGATCGGTCTATCTCGTGAGCGCCTCGAGGAGCTGTTCGCGGGACGCTACCAGTGCTCGTGCGGCATCACCGCGAGATGGAGCAGTGACCCACGAATTTCGCACCGCGCGTCGTCATGCTCGCGCTACGGCGGCTCCGGCATGCCCTACGGCCTGCGACTCTCGAATGCCTGGCAGGCCGGTTGCCGCGCGCATCTGCTGGTATTCGCCGCGGCGCAGGTGGTGGCGAACAGGAGGCGACGTCACGATACCGTCGCAGCCGCGAGGCGGCGCGCCTGTTCGCCGAGCGCTACGGCGCGCGAGAGGCAGATCGTCGCGTACGCGCGCGAGGACTGGATGTGCGCCCATCGCGTCGGGCAGCAATCCCGCCGACGCGATGGTGGTGTGCCCTGCAGCATGGGCACGCTGGGCGCCATCGCACACGGTCTCGCCGACAACCTGATCGAGCGCGCGGCCGACGATGCTGAAGGAGCGTCGTCTCTGCTCGTGCTGGTGCTGCGCGAGACGCCGCTGTCGGTGATCCATCTCGACAACATGGCCACACTGCACGCGCCGGCGCAGGATTCCACGCTGCCTGTGCCGGCTTCTACACGCATCCGCAAAGCGATCGGCGAGATGATCGACTTCGTCGTCGCGCGCGTGCTCGACCAGCTCGGCGTGCCGCACGCGTCCTCGCCGCGCTGCGCGACGAGCGAAGCCGCGCCCCCCGGGAGCGCGCGCGGCCTTCAGCGGCGGCACGCGCGAGGGCGGAGACCATCCTGCTCTTTCCGCTGAAGACGGTGCTCTTCCTGGCGGCGTGCTGCCGCTCAAGATCTTCGAGCAACGCTACGTCGACATGGCCAAGTCATGCTCGCGCTCGACAATCGCCCGTTCGCGTGCGCCTCATTACGCAGCGACGAGGTCGCCGCGGCGCGAGCACGCCCGACATCGCGACCGTGGCGACGCTCGCGCGCATCACCGACTGGGACGTACCGCAGGTCGGCATCCCGCACGTATCCAGGCGCGGCGAGACGCGCTTCGTCGTGCGCAAGCACGCGCCGCAGCGCAACGGGCCTTCGTGACCGGCGAGGTCACGGCGTTGGAACCGAGGCGCAGGCGGCGATCGCGCCCGAGCACAAGGCCGCCGGTGCAGCTCCTCGAGCTCATGGCCACGCGCATCGGGCCGCGCAACTTCCCCGCCGAGCTCCGCTACGACGACGCGTCGTGGGTGGGCTACAGGCTCGCGGAGCTCCTGCCCCTGCCGCTGTCGATCAAGCAGAGCATGCTCGAGATCAACGACGCGCTGGTGAGTTTCGAGGTGCTGCAGCAGTTCTTGACGCAGCAGGGCCTCATCTAGAGGGATCGCCTCGGCGCGTCGTCGCCGCTCCTTCGGCGGGTAGAGCGTCGGCCGCGAGGCGCGCAATCAGGATGGCCAGGAACAGCGCGCCCGTGATCACCTGCACGGTGCACAGGCCGCGCGCCTGCCGCGAGAGCGGGAATAACAGCGAAGCCCGTTTTCGTGCCAGAGCCGAGATCGAGAGGTACAGCGCGTCCGCGGTAGTCGAGTCCGCCGGCGTTGCCCACCACGAGGTACGAGTTGGGATAGAAGTAGCCGACGATCGCGTAGGCGTAGGCCCACAGCACGCCAAGCAGCAAGTACGCGGCGGCCGCGCCGAAGAGCTTGTCGTGCGGCATCACCCGCGGCTGGAACACGTAGCGCAGGAGGTACATGGTGGTGACGAAGTAGAGCGCGGCGGCGAACATCCACGACTCGGCGAGCTGCCAGTTGTCGTCGGTCCTGAGCGACGCAGTACTGGAAGGAGCTCGGCACGGCCAGCAGGAGCGCGATCACGAACGACAGGGTCGTGCGTCCCACGGCGGCGACCGTGGCGATCAACAGGAACATGTTGATGACATTGATCAGGAGCCTGCCCTGGTCGGTGGACGGCACGAACGACACCGCGACGAGCAGCATGACCAGCATGAGGAACAGCCAGAAGCAGCGCTGGTAGAAAATGCGCGACAGGACGTCGCGGGTCCTCCAGTGATGGCGTTGGCACTTCGCCGCGGCGCGCCCCGCCCTTCGCCGCGTGGGTCCGGAGTATAATTTCCTCTTTGCCCTTCGAAGCACGGGCACATCATGGCCGGCACCAGCAGGTGGGCGAATATCAAGCACAAGAAGGCCGCGACCGACGCCAAGCGCGGCAAGATCTTCACGCGGCTCATCAAGGAAATCACCGTCGCGGCGCGCTTGGGCGGCGGTGACGTATCGATGAACCCTCGCCTGCGCCTCGCGGTGGACAAGGCCACGCGCAGAACATGCCCATGACACGATCCCGCGCGCGGTCCAGCGCGGCGCGGGCGGCCTCGAGGGCGTCAACTACGAGGAGATCCGCTACGAGGGCTACGGCATCAACGGCGCGGCGGTGATCGTCGACTGCATGACCGACAACCGCACGCGCACGGTCGCCGACGTCCGCCACGCGTTCTCGAAGTACGGCGGCAACCTCGGCACCGATGGCTCCGTCGCGTTCCTGTTCAAGCACTGCGGCCAGCTCGTGTTCGCGCCCGGCACCGACGAGAACAAGCGATGGAGGCCGCGCTCGACGCGGGAGCCGAGGATGTCGTGTCCAACGACGACGGCAGCTTCGAGGTCGTCACCGGCCCGTACGACTTCGTCAACGTGAAGGATGCGCTCGCCAAGGGCGGCTTCGTCCCCGAGTTCGCCGAAGTCACGATGAAGGCGTCCACCGACGTGGAGATGGCGGGCGACGACGCCGCGAAGATGCAGAAGCTCCTCGACGCGCTCGAGTCCCTCGACGACGTGCAGGAGGTGTACACGTCGGCCGTGCTGGACGAGGGGTAGCGACGGCCCGCGCGCGAGTGATGGCCGCGCGCCGCATCCTCGGTATCGATCCGGGCCTTCGCGTCACCGGCTTCGGCCTCCTCGTCGAGCAGGACGGCAAGCTCGTCTACGTGACGAGCGGATGCATCCGCGCGAGCGGCGACAGCCTGCCGACGCGCCTCGGCATCATCGCGCGCGACCTGGCGCACGTGATCGCGGAGGAGCGCCCGACCGAGGTCGCGGTCGAGCGCGTGTTCGTCAACGTCAATCCCAATTCGACGCTGCTCCTGGGCCAGGCGCGCGGCGCGGCCATCGCCGCGGCAGTGCTCGCGGGCCTTCCCGTCCACGAGTACACCGCGGGCCAGGTCAAGCAATCGGTCGTCGGCCGCGGGCGGGCGCAGAAGCCCCAGGCAGGAGATGGTGCGCAGTTCCTCTGCCCGCCCGGCGCGCCGGGCGCCCGACGCCGCCGACGCACTGGCGTGCGCCATCTGCCACGCGCACGGCACCACCGGCGTCGGCGCGCTGCACCGGCGACGCGACGGCCGCTTCTCCGATGAGCGCCGCGCGCCGCCCCGATCGCCTGCCGCGCGCGGTGATCTTCGACATGGACGGGCTCATGCTCGACACCGAGCGCCTGGGCGAGCGCGTGTGGGAGCGCGCGTCGGCGAGCACGGGCATCGCGTTCGACACGGCGCTCCTGCCGCGCATGATCGGCCGCAATCACCGCGACACGCGCGCCTTCCTCGTCGCGCACTACGGCGACGACTATCCCGCGGAGCGCCTCACGACCGCATGCCTCGCGGCCTTCGACGAGATCACCGACGCCGAGGGCATCGCGCTCAAGCCCGGCGTGGTGGAGCTCCTGGACTGGCTGCACGAGAACGGCATCGTGCGTGCCGTGGCGACGTCCACGCGCCGCGAGCGCGCCGTCGCGCAACTCGGCCGGCTCGGCCTCTTCCCCCGCTTCGCGGCGCTCGTGGGCGGCAACGAGGTCGCCCATGGGAAGCCCGCGCCGGACATCTTCATCGAGGCGTCCGCGAGGCTCGGCGTCGAGCGCGAGGCGTGCGTGGTGCTCGAGGACTCCGAGCCCGGGGTGCGCGCCGCCATCGCCTCCGGCATCGCGCCCATCATGGTCCCCGACCTCCACCCGCCCTCCCCCGACCTCCTGTCGCGGCAGCCGCTCGTGATGGCCTCGCTGCACGAGGTGCGGGCGTTCCTGTCGCAGCTTCCGCGAATGCGATAATCGGCCATGATCGGCCGCCTCCACGGAACGCTGCTCGAGAAGAGCCCGCCGCAGATCCTCCTCGACGTGCAGGGCGTGGCGTACGAGATCGACGTGCCGATGAGCACGTTCTACAACCTCCCCGCCACCGGAGCGGCGGTCACGCTGTTCACTCACCTCGTCGTGCGCGAGGACGCGCACCTCCTCTACGGCTTCGGGTCCGACAACGAGCGCCGCGCGTTCCGGCAGCTCCTGAAGATCAGCGGCATCGGCGCGCGCACCGCGCTTTCCGTGCTGTCGGGGCTTTCGGTGGCCGAGCTCGCGCAGGCGGTCACGCTGCAGGAGTCGGGGCGCCTCACGAAGATCCCGGGCATCGGCAAGAAGACGGCGGAGCGCCTTCTCCTGGAGCTCAAGGACAAGCTCGGCGTGGAGCTCACGTCGGCCGTCGGCGTGCATCGCGCGGCGCCCGCGTCGAGCGACATCCTGCACGCCCTCCTCGCGCTGGGCTACAGCGACAAGGAGGCCGTGGCCGCGGTCAAGCAGCTTCCCGAAGGCCTGGCGGTCGCCGACGGCATCCGCCAGGCGCTCAAGCTCCTCGCCAAGCCCTGACGAGCGCGCGATGTCATCGACGAAGCAGGGGCTGCTCGCGGGCATCGACATCCCGCCTTCCCTGTTTCGCCGCGGCATCAACCTGTGGCCGCCGTTCGTGGGCGCGCGCATTCGCGTCACGCGCGTGTCGGCGGACTTCCGCGAGATCGACGTCAAGCTCTCGCTCGGGCTGCTCAATCGCAACTACTTCGGCACGCAGTTCGGCGGCTCGATGTACGCGATGACCGATCCGTTCTTCGCGCTCATGATGCTGCGCAATCTCGGCGCCGGCTACGTCGTGTGGGACAAGTCGGGCGCCATCGACTACCGCAAGCCCGGGCGCGGCGACGTCCACGTGCACTTCGTGCTACCCGCCGCCGCGATCGCGCGCGCGAGGAAGGCCACCGCCGGCGGCGACAAGCACGAGCCCACGTTCCGCGCTCGCATCGTGGACGACGGCGGCGACACGGTGGCGGAGGTCGCGAAGACGCTCTACATCCGCCGGCGCCGGGCCGCGACGGGCTAGAATCCGCCATGGCGATCGAAAGCGACGAGCTCAACCGCGTGGTCGGCGGCAAGGTCGCGGGCGTGCAGGAAGAGGTGATCGAGCGCGCGCTGCGCCCGCGCGGCCTCGCCGAGTACGTGGGGCAGGAGAAGATCCGCGAGCAGCTCGGCATCTTCATCACCGCCGCGAAGAACCGGGGCGAGGCCCTCGACCACGTGCTCCTCTTTGGCCCCCCCGGCCTCGGCAAGACCACGCTCTCGCACATCCTCGCGCACGAGCTGGGCGTCAACCTGCGCCAGACGTCCGGGCCGGTGCTCGAGCGGCCGGGCGACCTCGCGGCGCTCCTCACGAACCTCGAGCCGCGCGACGTGCTGTTCATCGACGAGATCCATCGACTGTCACCGGTGGTGGAGGAGATCCTCTATCCCGCGCTCGAGGACTTCCAGATCGACATCATGATCGGCGAAGGTCCCGCCGCGCGCAGCGTGAAGCTCGACCTCCCGCCGTTCACGCTCGTCGGCGCAACCACCCGCGCGGGCATGCTGACCAATCCGCTGCGCGACCGCTTCGGCATCGTCGCGCGGCTCGAGTTCTACACCGCGGAAGAGCTGACGCGCATCGTGCTGCGCTCGTCGGCGCTGCTGCAGATCCAGGTCGACGCCGACGGCGCGCGCGAGATCGCCCGCCGCTCGCGCGGCACGCCGCGCATCGCCAATCGCCTGCTCCGCCGCGTGCGCGACTACGCGGAGGTGAAGGCGCAGGGCGCGGTCACGCGCGAGGTGGCCGACGCCGCCCTGTCGATGCTCGACGTCGACGCCTCCGGCCTCGACGTCATGGACCGCAAGCTCCTCACCACCGTGCTCACCAAGTTCGCGGGCGGGCCCGTCGGCGTCGACAACCTCGCGGCGGCCATCGGCGAGGAGCGCGACACCATCGAGGACGTGCTCGAGCCCTACCTCATCCAGCAGGGCTTCCTGCAGCGCACGTCGCGCGGCCGCGTCGCGACGGCGCTCTCGTTCCGCCACTTCGGGCTCACCCCCCCCACCGCGGGTCCCGCCGACCTCTTCCCGTCCTAGTCGACGCGCCTTAGTGACCGCAAGCTCACCCTTTCGCTTCACCGTTCGCGTTTACTACGAGGACACCGACGCCGCCGGCGTCGTCTACTACGCGAACTACCTCAAGTTCATGGAGCGCGCGCGCACCGAATGGCTGGAGGCCCTGGGCTTCCCGCTCGCCCGCTTCGAGCGCGACCACGGCGTGGTGTTCGTCGTGCACCGCTGCGAGATCGACTTCGCGGCCCCCGCGCGATTGAACGACGTGCTGCAAGTGACGGTCGAAGCCCTGCACCGGGGTGCGAGCCGGTTCGTCGCCCGGCAGGAAGTCCGTCGCGACGACACCATGCTGACGACGGCGCGCGTGACGCTGGCCTGCCTCGATTCGTCGCGCTGGCGCCCGGTGCGAATGCCCGACGCCCTCGTCCACCAGCTGGAGACGACCGATTGAACGTCCACGCCGACCTCTCGTTCCTCAATCTGATCCTGCACGCGTCGGTCGTGGTGCAGGGCGTCATGCTCGTCCTGGCCCTGCTGTCGCTGTGGTCCTGGTGGCAGATCTTCCTCAAGATGTTCCAGCTCCGCCGCGCGGCGAGCGACACCGACCGCTTCGAGGACGAGTTCTGGAAGGGTGGCGACCTGTCCGAGCTCTACCAGCGCACCCAGCAGGCGCGCACGGGCAGCGGCATGGAGCACATCTTCACGGCCGGCTTCCGCGAGTTCGCGAAGCATCGCAAGCAAGGCAGCGCGTCGCTCGTGACGCTCGACTCCGCGCGACGCGCCATGCGGGCCGCGTACCAGCGCGAGATCGATGCGCTCGAGGCCGGGCTGTCGGGGCTCGCCACGGTGGGCTCCGTCTCGCCGTACATCGGCCTCTTCGGCACCGTCTGGGGCATCATGAACGCTTTCCGCGGCCTCGCGAACGTGAGCCAGGCGACGCTCGCGAGCGTCGCGCCCGGCATCGCGGAAGCCCTCGTTGCCACGGCCATCGGCCTTTTCGCCGCCATCCCCGCCGTGGTCGGGTACAACCGCTACACGCACGACGTCGACCGCCTCGCCACGCGCTACGAGACGTTCATCGAGGAATTCTCGAACATCCTGCAGAGGCAAGGATGAGGCAGGACGCCCGCCGCGGGCGATCGCCCGGCGCGCCGCCACGCTAACCCATGCGACGCCAGCGCAAGGCCATCAACCAGATCAACGTCGTGCCTTACATCGACGTGATGCTGGTGCTGCTCGTCATCTTCATGGTGACGGCCCCGCTCGTGAGCCCGGGCGAGATCGAGCTGCCGTCGGTGGGTAGCAAGCTGACGGTGCCGGTGCAGCCGCTCGAGGTGACGCTCCGCAACGACGCGCTGTACCTGCGCGACCAGGCGGTCAACGGCCCGTCGATCAAGGTGACGCGCGACGATCTCCTCGCTCGCGTGAAGGCGAAGCAGGCCGAGCAGGAGCAGCCGGTCGTGATCGCCGCCGACAAGAATGCGCGCTACGAGGACGTGCTGTCGATCCTCGATCTCCTCCAGCGCAACGGCGTGAAGAAGGTGGGCCTCCTCGCGCGCCCGCCATCGTCGTAG
This sequence comes from Casimicrobiaceae bacterium, assembly GCA_044225355.1. Lineage (GTDB taxonomy): Bacteria > Pseudomonadota > Gammaproteobacteria > Burkholderiales > Casimicrobiaceae > VBCG01. The sequence goes on along the minus strand of JBGAIS010000006.1, from coordinate 22,667 downwards.
GCCGTGCCTGCCCTCGCCGCCGCTCGCCTCGAGCGACCTCGCAAGCCGCGGCGCGCCAAGGGGCGCGGGCTTGCGCTCGCGCTCGCCCTCATCGTGCAGGCGGGCTTCCTGGCGGTGCTCGTGTTCTCCATCCAGTGGCAGAACCGCAAGCCGGAGCCGATGACGGCCGAGCTCTACGCACCGCCGGTCAAGGCGCCCGTGGCCGAGCCCACGCCGGTCCCCGTCCCCCAGCCCCCGCCGCCGCAGCCCGAGCCTGCGCCCGCGCCCAAGCCGGCGCCGCCGCCTCCGGCGCCCGTGGTGGAAAAGCCCGACACGCGCGCCGCGGACATTGCGCTGAAGCAAAAGCAGGAGCAGGAGCGCAAGGCCCGCGAGGCGGAGGACAAGCGCAAGCTCGAGGAGAAGCGCAAGCAGGAGGAGAAGCAGCGCCTCGAGGAGAAGCAGAAGGCGGACGCGCGCGAGCGCCAACAGGCCGAAGCCAAGGAACGGCAGCAAAAGGAGATGGCGGCGATGCGTGCGCAAGCGGAGCGCGAGTCGCAGCTTCGCGCGCAGGCGGATCGCGAGATCCAGCAGCGCCAGGCGCAGCAGGCCGCGGACGCCTCCGCGCGGTCGAAGTCCGAGGCCGATTGGATCCGCCGCATCCAGGCCAAGGTGAAGGGCAACGTGGTCGTGCCTTCCGACCTCCCCGGCAACCCGGAGGCGATCTTCGACGTGGTGCAGCTTCCCACCGGCGAGATCATCGAAGCGACGCTTCGCAAGTCGAGCGGCAGTCGCGCGTACGACGACGCCGTGCAGCGCGCGATACTGAAATCCTCTCCGCTGCCGCGGCCCGACCGCGGCGAGATCTTCCAGCGCGTGCTGACCCTCAAGTTCAGGCCGCAGGATTAGTGGACTGTAACGGAGGCATCGAAAGTGCCTGCCTTGCGCCGCGTGCCGATGGCTTCGTTGCCGTTGCTCGCAAGGGGATGGGCCATTGCCTCGCAACGGCGCCTGTTACAACCCACCAGGCATCGCGCGCCTTGAAGGATCGACCTTGAGATCCGACGACCGCACGAGCTCGACCTCCCCGGCGACGATTCGCCGCGGCAGGAAAGGCGGCGCGTACGCGCACCTGCCGTACGTCAAGGTGATGGGCGGATTCGCGGGGCCGCTGCGGCGCTGGGTGGCGTTCGGCATCCTGCGCGCGACGGCGAAGCGCATGCGCCTCGATGCCTCGAAGATCCCCCGCCTGCGCGCGAGCCAGGCCTACGTCGACGAGCACCTCGGCGGCCGCCCCCGCGACGTCCGCATCGTGCCCGTCCGCGACGCGCCCGTCGGAGGCAATTGGCTCGAGACCGCCGAATCGCGTCCCGAGCGAGTGCTGCTGTTCATCCACGGCGGCGCGTTCATGCTTCGCTATCCGCGTACGCACGCGGCCATGGTCGCGCCTTGGTGCAGGTCGCTCGGCATGCGCGCGTTCATGGTCGAATACCGGCTCGCTCCCGAGCATCCCTTCCCGGCGGCCGCCGACGATTGCCACTCGGCCTATCGCTGGTTGCTGGAGCAAGGATACGACCCGCGCCAGATCGTGCTCGCGGGCGATTCCGCCGGCGCCAATCTCGCGCTCGCCACGTTGCACGCGATCCGCGCGGCCGGCGAGCCCATGCCGTCGTGCGTGGTGCTGCTGTCTCCCCTGGCCGACCTCACGCTGTCGGGCGCGTCGTTCAAGACGCATGCGCGACGCGATCCGGTCTTCCACGTTCCCACGCTCATCGGCATGCGCGACCATTACATCCGGACCGATCAACTGCTCGACGTCCGCGCGTCGCCCTTGTTCGGAAGCTTCCGCGACTTTCCGCCGCTGATGATCCAGGTCGGCAGCGAAGAAGTCCTGCTGGACGACGCGCTCCGCCTCGCCGCGCGGGCTCACGAAGCCGGCGTGGAGGTCGAGCTCGAGGTCTGGAACCGCATGGCGCACGTCTTCCAGGCCATGCGAATGCTTCCGCAGGCGCACGCCGCCGCGAGGCGCATCGTCGCGTTCGTCGCGCGCCACGCCCGTTGGCGTTCGTAGTCTCTCAGCGAAGACTCGCCTGGACGAAATCGACGCACTCGCGCGCGTGCGTGAACACGATGAGGTGCCCGCCTTCGAGCATGAGATCGGCGGTCGCCGGCGGGAGGACGGTACGGTCGAGCCGGCCGTGGATGCGAACGACCCTCGTCGGCAGATCGACCACGCCCGGCCATCGCGCGAGCGCGTCGAGCATCTCGAGATAGAACGGAACGCGCGTGACGCTCCACTGCTCGACGCTGTCGAGCAGCGCCGCGACGAAGGGCGACGGCTCTCGGCCGTACCGCTCCCGGCGGATGCCCTCGCGTCGACGCAGGAATCGGGCAACGCGCGGCAGCGGAACGAGCCTGGCCAGCCTGCGCATCTTGCGCGCGCCCACGTAGTCGGCGGGGTCGGCGCTGCTCGCAATGAGCACGACGGCGGAAAGCGCCCGGATGCTCGCGATCTCGCACGCCACGGCGCCGGCGAACGAGGGCGCGACGAGGACCGCTCCGTCCGGAATCCGCCACGCGTCGGCGACGAAACGCGCGACGGAAGGAAGCGACGCCTCTCCCTCGTATTCCGGCCACTCGACGAACGTGCCGTTGGCGATCTCGTCCCAGGGCCCCCGATAGGTCCGGCTGTCGGCGCCCAGTCCGGGGATGAAGAACACGCGCGGGCCGGCGACGTCGGCGCCCGGCGCCGAAGCGATTCGGCTCGGCACACGGCGCGACTCGACCCAGCGCACGAAGGCCTGCGGCGAGGGTCGCGCGCGCATGCGCGAGGCGCACTCGACGGCCGCGCGATGAATGCGCTCGTCGCGCAGGCATCGCTCGAGAAGCGGCTGCGCGTGATCGGCATCGAACTTGGTTGACCATGTCGCCAGGCCGGCGCCGAGACGTTCGACGCGCTCCGCGTTGTCCGGCTGGTCGAGCGACATCGCGACGACGAGCTGCGGCACGCCGGCCGCGAACGCCTGCGACGTCGTGCCGATGCCGCCGTGGTGCACGAGCGCTCGCGCATGCGGCAGCAGCGCGCTGAAAGGCGCGTAGGACGTCGCGAAGACAGACTCGGGCAACGCGGGCAGTTGATCGAGCTTGCGCGTCGCGAACACGGCCCGGCACTCGCAGCGACGCGCGAGCTCGAGCGCCTCCGCGAAGAATGCTTTCGCGTGGAACTGCCCGGTCCCCGCGGTGAACACGACGGGAGGCTCACCCGAATCGAGGAATCGCCGAAGCGCAGGATCGAGCGACTGCTCGGCGGACAGGTCCTCGAGCGGGAAGTCCCATTGCAGGAGGTGTTGGGGCCAGTCGGGTTGCGATCGCGCGAACCACTCGGGAAACAGCGCGAGCGAGCCGTCCGGCGAGTGCCACCACTGGCGCCACAGGCTCGTCGGCGGCTCCACGCCGTGCTCGGCGCAGCACGCCCTCACGGCGGGGAGCGCCTCGCGGTCGAGCGGATTGGGCAGTTGCAGCGCGCCGCGGCGAAGCCAACGCGGCAGGCGGCGCAGGATGCGCGCCTCGCGGCCGAACAGCGGAACGCTGCTCGGCGTGATCAGCATGATCGGATACAGGTGAACGGTGATCAGCGGAATGCCGTGCTTCTCCCGCGCGAGGCGCGCACCGAAGTTGATCATCGGTGCGAGCATCAGGTCGGGCATGCCATCGCGGGCGATGATCGACTCGATCGCCGTCACGAAACCCGCCGTCGATCGGCCGGCGCAGGCATAGGACACGCGCGCGCCGTCGCGCCAGGTCCACAGTCGCGCGTCGAGGAGGAGCGCGTCGAGCTCGGCATCGCCGACGCTCACGAAGTCGAGCTTCGCGCGAGCGGCGGTTTCGGCGTAGACGCCCGCGGCAATCATCGTGACGCGATGGCCGTGGTCGCGAAGCATTCGACCGAGCGCGACGAACGGGTAGACGCTGCCGGACGTTCCGTGAGGCAACAGGACGAAGTGACCCATGAGTCAGCGGCGCCGGCTTCCGCACAGCGCAAGGGCCACCGGACGTGCGAAGCAGTGCATCGCCTGTGTCCTATCTCTGAAGACGCGCAAGCGAAATCACCTGACGGCGTCGAGGACTGCGTGTCCAGTCTTCATCCGAGTGAAGCACGGGGTCTTGTCGCGGCGGCCAGGCAAGTACGTACTCGACACCTGCCGGTCCAGTGCGCTCGCAGAAGCATTGCAAGGCCAAGGACCCGCGCGAGGGCTAAGCGAAGACACTGCCACAAAGGGACTCTCCGAGGCTAGTGCGTGTCCCGCAAAGTCCGAACAGCGTCGAGCGCTCGTTGCGCGGCGGCGCGCGACGGTGCACCATCGAGGCTCGTTCGACCCTCAGGAGATTCAGGAATGGGAAACCGCGACAGGCCCAAGAAAGAACCGAAGAAGCCCAAGCAGCCGAAGAAGCCTTAGACGCCGGCCCGGAGGACGCCCCGGGCGTTCTCCGGGGCGCCGCCGCGCGTCGATGGGCGGTGGCGCGTTCCCCGTCGCCCCCCCCGACTGACCCCCGCGCGGCGCGCGCCGCACGCACGGGGCTTTAGATCCGCGACTTCTTCTCGAGGATCTGGATCGCCGCCCACGACCAGTCGGCGCGCTGCTCGACCAGGTGACGCAGCGCCACGGTGTAGACCGAGCGCCCCGTGGTGAGCATGACGTTGCGGCCCTCCGCGTATTCCTGCGTGGGCACGATGAGGGTCTTCACCGCGAGCGGCTTGTCGGGCCGCGACGGGGGCGGAAGGTAGAGCCCATGGAAGCGCGCGCCCATGGTGGAGACGTCGATGCCGTCGACCACGAAGCCCGCATCGTCGCGTGCCTGGCGCAGCGCGTGCAGCGTGACCGGCACGACGCGGTCGGCGATGATCGACATGCCCGCCTCGACCTCGTCGTTGCTCACCTTGTTCAAGCGACGCACGACGCCGAGCACCCAGTCGGAGAGATCGGACTGGCGCACCGCGACGAGCGCGCCCAGCGACAGCGCCTGCCCGATGCCCCCCGACGCCGCGATGCGCAGGCCCGCGACGCTGCGGTCCTTCACCTGCCACATGGGATCGGAGAACGACGAGAGGCTGGCCGCGAGGGAATCGTGTTCGTCCGGCACGCGCGAGCGGCGGCGCGAGCCGTCCGGCACCGCGAACACCTCGATCTGCTCCGAGCCCACGTGCGGCTCGTTCGCGGCTTCCGCGCCCATGTCCCGGTGCATGAGCTCCTGGCACACGCGCGACAGCCCGATGCGCACCTTGGCCGCGACGGCGCACGCGATGCGCGGGTCGCGGCGGAGCTCGGCATTGAGGTTGGGCGAGATCGACGGGCTCACCTTCTCGAGGATGCCGATGCGAAGCTGGTTGATGGGCGCAGCCGGACCCTGGTCCGTGGCCTCCGACTGGCGCAGCGCGGCGATGGCGCGCTCGAGCGCCTCGGCGAGCGGCGTGGTGTCGAGGTAGCGGAGCATCGACCCGGAATCGTTGCCCGTGCGCCGGCCGAGGCCCGTCTTGCCCGCGACGTCGACGAAGAATCCTTCCGGCGAGCGCGGCACCGCGTCGAGCGAGAGCCGCCGGCTCCACGCGCGAAGCTGCGACATCGCCCAGTCGAGCTGCGGCGGCGACATGTTGCCGGTGTTGAGCTGGTGGACGAGGAGCACGTTGAGGTACTCCTGCTCGACGGTCCAGTGCGTGGCGTTGGGACCGGCTCCGTGCAGCACGGCCGGCACGCGATCGATGCCCAGCTCGGATGCGCGAAGGTACGCGCGGTGCAGGTCCATCCACTTCGCGGGAATCCACCGCTCGAAGCGGAACACCCGGAGCTTGGCGTCGGTACCGTAATAGTGGATGAGACGGCCGAACAGGAGCGCGGGCGTGCCCTTCCAGCGGGCGTTCTGCGCTTGGCGCAGCGACTCTTCCAGCGCCGTCTGGTACGCGTACATGAAGCCCTGCGACAGGTCGTAGATGGCCTGCCAGATGCCTTCGGCGAGCTTCGGCGCACCGTCGTAGTTCTCGACGTACTGCTTGATGAGCTGGCGGCGATCGGCGCCGAGCGCGGCGTCCAGGAACTGCACCGCATGCACGCGGTTGAGGTCGACGGGCTTGCGCGACTGGCGCATGGCGTCGAAAGCGCGCATGACGTGCTGCTGTCGCGCGATGACATCGAGCGGCGGGAGCTGGCGCAGCCAGGCCGACACGGATTTCGGCGAGACCAGCGGGTCCGCGATCTCCTTGGCACCGGATGTCAGAAAGCCGAACATGAAGCCTTTCGAAATGCCCCGACGGCGCGCACGCTCCCGGGCGCATCCAGTGTTCGAAACGCGCGGGCGTGCGATCGAGGAATCACCATTTATAGACCAATTCGGGCGGAAGCGCAAAAGGCGCCCGCCGTCGGCTACAATTCGCGCGTGTCACCCTGCGTATGGCACACGCTGTCGCAGCTTGGTTGTCTACCCGTCCAATCGCTCCGAGCGCCATGTCGATAAACCCAAACACCTGCCCCACTGCCGATCGCCCCGGTTTGCCATCGAAAATGACTCTTTTGGCAGCCGCCGCCGCGATGTCCCTGCTGGCCGTCGCGGGACGCGAGAGCCTCGCTCAAACCCCCGTGACGTCGCCTGCTCCCACTACACAAAGCAAGTCCGATGCCATGCCCACAGATCTGAAGAAAATCGATACGAAACAAGGTACTGGCGCCGAAGCCGTCAGCGGCAAGCCGGTGCTGGTTCACTACACCGGGTGGCTTCTCGACCCCAGCAAGCCGGACCAGAAGGGCGCCAAGTTCGACAGCTCCCGCGACCGCAACGTGCCTTTCGGCTTCATCCTGGGCGCCGGCCGGGTCATCAAGGGCTGGGACGACGGCGTGGTCGGGATGAAGGTGGGCGGCCAGCGCACGCTCATCATTCCGCCCGACATGGCGTATGGCCAGCGAGGCGCCGGTGGCGTGATCCCGCCCAACGCAACGCTCATCTTCGACGTCGAGCTCATCGAAGTGAAATAGGCCGTTCGGCCATGCTTCCGCGCGAAGGGATCGTCGCCGCACGGCGCCGGCTCGACTACCGGCCGGCGCCGTTCCTGATCGACACGATCGACCTCACGCTCGACCTGTCGCCGGAGTCGACGCTCGTCACGTCGGTGCTCGCTTTCTCGCGCAACCCGTCGGCGGCGCGCGAGGATCGCGAGGCGCCGCTCGTGCTCGACGGCGAGCAGCAGGAGTCGGTCGAGGTGGAGCTCGACGGCGTGCCCGTGCACGCGCCGAGGCTGCGCCTCGGCAACGGCACGCTCACGCTCGCCGATCCCCCGGCATCGGGCCGCCTCACCGTGCGCTCGCGCATCGCGCCCTCGCGCAACGTCGCGCTCGAGGGCCTCTACATCTCCTCGGGCGTCTTCTGCACGCAATGCGAGCCCGAGGGCTTCCGCCGCATCACGTACTTCCCGGACCGCCCCGACGTCCTCGCGCGCTACACCGTCACCTTGCGGGTCGACCGCGCCGCCTACCCGGTGCTCCTGTCCAACGGCAACCTGGTCGCGCAGGGCACCCTTCCCGACGGCCGCCACTTCGCGACGTGGGACGATCCGTTCCCGAAGCCTTCGTACCTCTTCGCGGCGGTCGCGGGCAAGCTCGTGGCGCTCGAGGACGGCTTCGTCACGAAGTCGGGCCGCAGCGTCGCGCTTCGCATCTATTCCACGCCCGCGAACATCCCGCGCTGCCATCACGCGATGGAGGCCGTCAAGAAAGCCTTCCGCTGGGACGAGGAGCGCTTCGGCCGCGAGTACGACCTCGATGCCTTCATGATCTTCTGCGCCGACGACTTCAACATGGGCGCGATGGAGAACAAGGGCCTCAACATCTTCAACAGCCGCCTCGTGCTCGCCGATCCCACCACGGCCACCGACGATGACTACGCGGCCATCGAAGGCGTGATCGGCCACGAGTACTTTCACAACTGGACCGGCAACCGCGTCACGTGTCGCGACTGGTTCCAGCTCTCGCTCAAGGAAGGCCTCACGGTCTTCCGCGACCAGGAGTTCTCGGCCGACATGGGCGCGCGCGCCGTCGAGCGCATCGCGTCGGTGGAGTTCCTGCGCCGCGAGCAGTTCCCCGAGGACGCGGGACCGATGGCGCACAACGTGCGTCCCGACGAGTACCTCGAGATCAACAATTTCTACACGAGCACCGTGTACGAGAAGGGCGCGGAAGTGATCCGCATGCAGCACACGCTGCTCGGCCCCGATCGCTTCCGCCGCGGCATGGACCTGTACTTCGACCGGCACGACGGCATGGCGGTCACCTGCGATGACTTCGTCCAGGCCATGCAGGACGCGTCCGGCGTGAACCTCGCGCAGTTCCGCCAGTGGTACTCGCAGGCCGGCACGCCGGAGATCACGGCGCGCGGCGCGCACGACGCCGCGACGGGCACGTTCACGCTCGAGCTCGCGCAGCGCACGCCGGCCACGCCGGGACAGGGCGACAAGCCGCCGCTGCACGTGCCGTTCGCCGTCGGTCTCGTCGATCGCGACGGCCGCGACATCCCGTTGCGCCTCGAAGGCGAGGCCGCGCCCCTCGGCACGACGCGCGTGCTCGAGCTGCGCGAGGCGCGCCAGTCGTTCCGCTTCGCGGGCATCGCGCAGGCGCCGGTGCCGTCGCTCCTGCGCGGATTCTCCGCCCCCGTGAAGGTCGACTACCCGTACACCGAAGCCGAGCTCGCGTTCCTCGCCGCGCACGACAGCGACCCCGTGTCGCGCTGGGACGCGGCGCAGCGGTCGTACGCCCATGCCATCCTGTCGCTGGCCGCCGATCATCGCGCCGGCCGGGCGCTCGCGCTGCCGCCGTCGCTCGCGGGCATCGTCGCGGCCCTCCCCGCGGCCCGCGCGAGCGACCCCGCGCTCGTCGCGCTCGCGCTGTTGCCGCCGGATGCCGCGTACGTCGCGGCGATGGAGAGCGTCATCGATCCCGACGGCATCGTCGCCGCCCGCACCCACATCGTGCGCGCGCTGGCCGTCACGCTTCGCGACGCGTTCGAGCGCGTGTACCTCACGCGGCGCGTGCGCGCCTCGTACGCGCCGACCAACGACCAGGTCGGCGCGCGCCGGCTCGCGAATGCCTGCCTCCAGTACCTGGGCCACGCCGGCGACGCCCCGGCGCGCGCGCTCGTGGTCGCGCACTACGACGCGGCCGACAACATGACCGACACCTACGGCGCGTTGTTCGCGCTGAAGGACAGCGTAAGCGACGAGCGCGACGTCCTCTTCTCGCGCTTCGAGGCGAAGTGGCGCGACGAGCCGCTCGTGCTCGACAAATGGTTCGGGCTGCAGGCGATGTCCGAGCGCGACGACACGCTCGCGCGCGTGCGCTCGCTCCTCGCCCATCCGCGCTTCAATGCGCGCAACCCGAACCGCGTGCGGGCGCTCGTGGGCGGTCTCGCGCTGCGCAACTTCGCGCGCTTCCACGCAAGCGACGGCGGCGCCTACGCGTTCGCGGCGGACCAGGTGCTCGCGCTGGACGCGACCAACCCGCAGCTCGCCGCCACCGTCGCGGGCGCGTTCAACCTGTGGAAGCGCTTCGCGCAGCCGCGTCGCGGCCTCATGGAAGCCGCGCTGCAGCGCGTCGCGCAGTCGCCCGGGCTCTCGCCCGACGTGACCGAAGTGGTCTCGATGACTCTCAGCGCCTGACGGCGCGCGGCTTGGCCTTGCGCGGCGCGGCGCGGGGAGCGCGCGGCGCGCTTGCCCTGAAGGTCATCGCGAGGTCGAACGCGGCTTTGGTGAACGCCAGCACGGCGGTGAATTCCTCGTCGCTCATGCGGCGCGCGTCGTCGCTCGCGCGATAGAGGTTCGCGAACTCGCGCTCGCGGCCCGCCTGCACCACGAAGCGACCGACGCCGAGTCCTTCCAGCGTCTTCCACACGTCCGGGTTGTACGAGCGGGTGAAGCGCATCACGAACGAGATGGGATCGTTGCGGCCGAGCACGGACGCGAGGCGCAGGATGATCTCGAACGGCAGCGCGACCTTCCCGTTCTCGACGAGATCGAGGAGCGTGGGGTCGTTGAGGTCGATCGCCCGGCCCACCTCGTCGAGCGAGAGGCCCGCGGCCTCGCGCATGCCGCGAAGCAGGGTACCGGCTTTCTCGAGCGCGGCGCGCTGGCGCGATCGGCGAGTCGGATCGCGGCGCGGGCCTCTTCGTCCTTTTCGGTGACGGCATCGCTTCCCCCTTGTGTCGGTGATGTCAGGCGAGCGCGGGACGCGCGATGGACCGGCGCAGGAGCCACGTCGCGATCGAGACGTTCACGAGATTCCACAGGATGCCGTTCACGAAGGCCGCCCTGTACGAGCCCGTGACGTCGAAGATCGCGCCCGACATCCATCCGCCGAGCGCCATGCCGAAGAGCGTCGCCGTGATCACGAGGCCGACGCGGGAGCCCGCCTCCCTCGGCGGGAAGAACTCGCGCACGATGATCGCGTACGCCGGCACGATGCCGCCCTGGAACAATCCGAACAGCGCGGAGATGAGGAACAGCGACACGAGACCGTCGAACGGCAGGAACAGCAGGAGCGACAGCCCCTGCAGCGCCGAGCCGGCGAGCAGCGTGCGCAGGCCGCCGATGCGATCGCAGATCGCGCCGAACACGAGACGGCTCACGATGCCGCAGCCCAGCATCACCGAGAGCATCTGCGCGCCGCGCGCGGGACCGTAGCCCAGGTCGCCGCAGTACGCGACGAGGTGCACCTGCGGCATCGACATCGCCACGCAGCACGCCACGCCCGCGATGACGAGGAGCATCTGCAGCGCCGAGGCCGAGAGCCCCAGCGACTCCGGCGAGCCGACGCGCCGCGTCGATCCCGCGGGCGCATCGGCGTGCGGAGGGGGACGGCGCAGCAGCAGCGACAGCGGCAGCATGGTGACCACGACGAAGATCGCAATGCCGAAGTACGTCGCCCGCCAGCCGGACGTCGCGATGAAGTGCGCGACCACCGGCGGCCACAGCGTGCCCGCGAGATAGTTGCCGCTCGCGAAGATGCCGAGCGCCATCCCGCGACGCTTCGCGAACCACAGCGACATGTGCGCGAGGAGCGGCGCGAACGTCGCCGCCGTGCCCACGCCGACCAGGAGGCCGTGCGCAAGGGCGTACTGCCCGAGCGATCCCGCCCCCGCGGCGAGCGCGTAACCCGCGCCGAGCGCGAACGTGCCGAGGATCACCGGGACCATGATGCCGAAGCGATCGGACATCTTGCCCATCACGATGCTCGCGGCGCCGAAGCCGATCATCGTGAGCGTGTACGGCAGCGACGCCCCGGCGCGTGCGACGCCGAAGTCGGCCTGCACCGAAGGGAGCGCCACCACCACGGCCCACATGCCGACGCCGCCGATGGTGGACAGCACGAGGCCGACGACGAGCCTGTACCACGCGTACGGCGAGTCGACCTGGCCCTCGAGGGCGCGGCTCACGGCGTCACCGGCACGAGGATCACCAGTACGTCTCCACCGTGACGTGGCCCGGCTCCTTGCGCCGGTGCCTGCGCATCCCGCGCGCGGCGAGCGTCTTCTGCGTGTCCTCGACCATCGCCGGGTTGCCGCACAGCATCGCGTGCGAATTCTCGGGCGACATCGCGAGCCCCGTCGCCGACTCGAGCCGGCCGTCCTCGATGGCCGCCGGGATGCGGCCCGCGAGCGCGCCCGGATGCGGCTCGCGGCTCACCATCGGCACGTAGCTGAACGCCCCGGCGCGTTCGCGCTCGACGGACGCCACCGCATCGCGATACGTGAGCTCCTCCGCGTGGCGCACCGCGTGGACCAGCACCACCCGCTGGAACCGCGACCAGGTGTCCTCCGAGCGCAGCATCGACAGGAACGGGCCGATGCCCGTGCCGGTGGACAGGCACCACAGGACGTCGGCCGACGGAACCTCGCTCACGGAGAAGAAGCCGTTGGCGCGCGGCGCAAGCCAGATCGCGTCGCCCGGCGACAGGGTCGCGAGTCGCGGGCTCAACGGCCCCTCGTTCACCACGATGAAGTAGAACTCGTGCGGCGCAAGGTGCGGCGGATTCACGAAGGAGTACGGGCGCCCGATCATCGCCTCCGCGCTGCCCGGCGGCGCGGGCAGCGCGAGCCTCGCGAACTGCCCCGCGACGAACGTGACGTCGGGCGCCGCGACCTCGAGCGAGAACAGGCTCCGCGTCCACTGCCGCTTTCCCGCCACGCGTCCTTCGACCCACGCCGCCATGAAGCTCGAGACTCATTGAGTAAAATCGACATTATGCCTACGCGACCGCCTGCCGCGACGATCACAGGTCCCCGCGTCTACTTGAGGCCGCCCCGCCTCAGCGACGAGTCCGCGTTCCTGTCGGCCGCGCTGGCAAGCCGCACCCTGCACGGCCCGTGGACCCGCCCGCCCGAGACCCGCGCCCGCTTCCGCGCCTACGTCCAGCGATTCACCATGCGCGCGGCGGCCCCCTCTGCCGCGGGCTACCTCGTCTTCCGTCGCGACGACCATGCGCTTGTTGGGGTCTTCAACTTCTCGGAGATCGTGCACGGCGTGTTCCGCAGCACGTACCTCGGGTACTTCGGCTTCGCGCCCCACTCGGGTCAGGGTTACATGACCGAGGGCATGGCGCTGGTGCTGGACGTCGCGTTCCGCGGGTTGGGGCTCCATCGCGTCGAGGTGAACATCCAGCCCACCAACGCCCGCTCGCTCGCGCTCGCGAGGCGCATCGGCTTCACGCACGAGGGCTACTCGCGCCGCTACGTGAAGATCGCGGGCCGCTGGCGCGACCACGAGCGCTTCGCGATGCTCGAGGAGGACTGGCGCGTGCTGCGCCGCCGCCATCTCCCGGCGCGGGCCCCGTCGCGGAGCAAGGGGTCCGGTGCGTAGCGGTCGCCTGCTCGCCGTCGCGGTGCTCGCCGTTTCGGCGTGCGCGACGCGCGAGTCGATCGTCGCCGATGCGCCGCTCGCGGTGAACGGACAGGAGATCGCGCCCTACGCGTTCCACGAGGAATGCGCGCGAATGGTCCCCGGCGATCGCCTCGACTATCGATTCGAGTCGCAAGCCCCGGTCGACTTCGAGATCTATTACCAGGACGGCATCACGCGCATCGCGCCCGTCAGCCGCGGCGCCGTGATGGAGTCGTCGGGCATCTTCCAGCCGCGCATCGCCACGCGCTATTGCACGCGATGGGAAGCGGGCGTGCACGGCGCGATCCTCGACCTGCGCATTCGCCTCATCAAGGGAACCGCGCCATGAGCGGGCGCAGGCAAATCCCGTGAGCGCGCTGTTGTTCGACCTCGACGGCACGCTGACCGACAACTACCCCGGCATCTCGCGGTCGATCGCGTACGCGCTCGGCGCGATGGGCGTGGAGATTCCCGACGCGGCCCTTTTGCGCCGCTGCGTCGGGCCGCCGCTTCGCGAGTCGTTCCGCCACCTTCTCGACACCGGCGACGCCGCCGTCGTCGAGCAGGCGATCGCCCTCTATCGCGAGCGCTACGCCGACGTCGGCTGGCGCGAGAACGTCGTCTACGACGGCATCGAGGACGCGCTCGCGTCTCTCGCGGAGCAGTCGCCCATCTACCTGTGCACGTCGAAGCCCGAGATCTTCGCACGGCGCATCGTCACGCTGTTCGGGCTGTCGATCCACATGAAGGGCATCTACGGCGCGGAGCTCGAGGGGCGCTTCGACGACAAGTCGACGCTCCTCGCGCACATCGTGCAGCGCGAGTCGCTGGACCCCGGGACGATCGTGATGGTCGGCGACCGCTCGCACGACGTGCGCGCGGCGCGCATGAACGGCGCGCGATCGGTGGGCGTGCTGTGGGGCTACGGGTCGCGGGAGGAGCTGGCCGAAGCGCGGGCGAACGCGCTGGCGGCGGCGCCGGCGGAGCTCGCGGAGGCTATCGAAGAAGCGCGGAGGTAGGGCGGCCTTGTGGCGCGAGGGGCCTACCTGGCCCCTATCGACATCACGATCACCACCACGATGAACATCGCGAGCACGATGAGCGCGATCTTCCACGGGCTCTTCGGATACTCGCCCTCAATCGCGCCGGTGACGCCGTTCTGCACGCACTGGAACGCGCGCCGGCCGTAGGTGTAGCTCATGAGCCAGACGGGCGCGAGGATGTGCTTGAACGTCTGGCGCGAGTAGGACGTGTGCACGACGAGGTTGCGGTACGTGTCGCCGGGAATCTGCTGTGCGCAAAGCGCCGCGACCTTGGCGTCCATGGCCTCGCGCGCGCGTTGCGCCGCGCCGACCAGGTCGATCTGGTACCGCTCGACCAGCCACCCCGCGACGTAGCCGGGGTCGTAGGGCTTGAGCGTCGCGGTGGGAAAGGGCTCGATGCCGCGCAGGAGCGGCGGGTGCACGCCGACGGACGCGCACACGAGATCGTCGTCGAAGAAGTGCGACAGGTCGCCGGCCGCGGGCTCCCATCGCACGTTGCGAACCTGCCGGGTGCGCGTCTGCCCGTTCTCGGTGTACGTCTCGGTCGTGTAGTAGTAGTGGCCGGCGTCGGCGGTCCATTGCGCGTCGGCCTGCGCGTCGAACGTCCAGTACGGCAGGTAGATGCCCTTCACCGTGTCGGTGAGCGCGCGCCGCTTGAGCGCGCCGGGCGCGAGCCACAGCTTGCCGTACCACTGCCGTATGCGATCGCGCGCGGCGGGCTCGCTGATCGTGAAGGGCAGGACGCTCTCGGGACGGAACGCGGGCTTCGTCTCCTCGTAGGGGACGAGCTGTGCCGAGCCGCAGAACTGGCAATTCTGCGCCTGGCGGGTGGGGTCGAAGACGGAGATCGCGTTGCAGCTCTGGCACTTGACCTGGCGCTTGTCGGCCTTCCAGCCTCGCTGGTCGTCGCCGATCCCGCGCAGCGCGGCAACGAGGTCGTGCTCGACGATCTTGCCCGCGCCCTCGACCAGCTTGGCCGGGGACTCGGTGCCGCAGAAGGGGCACACGAGCTTCTGCTTCGCGGCATTCCATACCGCCTCGCCCCCGCATGCGGGGCACGCGAACTTCTGCAGGGCCGAGGTTTCGGGGGAGGACGCCACCACGAAGCCCGCGTCAGCGCATCAGGTAGCCGACGACCCGCCACTTGCCGTCCGACTCGCGCTCGAGCGTGAGCGTCTCGGTGCCCTGGACGCGCTTGTCGAACTCGGTGCGAAAGACGACGATCATGAACTCGCCCGGCGGCACGTCCTTGCCCGGATTCGGCGGCTGCGCGCCCAGCATCGTGCGATGCTTCACCGCGCCGAACTGCGTGCGCGCCTGGGTGAGCGCGACGGTCCACTGGTCCACCGACATCGTGTCGTGGAACCGCTTGGCCGCGGCGTTGTACGACGCGACGGCGTCGTTCGCGTCGGCGAGCGCGAGCCACGCGCGCGACGCGGCCTGGGCTTCGGTGATCTGGGGGTTCTGCGCGACGGCGGGCAGCGCCATTGCGACGGCCCATGCCGCCAGCGCGGCCAGCACGACGCGCCGGCCGCGATTGCATCCTTCCATGCTTCAGCCCTTGATGAAGTTGTCGACCGCGGCGCGCGTGATGCGCCACTGGGTGCCGATGCGACGGCCCTTGAGGTCGCCTGCATCGAGGCTTGCGATGACGTCGGACTCCGCGACGCCGAGCATCTGCGCGACCTGCGCGGGCGTCATGAGGTCGATCGGGCCGGGTGCGGCCGCGGCGGGCGCCGCGGGCGCCGGCGCCTGGATGCCCGCCGTGCCCTGCGCCATGATGCCGCCGGGCTGGTTCATCATCTGCTGCGCCATCGCCATGCCCATCGCGAGCTCCGCGCCCGCGCCGCCCACGCCGCCGCCGCCTCCCGGCTGCGCCATGCCCTGGCCCATCTGGTACTTGACGTAGTCGTTGAGGTTGCCCACCGCGGCCATGCTCGAGCGCTTGTCGATCGCCTGCTCGACCTCGGGCGGCACCGAGACGTTCTCGACGATGAAGCTCGTCATCTCGAGGCCGTACTTGGCGCTGATGGCGGGATTGATGAGAGGAAGCAGCGCCTCGCCGAGCTCGCCGTAGCGCGACGCGACGTCGAGCGCGGGGATCTTCGAGCTCGCGAGCGCATCGGTGAACACGCTCACGAGCCGCGAGCGCATCGTGTCGTTGAACTCGTCCAGGCGGAAGTGGTTGTCGGTGCCGGCCACTTCCTTCAGGAAGCGCTTCACGTCCGTCACGCGGAAATCGTACGTGCCGTAGGCGCGCAGGCGCACGATGCCGAAGTCGGCGTCGCGCATCATCACCGGGTTGGCGGTGCCCCACTTGTTGCCGGTGAAAAGACGCGTGACGACGTAGTAGACATCCGCCTTGAACGGGCTCTGCAAGCCGTACTTCCAGCCCTGGAGGTCCGTGAGGATCGGGATGTTGTCGGTGGTCAGCGAGTACTTGCCGGGGCCGAAGGTGTCCCCGAACTGGCCCAGGTACACGAACTGCGCGACCTGCGACTCGCGCACGATGAGCTGCGCGCCGTTCTTGATCTCCTTGTCGTCGTCGGGGAAGCGGAACGACAGCGTGTCACGCGAGTCGTCCGTCCACTCAATGATGTCGACGAGCTGTTTCTTGAGGAAATCGATGATCGCCATGCGTTCCGAGCCTCCGTTGTCCGGACTACGACTTCTTCGATGCCGCGAGCTTCTTCGCTTCGCTCTCGCCGTTGTTGAGCTCGGTCTCGAGGCGCTGCGCGGGCAGCGCGCCCGGCACCACGCTGCCGTCGGCGAACACGATGGTGGGCGTGGCGTTGACCTTGAACTTGGCGCCGATCTCGGCGATCTTCGCCACCGGATTGTCGCAGTCGCCCTTGTTGTCGGGCAGCGCGCCGGTGGAGTAGTACGTCTCCCACGCCTTGGCGCGGTCGTCCGCGCACCAGATGATGCGCGACTTGCGCGCGGCGTCCGGGTGCAGGCTGTCGATCGGGAACAGGAAGGTGTAGATCGTCACGTTGTCGACGTTCTTCAGCTCTTCCTCGAGCTTGTGGCAGAACGGGCAGTCGGCATCCGAGAAGACGTACATCTTGCGAGCGCCGTTGCCCTTCACCTTCTTGATGGCGAGGTCGAGCGGAAGCGTCGCGACGTCGACGCGATTGAGCTTGCGCTGGCGCTCCTCGGTCAAGTTGACCTTGGACTCCGTGTCGTAGACCGAGCCTACCAGGAGGTACTTGGCTTTCGCGTCGGTGTACAGGAGGCGATCGTCGAACTGGACCTCGTACAGGCCGAAGTACTGCGTCTTGGTGACCGAGCGCACTTCCGCGCCCGGGAATTTCTGCTCGAGCGCCTTCTTGACGGCCGAGGCCTCGGGGGTCAGCGGGGCGGGCTTGTCGGCCGACTGCGCCGAAGCGGCGCCCGCGCAAGCCAGGATGCCGGCAGCCGCGAGCGCCACGAAGGCCTTGCGGGCGGCAAAGTTGGAAATCATGACGTCTCCGGTCGATTGATGGCGAGGCAATTGGACAGTCTATCGCAGTGCAGGTTGCGCCAAGGCTCGCTTGAGTAGCGGGACCCGATCAACGGCGGCCAGGCCGGCATTGCGCAGCGGCCCGAGCCAGGGCCTGCCGGGTCCGAAAAGCCGCGTCAGGCCGTCGGTCACGGCTTGCATCGCGGCCACCGGCTCGACCCGACGGCGGGCGTAGCGAGCGAGCAGGATGCCGGCGCCGGGATCGGCGACCGGGCCGCGGTCGGCCAGGACCTGCGCGAGCGTCCGGGCATCGCCGAAGCCCAGGTTGACCCCCTGGCCCGCGAGCGGGTGGACGCCGTGCGCGGCGTCGCCCACCAGCGCGAGCCGGTGCGCCACCGTGGCGGGGAGCTTGAGGATCGAGAGCGGGAAGCCTGCCGCGCCCGACACCGGGCGAAGCTCGCCCAGGCTGTGGAGCCCGGCGTCCGCGACGCGTCGGGCCAGGTCGTCCGGGGCAAGCGCCAGGAGCTCCGCGGCGAGCGCGTCGGGCGCGGACCAGACGATCGAAATGTGCCGTCCCGGCATGGGCAGCCACGCCAGGATGCTGCCGTCGGGCCGGAACCACTGGCGCGCGATGCCGTGGTGGGCGCGCTCGCAGGCGAAGTTGGCCACCACGCCGGTCTGGCCGTAGCCGCGCGGGACGGCCGTCATGCCGGCGGCCTGCCGAACCCACGACTTCAGGCCGTCGGCGCCGACCACGAGCCTCGCCCGGAACGCGCATGGATCGTCCCCTCCCACGTCGAGCGTCGCGTCCCCCGGGGTGAAGTGCAGGCCGACGAACGGCGCCGCGCCGTGGACGTGCACCCCCGCCTCGTGGACGCATTCGAGGAGGGCCTCGCGCAGGACGCGCTCCTCGACGATCCAGGCGAGCGCCCGCTCGCCCAGGTCGTACGCGGAAAACTCGACCCTCGCGCCGGCGTCGCCCTCGACCTGCATGGCCTCGATGGCGGTCACGCGATCGACCGGCAGGCGCTGCCACGCGCCGACCGCCCGCAGGAACCGGGCGCTTCCCGGGCTGACGGCGTAAACGCGCAGGTCGAAGGCATCGGCGTCGTATTCGGGCGCCGCGATGGGGGAGCCGTCGACCAGCGCCGTCGCGAGACGGTCCCGCGCCAGCGCTGCCGCGAGCGACAAGCCCGGAAGCCCTGCACCCGCCACCACCACGTCGACGTCCCGCTCCGCCATGGCCGGTCAGGGCGCGAGCACCTCGATGGAATGGTGCTGGTTCGTATAGATGCAGAGGTCTCCGGCGATAGTGAGCGCTTCCTTCACGATGCCCTCCGCGGTAAGCGACGAGTGGGTGAGGAGCGCGCGCGCCGCCGCCTGCGCGAAGGCACCGCCGGAGCCGATGGCAACGATGCCCATCTCGGGCTCGAGCACGTCGCCGTTGCCTGTGATCACGAGCGAAGCCTGGGCGTCGGCGACCGCCAGCATCGCTTCGAGCCGGCGCAGCACGCGGTCGGAGCGCCAGTCCTTGGCGAGTTCCACCGCCGAGCGGACGAGATGTCCCTGGTGCTTCTCGAGCTTGGCCTCGAATCGCTCGAACAGCGTGAAGGCATCGGCCGTGGCGCCCGCGAAGCCCGCGAGGACGCGGTCGTGGTACAGGCGCCGGATCTTGCGAGCGGTGGCCTTGACGACGACGTTGCCGAGCGTGACCTGGCCGTCGCCTCCCAGCGCGACCTGCCCGTCGCGACGCACGGAAAGGATGGTGGTGCCGTGAAAGGGTTCGATGGCTACTGCGGCTTCTTGAGAAAGTGGCGCGGCGAGATGCCGATGAGCAGCAGCAGCGCCCGAATGATGGGCGACGCGCCCACGATCTGCACCGCCTTGCGCTGCTGCTCGACGCGATTGATGGTGTTGAGGAGCGCGCCTGCGCACACGAAGTCGACGCGGTCCACGTCCGAGAGGTCGAGCACGACCACCGCCTGCGTGTGCGCGTGGTCGGTGATCCTCGACATCGCCTGCGTCGACGGCCCGGCCATGACGCCGGTCCACGCGACGAGGCCGGTCGCAGCGGCGGTGGCCTCGTGCGCGGCGTCGTGCGCGGCAGGCGCTTCGGCGGGCGCGTCCGACGCGGGGGCCGCCGGCGGCTCCCACGTAGGCGGCGACTGCTCGAACGCGATGGCGTACTCGATGGCGCGATCGTCGAACGCTTCCTGCTTGCGCTCGAACTGAAGGAACTCGAGCGACAGGAGCCAGCCGCCTTCGCCCGCGTCGCGCCCGCGCTTGACGAGGATGTCGAGCGCGGCGCGGATCTTCTCGCCGCGATCGAGCTTGATCGAGTAGCCGCGCTTGCGCGCCTCGGCGAGGACGTCGGCGAGCAAGCGCGCGCCCGCGTCGTCGAAGCCCGCCACCTGCGAGAGATCGAGGCGCGTCTGCGAGCCGGGCTTGCTCATCGCGCGCCGGAGATTGTCGATCTGCGGCGCCGTGGCGGCGGTCAGCTTGCCCGTGATGACGGCATATCCGCCCGCGGCCTTCACCTCGCGCACGGGAGCCTTGGAGCTCTCGTCCCACGGAGGCGGCGAGCGCTCGAACTGCACGACGTACGTGAGCGCGAGCTGGTCGAAAGCCACGCGGTCGTTCGCGCGCTGCATGAGGTCGAAGAGCGCGAGCCACGCGAGCTGCGAGCCCTTGGCGTCGGCGTCGCTCGCCACGCCCTGCACGAGGAGATCGCGCGCGGGCTTCGACTGGCCGCTCGCGAACAGCAACGCGGCGTTCTCGAGCACCGCGCACATGCCGGGATTGCTCCCGCCGACCTCGATGGACGAGCGCGCGGGCGACCACTCGACGAGGCTCGCGCCGGTCATCGAGACATCGGCGACGGGCTCCGCGCGCGGACGCTCGGCGCCGCGACGACCTTGGGCCTGGGCAGCGACGTCGCGGGCGGAGACGGGAGGACGCGGCGTGGCCGATTGCACCACGGGCTTCACCACCGGCTCCGCGGGCTTCTTGGCCGGCGGTTTGTTGAATAGCGCCATTGGAGCGTCGATTATCGCCTCGTCGCGGGGCCCCCACAAGGCATGAGCCTCATGGAAACCCGCGAGCGGACGATCCCACGCAGCGCGACGACCGGCGCGCGACCGTTACAGATTCTGGGCAGCGAAGTCCCAATTCAGGAGCTTGTCGATGACAGCATCGACGTACGCCGCGCGCTTGTTCTGGTGGTCGAGGTAGTACGCGTGCTCCCACACGTCGATGGTCAAGAGCGGCTTCTGTCCCTTGGTGAAAGGCACTTCGGCGTTGGCCGTCTTGACGATCTTGAGCGCGCCGCCGTCGACCACCAGCCAGCCCCAGCCCGACCCGAATTGCGAGACGCTCGTAGCCGACAGCTCCTTCTTGAAGTTGTCGTATCCGCCGAACGACGCGTCGATCATCTGCGCGAGCTTGCCGGACGGCTTGCCGCCGCCGTTGCCCTTCAGGCTGTTCCAGTAGAACGTGTGATTCCACACCTGCGCGGCGTTGTTGAAGAGCCCGGCCTTGTCGGCCTTGCCCGCCGTCTCGGTGATGATCTTCTCGAGCGACGCGTTCTCGTAGTCCGTGCCCTTGACGAGGTTGTTGAGGTTGTCCACGTACGTCTTGTGATGCTTGCCGTAGTGGAACGAGATCGTGTTGGCGGAGATGACGGGCTCGAGGGCGTTTTCGGCCCACGGCAGCGGCGGCAGTGTGAACATTCGGGCTCCTGATTGGGGTGCGTGCCGGTTGAGTACGTACCAGAGGTGGATTGTAAGTTAGCTTGAAGGGCCGCGAGGCCTAATGTGTAGGGAAGCTTGAAGGGTCGCGAGGCCTGACGTGTAGACAGGCTTGAAGGGTCGCGAGGCCTAACGGCCGCGACCCTTGGAAAAATCTCGACGCTGACAGCCTGACTACAAGCTAGTCAGAGAGAAATCGCGGGCCGAGCCCGTCGATTTCTCCGGGTTGGAATGGGCTGGGGCCCGTTGGCAATTGTCGCCCTCATCCGAGAAATGAGGGTCGGCGAGGCGGCTCGCACGCCACCGAACCTCCGCCTTTGTTCCGGAAATCGACGGGCTCTGCCCGCGATTTCCGCCTGACCAGCCTCTCGTCAGGCTGTCAGCGTAGAGATGTTTCCATGGGGTCGCGGCGTTAGCCTTGCGACCCCATCTGACTTATCTAGATCAATCCCCGTAAAGCTTCTGCACGCGCTCGCGGCGCTCCTGGGCTTCGAGCGAGAGCGTCGCGGTGGGACGCGCGATGAGGCGCGGCACGCCGATGGGCTCGCCCGTCTCCTCGCACCAGCCGTACGAGCCGTCGTCGATCATGCGCAGGGACTTCTCGACCTTCTTCAGGAGCTTGCGCTCGCGGTCGCGCGTGCGCAGCTCGAGGGTGTACTCCTCCTCGAGCGTGGCGCGGTCGGACGGGTCGGTGGTGACTTCGTTCTCGCGCAGGTGCTCGCCCGTGTCGTCGGCGTTCTGCAGCAGCTGGCCGCGGAGCTCCAGGAGCTTCTTCCTGAAGAACGCGAGCTGCGCCTCGTTCATGTAGTCCTTCTCGGGCGCCTTGAGGATTTCCTCGTCGGTGAGCTCGCGGACTTTCTTGACGGCCGATGCGGTTTTGGTTGCCATTCTGTTGCCGGAAACGAAAGGTTGGGCGAAGCGTCGGAAACTCGCCATTATAGCCGAGAACGCAGGCGTGCACGAACTCCGGAGCCGCCCCCTTTCGGGGCAAGGCGCGGGGCGGCGGCAAGCCGGTGCGCCTTCTATAATCGACGCCCTGCCCATGACCACGACCCTCACCCTTCGCCGGCCGGACGACTGGCACCTCCACCTTCGCGACGGTTCGGCGCTGGCGGCCGTTGCCCCGCATACGGCGCGCGTGTTCCGGCGGGCCATCGTCATGCCGAACTTGAGGCCACCCGTCACCACCGTGGCCGCCGCCTCGGCGTACAGGGACCGCATCCTGGCCGCGGTGGCCCCGACGTCGGGCTTCGAGCCGCTCATGACGCTCTACCTTACCGACAACACGACCCCCGCGCACGTCGCGGCGGCGAAGGCGTCGGGCTTCGTCCACGCGTTCAAGTACTACCCCGCCGGGGCGACGACCAACTCGGACTCGGGCGTCACGCGCCTCGATCGCGTGTACCCCGCGCTCGAGGCGATGCAGGAGCACGACGTCGTGCTGTGCCTGCACGGCGAGGTCACCGACCCCGAGGTCGACATGTTCGATCGCGAGCGCGTGTTCGTGGACACGCTGCTGCCGCGCATCGTGCGCGACTTCCCCGGGCTTC
>JBGAIS010000208.1:0-6123 GCA_044225355.1 Casimicrobiaceae bacterium | reverse complement strand
ACGAGAGCGCCATGGCGGCGTTCGACCCCGCGCACCGGCCGGCCGGCGCCAAGCCCGGCGACTTCCGGCGCGTCGCCGACTGGTTCGCGGCGCCCTCGACCGCGCCGCGCTCGCATCGATACACGGTGATGCGGCCGCTGCGCGTACGCAAGCCCGCGCCGCCCGCGCCCGGGACACCGCCTTCGCCGTGAGCCCGTCGCGGCCGTACGTCGTCGACGACGCGGCGCTTCGTCCCGGGGACGTGCTCCTGTCGGCGCAGCCGGCGGCCGCGAGCCTCGTCGTGCGCCTCTTCACCTTCTCGCGTTACTCGCATGCGGCCATCGCGCTCGGCAACGGGATGTACGCCGAAGCGGTGGGCCTGGGCGTGCGGCTGCGCTCGACGGGCCTGCTCGTCGCACCTCGCCTCGTCGTGCGAAGGCTCCGTCGCGAGGACGCGTCCGCCGCGCGGCGCGCCGCGGAGATCGCGCGGGGCTACGCGCACGCGGGCTATTGGCTGTCGGGCGCGATGCTCACCGTCTTTCGCCGTACGCCGTTCGAGGCACGCCATCGTCTGTTCTGCTCGCAGCTCGTCGCCACCGCGTACGAGGAGGCGGACGCGAGGCTCGTCGACATCGCGGCCGAAAAGGTGACACCGGCGCGCCTCGCGCGCTGCGATCGGCTCGTGACGGTGCCCGGCGCCGCGTACGTGCCCGCCCACCTGCCCGAGTTCCTCGTCGGGCACGTCGATACCCTCTCGGACCGCGAGGCGCTCCTCATGCAGGGCGTGTACGCCGACGTCGCGCCGTGGTTCGAGACGCGCGGGCGCGAGGTGCCGCGCAGCGTCCCGCACATGCTCGCAGCGCTTGCGGAGCTCGAGTCCCACGACCTCGTCCGCTCGCTCGATGCCGCGATACGCGAGGCGATGGTGCGGCACCGCTATGCGAGCCTCGCCACGCTCGCGCTGCGCGAATGCGTCGTGCCCATGCGCGAGGAGGTTG
Source organism: Casimicrobiaceae bacterium (assembly GCA_044225355.1). Taxonomy (GTDB): domain Bacteria; phylum Pseudomonadota; class Gammaproteobacteria; order Burkholderiales; family Casimicrobiaceae; genus VBCG01. The sequence goes on along the minus strand of JBGAIS010000208.1, from coordinate 5,146 downwards.
CCCGGGTGGCCGCCACCGACTGGCCGCGCGAGGTCGCCCTGCAGCAATACGTCGTCTACCAGCGCACGCACGCGACGATGGAGGAGCAGGCCGCCATCGGGCACGAGAATGCGCAGGTGTATCGCGGCGAGTTCGAGCGCACGGGGATCCCGGCCTTCGAGACGTTCGCCGAGAACGCGCAGACGCACGCGGCGATCGCGGACGAGATGCGCGACTTGTCGGTCGCGATGCTGCATGCGCTCAACGACCGCTACGGGCTCGTGGGGTAGCGGCTGGGCGTGGGCCTCGCCCCAAATGGGCTCCCGCGTGCGGGGTGAGGCTCGCCGAAACGGTGGCGCTGCGCACGTTGCCTCGCCCGACCGGCAGCGCGTGGGCGCGGCGGCCTACTTGCTTCGCCTGACCATCTCCGCGACGATCGCCTTGAACTGCTCGGTGATCTCGTTCTGCAGGAAGGCCTTCGACATCACCGTGGACGCGATTCCCGACGGCTCGAGCTCGAGCCTGTAATCGAGTCGCGTGCCGGCGCCTTCGGGCGACACCTTCATGAGCGACGTGAGCCGTCGCATGCTGCCTTGCACCTGCGTGGCCTGGATCGTCGCCTCCGGGCTCAATTGCATCTTGCGCACGCTGGTGTAGGGAAAGCTCAGCAGGCCGAACTTCGCGACGCCCTTCTGCTCGACGGTGAGCGTGTTGCCGTCGCGTCCCGTGATCTTGCTCTCGCGGACGTTCGGCACCCACTTCTCCATGTTGTCGAAGTCGGTGAGGACGTCCCAGGCGACTTTCGACGCGACCGGCGCGTGCATGACGACCGTCGCCACGTAGACGCTGTCGTTCTGGACGATGTCGACGGTGCGGATCGGCCCCTTGTCCTGCGCCACGACGGGCATCGAGGCCAAGAGGGCAAGGGCGGCCAGGAAGCCGCGCCGCCTCGAGGCTGGGGGAGTTGCGGACATCGGGGACTTCCGCGGGACAGGGAGGTCGCATGATGGCCAAGTCTCGCGATGGCGTAAAGGCGCCTCGGTGAGCCATTCTGTAGGCCACGTCGGGCACTGATCTTGCTTTTTGCCTGCACAAGGTCGGCCGCCAGGCCGAAATCCATGGGGTCGGGGGCGTCGCACAATGCACTACCGAGTGGTCATCCAGGGCCGTACCCTGGCAGGAGCGGACGTCGGCGAGGTCAAGCAGCAGTTCGTGCGCGTCACCGGGCTGCCGGCGCGCGTCGCCGAGCAGCTCTTCGGCGGCATGCCCAAGGTCATCAAGCGCCAGGTCTCCCAGTCGGACGCCGAGCGGATCGCGGCCACGCTGCGCGCGATCGGCGCGGCGGCCACCGTCGAGCGCGAGCTTCCCGGCGGCGAGGAGGACGCGCAGGAGGGCATCCGCTTCGCGTCGCCGCTCAATTCCGGCCCGCCGACCATCATCCCAGGCATGGGCGGGGCGGCCGGAGCGCCCGCGGCCCCGTCGCGAATGAGCCGTGCCCTGGCCCCGCTGCGCGACAACTGGAAGACGCTGGCGGGCGGCGTAGCGATGGTGTGCGTGGCGGTGCTCCTCGCCCCGTACGCGCTCGACCTGACGGCATCCCTGCGGCGCGGCGAAGCGCCCGCGCCCGCCGCGCCGGTCAAGCGCGCCGCCGCGAGCGATGCCGCGGCCGCGACCGCCGCCGACGAATTCATCGCGGAAAATCTCCACGGACCGTGGCGGTGCGTCGACCAGCGCACCGGCACGTCCGCGTTCTGGACCTTCGGCGACGGCGGCTCGCTCGTCTATCACGGCGAGGTCCTGAGCGACCGCCCCGCGCCCCCTGGCCCCGAAGCCGCGCCCAACACGTGGCGGCTCGACGGCCCGCGCCTTACCTTGACGGGCGGCGCGCGGGCGTTGAGCTACAACGTCACCGAGCTCTCGCTCACGCGCCTGCGCTACGGCGACACCAAGGGCCTCGACATCCGCTGCCGGCGCCCGTAGACCCTCGCGCCGCGGCATCGGCATCGGCGTCGGCGTCGGCGTCGGCGTCGGCGTCGGCGTCGCTCCGGGCATCGAGGTCGGCTTCGGCTTTGCGCCGGGCGTCGGCGTCGGCATCGGCTTCGCCTTGGGCGCCCTGAAGTAGCGGAGGCGAACGCCCGCCGGCGCGTGCGAGAGCTTCGCCGCATCGCATTCCCGATACCCCCCATCGAAAGCACCCCCTCGCCCCGCGAAGCGGGGAGAGGGTCGGGGTGAGGGGACGCGCTTCGCTCCCGCACGATTCACCCAATGGGCGAGATAGGGCGCCCCACCTGCACCCTATTGCATGTAATAACGTATAAGTTAATATATCGGTTGCCACCGGCCTCCCGACCATGCGCGCCGCCCTCATCGACCTCGCCGAGCATCTCGATCCTCCCCGCACGCGCCTCACGGCGCTGGCGGAGAAGGCTTACCAAGAGATCAAGCAGATGGTCCTCGACAACCGCGTCCACGGTGGGGAGTACCTGCTCGAGGAGGACCTGGCGAAGGCGGTCGGCATGAGCCGCACCCCGCTGCGCGAGGCGCTGGTCCAGCTCCAGAACGAGGGCCTCATCGCGATCGTGCCGCGCCGCGGCGTGCGCATCGTGCCGCACACCGTCGCCGACATGCGCGAGGTGCACGACCTCATGAGCTGGCTCGAGTCGCAGGCCGCTAACGCCCTCGCCAACCGTGCCGACCGCGCGCCGTACGTCGAGGCGATGCGCGACATCGTCGCGCAGATGAAGGCGGCGCTCGCCGCGGGGAATCTCGCGGCGTGGGCGAAGGCGAACGACCGCTTCCACATCGAGCTCGTCGCGTCGGCGGTGACAACGGCCGCCTCGTCGCCATCTGCGAGAACCTGCTCGACTCCAGTCGCAGCGCGTGCGCGCCTTCACGCTGCGCCTGCGCAAGCCGCCCGATCGCACCACCGAATCGCATTCGAGGATGCTGAAGGCCATCGAGGATGGCGACGGCGACAAGGCCGTCGCCATCCAGCTCGCCAACAAGAAGGCGTGGCTCGCGGAGCTCATGGAGATCGTCGAGCGCCTCGAGCTTCGCTATCTCTAGCTTCAAGGAGGAGGACATGAAGACGATGAACATCGCGCCGGTGGACGCCGCGAGGCCCGACTTCGCGGGCATCGGCGGAGGCGAGGCTCGACCTGCGCGAGCCGCTGCGCCCCCGCGACCGCGAGCGGCACGAGGCCGCCATGGATCGCTTAGGCGTGCTCGTGTATCGCGGGCAGGAGATCTCGAACGAGCAGCAGATCGCGTTCACGCGCGAGTTCGGCGAGATCGAGCCCGCGTACTTCGTGCCCGGCGACAACGTGCAGGTCGGCCGCATTCCGAACGAGATCAACGACGTCTCGAACCTCGATCGTGACAACAAGCCGCTTCCGCGCGACGATCGCCAGCGGCTGTTCCAGCTCGGTAACCTGCTGTGGCACTCCGACAGCTCGTACAAGCCGGTGCCCGCAAAGTATTCCTTCCTGTGCTCGAGGGCCATCCCGGACCGCGGCGGCGATACCGAGTTCGCCGACATGCGCGCGGCGTGGGACACGCTCGACGGCGAGACGAAGTCGTTGGTGCGCGACATGATCTGCGAGCACAGCCGCCTGTACTCGCGCGGCGAGCTCGGCTTTCGGTTCGACGACGACGAGGTGCGCAAGTTCGCGCCGGTGCCGCAGCGCCTCGTGCGCCGCCATCCCGTCACGGGCCGGCTGTCGCTGTACCTCTCGTCGCACGGCGGCGCGATCACCGGCATGCCGCTGCCCGAGGCCCGCGCGCTCCTGCGCGAGCTCACCGAGCACGCGACTCAGCGCGAGCGCGTGTACGCGCACAAGTGGCAACGCTACGACCTCGTCATGTGGGACAACCGCGTGACGATGCACCGCGGCCGCCGCTATCCCGCCGACCAGCCGCGCGACATGCGGCGCACGACGACCATGGACGCCGCATCCACGCTTCAACAAGCCGCGTAACGACGGCAAACGCAAGGAGGAGACCTTCGTGCTCACGATTCGAAACGTGTGCCGCGCGCTCGCGGCCGCGATGCTCGTGCTGCCGCTGTGCGGAGTCGCGCAGACCGCTTTCCCGACCCGGCCCATCCACATGCTGGTTCCGTTCCCGCCGGGAGGCGTGTCCGATGCCGCGGCGCGCCTCGTCGCAGAGGCGATGACGAAGCGCCTGGGCCAGCAGGTGATCGTCGAGAACAAGCCCGGCGCCACCGGCAATGTCGCGGGCGATCTCACCGCGAAGGCGGAGCCCGACGGCTACACGATGATGCTCGCGTACAACGGCATCCTCACCATCAACCCGTTCGTGTTCGACAAGATGCCGTTCGACGTGACGAAGGACTTCACGCCCATCGGCAAGATCGGCGAGTATCCGTTCCTCATGACGGTCAACCCCAACGTCGACGCGAAGAACCTGCAGGAATTGATCGCGCTGTCGAAGAAATCCCCCAAGGGCCTCGACTACGGAACGTCCGGCAACGGCAGCAACGAGCATCTCATCGCGACGCTTATCCAGCAGAAGACCGGCGCCAATTTCGTCCACGTGCCGTATAAGGGCGGCGGACCGGCGATGGCGGACGCGATGGCGGGGCACATCCCGATCGGCATGGCGTCGGTCGCGGGCGGCACGTCGCTCGTGAAGTCGGGGAAGCTCCGCGCCATCGTGGTGTCGAGCCCCGAGCGCTGGCCGTCGATGCCGGATGTGCCGACGGTCGTGGAGAGCGGCGTGCCCGACGTCGTCGTCATGTCGTGGATCGGGCTCATCGGGCCCGCGAAGATCCCGCGCGCGATCGTCGATCGCCTCAACGCCGAGCTCAACGCCTCGCTCGAGACCCAGGAGATGAAGGACAAGATGTTCGCCCTCGGCGTGCGCGTCGCGCCCGGTCCCCCCGAGGCGTTCCAGGCGGAGATCAAGAAGGACTACGACCGGTTCGGTCCTCTCATCAAGTCCGCCGGGATCAAGGTCGACTGATTAAGTAGGGTCGGAGTCGACTTAATTTCCGACCGCGCCGACCGCTAGGGAAACTCTGCGAAACCCCGCGAGTCTGAGCGATCATTCGGCGAATGGGCGCTGACGCGGGGACCAAGGCTATGAAGCAGACGACGCTGGGCTCGACGGATTGGGCACTCAAGACCAAGGTGACGCGTCGAGGCAA
>JBGAIS010000207.1:0-5751 GCA_044225355.1 Casimicrobiaceae bacterium | reverse complement strand
GGCACGTTCAAGCTCTATGCGGTCGAGGGCGGCACCGCCGCGATGTGCTACATCTTCAAGTCGCTCAAGAGCAACCGCATCCTCAATCCCGGCGACACGATCGCGCTGGGCGTGCCCATCTTCACGCCGTACATCGAGATGGCGCACCTCGAGGACTACGACCTCAAGTTCGTCGAGATCCACGCGAAGCAGGAGGCGAAGTTCCAGTATCCCGACGAGGAGATCGCGAAGCTCCTCGACCCGAAGATCAAGGCGTTCTTCATCGTCAACCCCGGCAACCCGTTCGCGGTGGCGCTGGACGAGCGCACGATCGGCAAGATCGGCGAGGTGCTGAAGAAGCGCCCCGACCTCATCCTCCTCACCGACGACGTGTACGGCACGTTCGTCCCCGGCTTCCGCTCGCTCATGGGCGCGTTCCCGAAGAACACCATCGGCGTGTACTCGTACAGCAAGTACTTCGGCTGCACGGGATGGCGCTTGGGCACCGTCGCGCTCCACGAGGACAACATCCTCGACGAGATGATCGCGAAGCACCCGGAGTCGATCAAGAAGCTCCTCGACAAGCGTTACGGCGGCCTCACGCTCGAGCCGCGCAAGCTCGCGTTCATCGACCGCATCGTGGCCGACAGCCGCGACGTCGCCTTGAACCACACCGCGGGCCTGTCGCTGCCGCAGCAGGTGATGATGGCGCTCTTCTCGCTCTACGAGCTGATGGACGAGAAGAAGGACTACCAGAAGGCGTGCCTCGGCATCGTCAAGAAGCGCTTCCACGCGACTGTCGAGGGCCTGGGCGTCGAGGTCGGCTCCAACGACCACTACGACTACTACTACGGCCTCATCGACTTCGAGTTCTGGGCGCGGAAGTACCTGGGCGAGGATATCGTCGCGTGGATGAAGGAGAACGTGCATCCGCTCGACATCGTGTTCCGGCTCGCCGAGGACCACGGCATCGTGCTCCTGAACGGCAGCGGCTTCGCCGCGCCGGACTGGTCGGTGCGCGTCTCGTTCGCGAACCTCGACGATTACGTCTACGACGACATCGGACGCGCGGTGCGCGCGATCGCGCGCGGCTACCGCCAGGCGTACGAGGCGTCGAAGGCGGCAGGCGGCACGTCGAAGAAGGCCCTTCCGGCGCCCAAGGCCTCCAAGGCGAAGGCCGCGAAGGCGCCGAAGGCCGCGGCGGCGAAGAAGGCCGCGAAGACCAAGCGCTGACGAGCGCTGGAGGCCGCGCAGGATCACCGCGGAGCGATCGGCTCGCCTCACAGGCGGTCCGCACGTTCCGCGGTGGCGCTCCTGCATGAGCCCCGACCCATCCTTCCACCGCCATGACCTGGATCGCTGCGACGCTGGCCAAGTACCCCGAGATCGCGGTGTTTCTCGTCGTCGGGCTCGGCTACTGGATCGGAAGCTTCAAGCTCAAGGGCTTCGGGCTCGGACCCGTCACGGGATCGCTCCTGGTGGGCCTGGGCGTCGGCTATCTCTTCCCGGTGCCGGTGTCGTCGACGGCCAAGTCGGTGCTCTTCCTGCTGTTCCTGTTCGCGATCGGGTACTCGGTCGGCCCGCAGTTCTTCAAGGCGATGAAAGGCAGCGGCCTGCGCTGGGCAGCGCTTGCCGCCGTCATGTCGGTGACGGGCCTCGCCACCGCGTACGGCGTGGCACGATTCCTCGGGCTCGATCCCGGCCTTGCCGCCGGCATGATGTCCGGCGCGCTTACGGAGTCGCCTGCCATCGGCACGGCCACCGAGGCGATCAACGCGTTGCCGCTGCCCGAGGAGGTGCGAGCGCGGCTCGTAGGCCACGTCGCGGTCGCCGACGCCGTGTGCTACGTCTTCGGCGCGCTGGGCGTCATCGTGTTCTGCAGCGTGGTCGCGCCGCGCCTCCTGGGCGTGGACCTTCGGCGCGAGGCGGAGGACGTCGAGCGCTCGCTGGGGCTCGAGCGCTCGGGCGGCGACACCGCGTCGGCCTGGCGTCCGTTCGAGCTTCGCGCCTATCGGGTCGAGGCTGGAGGTCGAGTGGTCGGCAGCACGATCGCGGCGATCGAGCGGATGCTGCCGGACTCGCGCGTCTTCATCGAGCGCCTCCGCCGCGACGGCCGCATCATCGAGGCCGAGCCTTCGATGGTCGTGCAGGCCGGCGACGTGCTGGTGGTCTCCGGCCGCCGGGACGTGCTCACGGAGGTGATCGGCCGCAGCGCGGCCACGGAAGTCGACGACCGCGAGGCGCTCGACGTTCCCGTCACCGCGTGCGGCGTGTTCGTGACGAGCAGCGCCATCGCGGGCAAGACGATCGCCGATATCGCGCGGTCCGACACGCCCTTGCGCGGCGTCTTCCTGCGCAGCATCAGGCGAGGGGGCCAGGACCTTCCCGTCGCGCCGGGCACGACCATCGAGCGCGGCGACGTCGTCTTCCTCTCGGGCCGCGTGGCCGCGGTGTCGCGCGCCGCGGAGGCGATCGGCGAGATCGTCTCGCCCACGGACGCGACCGACTTCGTGGCGCTCGGCCTCGGCATCGTCACCGGCGCCGTGGTGGGCGCGCTGATCGTGGTCCCGCTCGCCGGCATGCGCATCGCGATGGGCACGAGCGTCGGCACGCTGTTGGCGGGGCTCGCGGTCGGATACCTGCACTCGGTGCGCCCGACGTTCGGACGCATCCCCTCCGGCGCGGTCGCGTTCATGATCGCGCTTGGGCTCGCGGGATTCGTGGGGATGATCGGATTGGGGGCGGGGCCCCACTTCGTGAGCGCGCTGCGCGAGGCGGGCGTGGGACTGTTCTTCGGGGGCATGGTGGTGACGCTCATGCCGCTCGTCGTGGGCCTGTACTTCGGGCGCTACGTGCTGAAGCTCAACCCGGTACTCTTGCTGGGCGGACTCGCCGGCGCGCAGACGATGACCGCGGCGCTGGCGGCGGTGCAGGAGCGCTCCGGAAGCTCCGTCGCCGTCCTGGGCTACTCGGGGACCGTGGCCATCGGCCACATCCTCCTCACGTCCTGGGGCACCGTCATGATCCTGCTGATCGCGTGAGGCACGAATCGACATGACCCGGCTGCTGCGCCTGTCCGTCCTCGCCGTGCTGGTCTCGCTCGGCGGCTGCGTCGTCTACGAGCCGGTGAGCGTCGGTCCCTCGCCGCAACAGCGCTTCGACCGTTCGTGGAGCGCCGCGGCGGGCGCGATGGTGGACCAGGGCGTCACGATCGTCGCGCAGGACGGCGGCACGGGCGTCATTCGCGGCGCCCGCGGCGGCATCCAGGTGCGCTTCGACCAGTCGGGAGATACGGCCGCCGACCCAGGGCTCATCAACCGCGTGTCGTCCAGCTACGATCGGCGCATGGGTCGCTGACCGCCGGGAAATGCCCGGCGGCCGGTCCCGCTGGACGCTACTTCTTAGCGTCCGCGGCGGCCTTCGCGGCGGCGTCGCCGGCGCGCTGTGTGTACCCCTTGTCGGCGGTCGTGGCCTCGACGTTCGCCTTGCTCGCGGCCTGCCGCTTGGCCCGGGCTTCCGGGGACATCCCGCTGCCCTTGGCCTTCGCGGCCTGCTCGCCGGCGCGTTGCGTGTAGCCCTTGTCGGCGGTTGTGGCCTCGACGTTGGCGCGGCTCTCGGCCATGCGCTTCTTCCGGGCTTCTTCCTTGGCCTTGGCGTCGGTCGAATTCTTGGCTTTCGCGGCCTGCTCGCCGGCGCGCTGCGTGTAGCCCTTGTCGGCGGTCACGGACTCAACCTCTTTCTGCTTGTCCTGCATGGTCGCGGCGGGCTGGGCGAGCGCGAGGGTCGCGAGCGCGGAAGCGGCGAGTGCAACGACGAATCGGGCCATGACGGTCTCCTCCGTACGGGGTCGTGATCGCGATTCTAATCCCTTGATCAGAAGAGCGGCGGCATTCCCGTGCTGCGCTCGGCGGGCGGAGGCGCCGCGTCGCCGGTGAGCTTGTCGGCCTCGACCACCCAGCCGCCGCCCATCGCCTTGTAGATGCCGACGCTGGAGCTGAACACCGACGCGCGCAGCGAGGCGAGCTGCAACTCGGCGGGGAACAGCGACTGCTCGGCCTGCAGCACCGTCGTGTAGGACGTGTAGCCGCCGTCGAACTGCATCTTCGCGAGGCGCGCGTAGCTTTGCAGCGCGGCGACGAGCCGCTCCTGCGCTGCCTGCTGCTGCACGAGCTTCGTGCTCGCGACGAGCGAGTTCTCGACGTCGGCGAACGCGCTCTGGATGGAATAGCGATAGTTGTACAGCGCGGCCTGCTGCGAGCCCTCGGCCTGCGCGACCTGGCCGCTCACCGCGCCGAACGTGAAGATGGGGCCGACGAGCTGGCCCGCGTAGCTCCACACGCGCGCGGGACCCGTGAACAGGTTGTTGAGCGCCGCGCTCGACGTGCCCGCCGCACCGGTGAGCGAGATGGTGGGGAAGTACAGCGCTCGCGCCGCGCCGATCTGTGCGTTGGCCGAGATGAGCTGCTCCTCGGCCTGCAGGAGATCGGGGCGGCGCGTGAGGAGCTCGGACGGCAGGCCCGTCGGCACCTTCGGCAGCACGAGCTCGTAGATGGTCTTGCCGCGCGCGATGGGGCCGGGGTTGCGGCCCAGGAGCACGCACAGCGCGTTCTCCGTCTGCGCGATCTGCGACTCGATGGCCGGGATCTGCACCGCGGCGGTCTCGTACTGCGACTGGACCTGCGACACCTGCATCTGCGACACCTGGCCGTACTTCATCTGCAGCTCGTACAGGCGCACCGACTCGCCGTACGCGCCGAGCGTGCGCTTCGCGACGGCGAGCTGCTCATCCAGGCCGCGGAGCGTGAGGTAGTTGCTCGCCACCGACGCCACGAGCGACAGCACGACGCCCCGCCGCGCTTCGTCGGTGGCCAAGAGGTTGGCGCGCGAGGCTTCAGAGAGCCGCCGCACGCGGCCCCACAGGTCGAGCTCCCAGCTCGCCTGCAGGAGCGCCGCGTAGGACGTCTGCGGGTTGGGGATGAGGCGCGCGAGCTCCGGCGTGGCGCCGGCCTCGGTGGTGCGCGAGCGGCCGCCGGTACCGTCGTAGCCGAGCTGCGGGAAGAGCGCGGAGCGTGTCTGCGTGAGTATGCCCGCCGCGGCCTCGACGTTGGCCGCTGCGACCTTGACGTTCTGGTTGTTCGCGAGCGCCTCGGCGATGTAGCCGTCGAGCGCCGGGTCGTTGAACTGCTTCCACCAGGGGGTGTTCGCGGTATCCGCGGCGTCCTTCGTCTCGTAGATGAAGGACTTCGGCGTGTCGACGGCGGGACGCGTGTAGTCGGGGCCGACCATGCAGCCCGCGAGCGCGCACACCGACGCTGCGATCAGCGTGCGCTTCATCAGTCGTCTCCGCCGTGCGGCTTGGGCGACGCCTCCGCGACCGGCGGAGGCTCGTGCGGCGGCTCGCCCTCGCCCGAGGCCTTCTCCTCCTTGCCTTCCTTCAGCTTGTCGAAGAGGTAGAAGAGCAGGGGAACGTAGAGCATCGCGAGCGTCGTCTCGCCGAGCATCCCGCCGATGATGCCGGTGCCGATCGAGTGGCGCGCGTTGGCGCCCGCGCCTACCGCAAGCGCGAGCGGCAGCACGCCGATCGCGAACGCGAGCGACGTCATGATGATGGGGCGCAGTCGCTGCTCGCCCGCGAGGTTCGTGGCTTCCATGATCGACTTGCCCTGGTGCCGGAAGTCGATGGCCGCGGACACGCGCAGCACCGCGTTCTTGGCGCCGAGGCCGATCAGCACGAGGAGGCCGATCTGGAAATAGACGTCGTTGTCGAGGCCG
>JBGAIS010000206.1:0-5877 GCA_044225355.1 Casimicrobiaceae bacterium | reverse complement strand
CTCGGGCACGCAGCGCCAGGCGGCGTGCGCCGTCAGCGGGCTCGCGCCCGCGGCGCACACGATCACCGCGAGCTACCCGGGCGCCGGCGCCAACGCGGCGTCGAGCGGCCAGGTCGTCCAGTACGTGCTCACCGTGACCCCGTCCGGCGCGACCATCGCCGCCAATCCGTTCGGTGCCGTCACGGTCCAGGGCACCACGCTCTCCGGCAACACGCTCGGCACGTTCTTCGGCTCGGCCGTGATCCAGCTCGGCCCGGTGGCCGGGCCCGGCGTCTTCGAGGTCGACTTCCCCGCGCTCAACCTGGGGCCTGGGACCTCGATCACGTTCCGCGCCGGCGCGCCCGACCAGGCGGTGCTCGTGCGTCACCAGGGAGCCATGACGCCGATCCTCGCGGGCGCGCTCGTCGCGCAGGGCTTCACGGTGGGCGCGCCGCCGCTGCGCCTCGAGAGCGCGACGGGGGTCACGCTCTATCCCACCGGGACGATCGCGGGCGACGAGGTTGCCGTCGACACGCTCGGCGCGACGTGGACGACCGGCGCGCCGATCGTGAACGCAGGGGGCATCCACGGCGGACGCAAGCTCGAGCTCCTCGCGTCGCGCATCACGGGGAGCGGGACGTTCAAGGGCGACGCGATCGTCATCCACACGTTCGGCAACGCGAACAACCCGGTCAACGGATCGCACTTCCTCGATAACGGCCTCGCGCTCGCGCCGGGGACCGGCGATCCCCTCCCCAAGGTGTACCTGACGCTCAACCTCTACGGCGCCGCGCCGCAGGTCGTCAACCTGCGCGTGCAGGGCCACGCGAGCGTGTGGATGCCCTCGGCGTGGCCGCAGCCCTACGACTGGCCGGCGAACAACGCGGTCGTTCCGCCGGGCGGCACCCGCGACCCGGGTGTCCCCGATCCCGCGTACGGCGGCGGCAGCCTCCTGCTGCAGGCGACGGGCCAGCTCAAGCTCTCCGACGGCGGGCCGGAGGGCACGCGCGACTTCGCCTTTCCCGGGGGCATCGCGCTCCGCGCGGGCGAGGGCATGGACCTGGCCGGCGTCACCCTCAACCAGGGCTGGACCACGTCGGGCGTCTCGTTCCAGGGCGTGTTCCTGGAGGCGCCGTGGATCACGAGCAGCAGCGACATCCGCGTCTTCAGCAACGACCTCAACTGGACGAACTTGAGCGTGCTCGCCGACGTCCCGTTGCACGTGCAGCGCCTCATTCGCAACGTGGCGGACGCCGCGATCTACGTCCAGGCCGACAGGACGGCGCCCCACCTCAACACGTACTCGACGCTCGTGAACGCCGCGGCCGAAGGCGCGTGCTGGATATGCCTCGTGAACACGCAGCCGGTGGACATGACCGGCCGCTGACGGCGCTATTTCGGCAAGAGCTTCAGGAGCTGGTCGAGGTCGACGGGCTTGCGCAGGATGGTGGCACCCTTCGGCACGACGTCGTCGTCGGTGATGTCGTGGCCCGTCACGAGGATGACGAGCATCGACGGGAAGCGATGGCGCACGACGCGCAGGAAATCGAAGCCGTCGAGCCCGGGCATGCGCACGTCGGAGATGACGGCGCTAATGGGGACGTCGCCGTCGAGCGCGTCGAGCGCATCGCGCGCGGAATACGCCGACACGGCCTTGTATCCCGAGAGCTCGAGGAACGTGGCGAGCGAGTCGACGATGTCGCGGTTGTCGTCGGTCACGAGCACCGCGACAGGTTGTGATTGCGTGGTCATCAATGGGCAAATCGATGTAGGACAACTATCGTGCCCCGCATGGCTTGTATTGTCAATTGACGACGTTGAGCGGTCGTTCAACTCCGCTCGCCACGCGCCCGGGCCTCGGCCCGCGGCCGAAGCTTGCGGCCTAGCCGCCGTAGTCGCGCGTGTTGGTGGGCTGCGCGGGCGCGACGGGAAGGGTCATGAGCGACTGCCCGATGCCGTCGGCGACCGCGTTGATGACCGACGTGCGCTGGTCGAACACGGTGCCGAGCACCGCGCTCGCGGTTCGGTAGACATCGAACCGCGCGTAGGTCTTGCCCGCGGCGTCGACGACGTTCACCGCCACCACCAGCTTGCTCGCGCCGGGGCCGTAGTCATTCACGACGAGCCGCACCGTCACCGGCATGCCGCCGTCGCGCGGCGGCGGCATCCGCTCGCGCACGGCATCCTTCAGCTGGTCGAGGTCGACCTGCGTGAAGCGGCGCACCGAGGACGTGACTTCGACGCTTTCGAACGCGAGCTTGCCCGCGAGGTCCCTATCGAGGCGCTGGCGCGAGACCACCGTGGTGGCGGTGGTACCGCACGATGCGAGCGCGGCGATGGCGAGCAGCGCGCAAAGCGATCGAATCGTCCGCATCCTGGGTCAGGCTCCTGGCGGCGCATCGCGCCGCCGCGTCACGAGATGGCCTGATAGTAAAGGTTTTGCGGATGGTTCGCCTGCGCGAAGAAGTACCAGCGCTCCGCGACGAGCCCCGCGTACTGCACGACGAACGCGAGCACGTAGCAGAGGGCGGCGCCGGTCGCGACGCCCGCGCCCAGCAGCACGAGCGGCATCGCGAACGCGCCCACCAGGAAGCCGCGCCGGATCGCGAGGAGCTTCGCGGGCGAGGCGCCGTGGAAGAACTCGCGCGTGTTGAACGATCCGCCCATGAACCCCTGCGCCTTCTGCTGGATGCGCGGATGCTTGACGCCGATGGCGCTTTGCGGCGTCGACTTGGGGCGCAGCCGCGCGTTGCGCACGAGCGAGGCCACGCGCGTGGCGAAGCCCATGAGCGTCAGCGCGATGGCGACGACGCCGTAGGGCGCGGCCAGCGGCGGCGCCGACCACGCGAACGCCGACGCGAGCAGCATTGAATCCCAGCAGCATGAAGTTCACGATGGTGAGCGGGCTCGCCCACTCCTGCAGAACTATGCACGCGTAGATCATGCCCGTGCAGACGAAGAGCGCGATGCAGGTGACGAACGCGATCGTCCCGATGGCAAGCGTGGGCCGGCCGAGCCAGTGCGCGCCGCCGTAGAGCACGACGAGCCCCAGGAACGCCGGCAGCACGATCACCTCGCGCGAGAGCCACGACGTGCGCCACTTGGCCGCGGCGCGCCACGCGCGCTCGGGCCGTCCCAGGTGGAAGAACGACGCGACGAGGCCGAGCCCCGCGAAGGCCACGGCGATGATCGTGCCCTGGACGTAGAACGTCGGGGGCACGCCCTCGATGGCCAGGTCCGTCGCGAAGAGCGCGAGGAACAGGCCCTGCCCGGCGCCGATGAGCGTCGTCAGGAAGATGACGGAGAAAGCAGGATGCATGGCGCGGCTACCACGACGCCGAGTCGTCGAGCGACGGCGATTCGATCGAAGGCTTCGGCAACTTGCCGTCGACCTTCAACGGATTGTCGGCGCGAGTGAGCTGGTCCGGCGTCACGCGAATCTCCGTCTTGCGACGCGGCAGGTAGTGATTGGCGGGACGCGTGCCCCACTCGGGCATGAGGGCGTAGCCGCCTTGCTCGCGGATGGCCACCGACACCGTCGACTCCGGATCGTGCACGTCGCCGAAGAGGCGCGCGCTGGTGGGGCACGCCATCACGCACGCGGGCTTGCGATCGGCCTCGGGCAGCGCGGTGTCGTAGATGCGATCGACGCACAGCGTGCACTTCTTCATCACCTTCTCGCCGCCGTCGAGCTCGCGCGCGCCGTAAGGACAGGCCCAAGCGCAGTACTTGCAGCCGATGCACTTGTCGTAATCGACGAGGACGATGCCGTCCTCCTCGCGCTTGTACGACGCGCCCGTGGGGCACACCGGCACGCAAGGCGGGTCCTCGCAGTGGAGGCACGACTTGGGGAAGTGCACCGTCTGCGTCGACGGGTACTCGCCCACCTCGAACGTCTGCACGCGATTGAAGAAGGTGCCGGAGGGATCGTGGCCGTAGGGGCGCTCGTCGGTCATGACGCCCGCGGGGCCGGAGGTGTTCCACTCCTTGCAGCTTGTCACGCACGCGTGGCAGCCCACGCAGACGTTGAGATCGATCACCAGTGCAAGCTGCGTCATCGCCGCTCTCCCGCGCGATAGGCGAGCACGTCGGGCGTGCTCTTCGTTCCGGGCGCGCGCGGCATCGTCGGCAGCGGCACCTTGCCGTCCTGCGGCGCGGGCGAGATGCGCACGCGCACGTCGTACCACCCCGCCTGGCCCGTGAGGGGATCGGCGTTGGCGAGCCCGCCCGGCAGCTCCTCGCTGATGAGCGGATTGAGGAGAAAGCCTCGCTCGGCCTCGTTGGCGTCGGGCGCGAGGCGCCATGCGCCGGGCGCCTTGCCGATCGCGTTCCACGTCCACACCGTCGATGGCTCCACGGCCTCGGAGTAGCGCGCCATGCAGCGCACGCTGCCCCACTGCGACTCGACGTCGATCCACGCGCCGTCCTCGATGCCGCCCTCGCGCGCGGTGCGCGGATTCACGAAGAGGTAGTTGTGCGTGTGGATCTGGCGCAGCCACGCGTTCTGCGAGTCCCACGCGTGGTACATCGCCATTGGCCGCTGGGTGACGGCCGCCAGCGGATAGCGCGACAGGTCCGTGGACTCGAGCTCGAGGGGCGGATACCAGAACGGAAGAGGATCGGCGTAGCGCGCGATGCGCTCGCGCAGGTGGTCGGGCGGCTGGCGGCCGGGACGCCTGCCCTGCGCCGCCAGCCTGAACGTCTGCAGCACCTCGGAGTAGAGCTGGATGATGATCGGCTCGTTGAAGCGGCGCATGCGCACGCGCTGGGCCCAGTCCATATAGCCCTTGTTCCAGTTGCGCATGTATTGGTACGAAGCCGGCAGCCGGTAATGGAAGACACAGTTGTTCGCGGCGTACTTCTCCCATTGGGCGGGATTGGGCGCGCCCTTCAGGAACTCGTCGCCTTTCTCGCCTCGCCAGCCGGAGAGGAACCCGATGCCGGAGCCGGGCTCCGTCTCCCAACGCACGATGAAGTCCGGGTAATCCTTGAACTTGCGGGAGCCGTCGGCGTTGACGAAGGCGGGGAGCTTGAGGCGCGAGCCCAGGTCGACGATCACCTCCTGGAACGGCCTGCACTGGCCCGTCGGCGGCAGCACGGGAATGCGCACGGAGTCGACCGGTCCGTCGAACTCCGAGATGGGGCGGTCGAGCATCGACATCACGTCGTGGCGCTCGAGATACGTCGTGTCGGGAAGCACGAGGTCGGCGAACGCGACGGTCTCGGACTGGAACGCGTCGCACACGATGAGGAACGGGATCTTGTACTCGCCGCTCTCGTCGCGGTCGTTCAGCATCTTGCGCACCTCGACGGTGTTCATCGTCGAGTTCCACGCCATGTTGGCCATGAAGATCATCAGCGTATCGATGCGGTACGGGTCGCCGCGCCACGCGTTGGTGATCACGCTGTGCATGAGCCCGTGCACCGACAGCGGGTACTCCCACGAGAAGCCCTTGTCGAGGCGCACCGGCGAGCCGTCGTCGTGGATGAACAGGTCGTCCGGCGAGGCGGGCCAACCGAGCGGAAGACCGCCGAGCGGCTTGCCCGGCTGCACGGCCGACGGCGAGTTGGGCGGCTTCGCCGAGGGCGGGATCGCGCGCGGGAACGGCGACTTGTGGCGGAAGCCGCCGGGGCGGTCGATGGTGCCGAGGAGCGACATCAGGATCGACAGCGCGCGAATCGTCTGGAAGCCGTTCGAGTGCGCCGCGAGGCCGCGCATCGCGTGGAACGCCACCGGGTTGCCGGTGACGGTCGCGTGCTCGACGCCCCACGAGTCGGTCCACGGGATGGGCAGCTCGATCTTCTGGTCGCGCGCCGTGACGCCCATCTCGTGCGCGAGGCGCCGGATGGTCGCGACGGGAATGCCCGTGATGCGCGACGCCCACTCGGGCGTGAAGT
>JBGAIS010000205.1:0-5840 GCA_044225355.1 Casimicrobiaceae bacterium | reverse complement strand
GTCACGTCATGCGCCCTCCCCGCGCACGCCCTTTGCGGACGTTCCTAGATATCCTGGCCGCCCACCCGCTGCAGCGGCCCGATGCACGCGTTGAGGCTCTCCGCCCGGCAGACGATGAGTCGCTGCGCGGCGCTGTCGAAGCGGATGTAGTTGACCGTCTTGCGGCCGACGTCCGTGACCTGGCCGCCGCAGTCCTTCTTGCCGTTGTCCTTGACGATGGTGTCGACCCACTCGTAGTAGCCGTCGCGGGTGGGCTTGAGGGCGATGCTGTACTCGCTCTCGGCGACCTCCTCGCCGCTCGTGACCACGGACGTGCCGTCGGCGCGGAAGCGGTAGGTCTCGACGCAGTTGCCGCCCGGCACGACCAGGCGCCAGGTACCCACCAGGGGATGGTTGGCGAAGGCGGCGAGCTGCTGCTGCGCATGGGACGCTGGGGCGGAAAGGGCCAGGGCAAGCGCCAGGCCGAGGGCGGAGGAAACGGGAAGGAACGAGGGAAGGAAAGGTCGCATGGAGGGATTGGATCGAAACCGTCACGCGAAGTTCGGCGGGACGCGAGGGAGGCTTCATTTTCGCGTGAAGTCGCGCGTCCGCGCGCCACGGAATCGCGCCCACGGGCAAGGGTAGCACCCCGCGCTACAATCGACGCGAATCGATGCCGCTCCCGCTGTTCACCCTTCCGCCGCCCGACCAGAAGGCCTGGATCGCCGCCCAGCTCGCGCGGCCCGCGCCCGACAACGCACGCGGCATGAGCGACGGCTTCCGGCTGCCCGGCCGCGAGGGCATGGCCCGTCCCGCCGCGGTGCTGGTGCCGCTCGTCAACCGCGAGGAGGGCCTGACGATGCTCCTCACCCAGCGCAGCGCGGACCTCCCCGACCATCCCGGCCAGATCTCGGTCCCCGGCGGCCGGGTCGAGCCCGGGGACGCCTCCGTGGCCGCGGCGGCGCTGCGTGAGGCGACGGAGGAAGTGGGCCTTGCGAGCGATCGCGTCGCCGTCCTCGGCCAGCTCGAGACGTACGACACCGTCACCGGGTTTCGCGTGACGCCCATCGTGGGCTGGGTCGAGCCGCCGTTCGTGCTGACGCCCGACCCCGTCGAGGTGGCCGACGTGTTCGAGGTCCCGCTCGCGTTCCTGCTCGACCCCGCCAACCAGCAGCGGCACTTCCGCATGCAGGGCGAGCGCAGGCGCGACTTCTGGGCCATCCCCTACGGCGAGCGCTTCATCTGGGGCGCGACCGCCGCGATGCTCATGATCCTCGACCGGACGCTTCGAGCGTCGCCTTGACCGCGGCCATCGTCCTGGGCGGCGGCGGGGCGCGCGCGGCTTACCAGGTGGGGGCGCTGCGGGCCGTTGCGAAGCTTGCGGGCCGGCGCGGGCCGCTGCCCTTCCCCATCGTGTGCGGCACCTCGGCGGGCGCCATCAACGCCGTTGCGCTCGCCACGCACGCCGACGACTTCCGCCGAGGCGTGGCGCGTCTCGCGCGCTGGTGGCGCCACGTCGAGGCGAGCGACATCTATCACGCGGACTTCGCGTCGCTCTCGCGCCACAGCGCGCAGTTCCTGGCCTCGGTGCTCACCGGCACGCGACCGCCATCCGGCGTGGCGGCGCTCCTCGACAACGCGCCGCTCGCTCACCTCGTCGCGCGCCAGTTCGACTTCGGCCGCGTCGCGGCGCACGTGGGTGCCGGGCACCTGCGCGCCTTGTCGATCAACGCGACGAGCTATACGACCGGCCACGCCGTGACCTTCTTCGACGGCGCCGCGGACCTTCGCGCCTGGAAGCGCACCCGGCGGCAAGGCGAGCGGGCGACGCTCACGGCGGCACACCTGCTCGCGTCGTCCGCCATCCCGTTCCTGTTCCCGGCGCGCCGCGTGGAGCACGATTGGTACATGGACGGCTCCGTGCGCCAGCTGGCCCCCCTGTCCGCCCCCATCAACCTGGGCGCGCGCAGGCTTCTCGTGCTCGCCGTGGGCCAGTTCAACGGGCAGCGCGCGCCGGTCAGCGAGGCCGACCCGCCCTATCCTTCGTTCGCGCAGGCGGCGGGGCACGCGCTGTCGACGATCTTCCTCGACTACATCGCCGCCGACATAGAGCGTTTGACGCAGGTGAACCGGTTGCTGGGCCCGGGCGGCGTGTCAAGCGAAGGGCTCGCCCACGTCGACGCGCTGGTCCTCGCGCCGTCGCGCGACCTGGGCGCCATCGCGCTCGCGTACGCGGATCGCCTGCCGGGCGGGGTGCGCACGCTCCTGCGCGCGCTCGGCAGCACCCAAGGCACCGGCGCCAACCTCACGTCGTACCTTCTCTTCGACCGCGCGTATTGCCGCGCGCTGCTCGCGCTGGGCTACGACGACACCATGGCGCGCCGCGACGAGGTGCGCACGTTCCTGTCGGGCGCCACGCACGAGGCGCCGCTCCTGCCGGCCAAGTTCGGATGAGCGCGGCCCCCGGGCACGAGATCGACGCCTTCCTCGCGAGGTTCTCGCCCGGCGTCGAGGCAGAGCTGCGCGCCGCGCGCAAGGCCCTGCGCGATCTCGCGCCGCGCGGCTACGAGCTCGTCTACGACAACTACAACGCGCTGGTCTTCGCGATCAGCGCCACGCCTCGCGCATCGGGCGCGGTCGTGTCGGTGGCGGGCTACCCGCGGTGGGTCACGCTGTTCTTCGCGGAAGGCGCGTCGCTCGAGGATCCGGCGGGCCTCCTCGAAGGCGACGGCGCTCGCATTCGCGGCGTGCGCCTCGCGCCCTTCGAGAAGCTCGCATCGGCGCCGGTGCGCGCGCTGCTTCGCGAGGCCATCGCGCCGCATCGCGATGCATTCGCCGCGGCGCCGCCGCTCGCGACGGTCGTGAAGTCCGTCGCCGCCAGGCAGCGCCCGCGCCGGCCCGTGGGGTGACGCGGGCGGCTATCGCTGAGGCAGGTTGCCGACGATGCAGTTGATGGTGCCGTCGTTGCCCGCGCCGAAGAAGGCGTTGAGGCTCTCGCGGTACTGCGCGACGCCGATGCTGCCGGAGTACAGGCGCGACGTCTGGTCGAGCCAGTAGTCGTACGAATTGCCGCCCGCCCCGCCCATGAGGGGATTGGAGAGCTCGTAGCGGCCGAACGCGAGCGGCGCGCACGCCTTCGATACCTGGTTCACGAAGCCGTCGAAGCCGGTGGCGGCGCGGTTGTTCATGGCCTCGGGCGCGCAAGCCGCGAGCGTGAGGCAGAGCAGGAGGGGGTATCGGGCGGTCATGGGCGACAGGCAAAGGATGCGCGGGGGCGAAGTGTCGCACATGGCACAATCGCGCGCATGCTCACCCGAACGTCCCCGCGCACCGCGTCGCTTTCGAGCCTCTCCCCGCACGGCTTCCATCGCGTCACGTACTACGAGTGGGGCGATCCCGCGAACGACCGGGTCGTCGTCTGCGTGCACGGGCTGTCGCGCAACGGCCGCGACTTCGACGTGCTGGGCGAGGCGCTCGCGTCCACCCATCGCGTGCTGTCGGTCGACATGCCCGGGCGCGGATCGAGCGAGTGGCTCGCGGACCCCGCCGACTACGTGTTCCCGACGTACCTCACCACGCTGACGGCGCTGATCGCGAGGAGCGGCGCCTCCTCCGTGAGCTGGGTCGGCACCTCGATGGGCGCGCTCCTGGGGCTCGTGATGGCCGCCCAGCGCGGAAGTCCCGTGTCGCGGCTCGTGATCAACGACGCCGGCCCGGTCATCGAGCCGTCGGCCATCGAGCGCATCCGCGACTACGTGGGCCTCGCCCCGGTCTTCGCGACGTACGCGGAAGCCGAGGCGTACATCCGCGCCGTCTCGGCGCCGTTCGGTGCGCTCACCGACGCGCAGTGGGACCACCTCACGCGCACCAGCGTCAAGGAGGACGCGCAGGGCCGCTACTCGCTGGTCTACGACCCGGGCATCGCGGTGCCTTTCCGCAGCAGTGCCGCCCCGCCGCAGCTCTGGGGCCTGTACGACGCCATCCGCTGCCCGGTGCTGCTGCTGCGCGGCGCTGACTCCGACCTTCTCTCCGCGGCCACGGCGCAGGCCATGACCGAGCGCGGCCCCAAGGCCCGCCTCCTCGAGTTCCCCGGCGTGGGTCACGCGCCCGCACTCCTCACGCCCGACCAGGTCGATCCGGTCGTCGATTTCATCCGCGCCGGGGCTTGAAGCGGGCCTGGCACGGATTGCGCTAGCGTCCAAGCGAGCGCGGCGCGCCTCGCATACAATCCCTGACCCGCTCGAAGACCCCCCCGATGTCGCTCGCCCTCTCGCTGCCCGCGGTCGATCCGCACCCGACCCACCCGCCGGAAATCCGGCTGGCGAAGGTCGCGCCGTGGCTCGACGAGGTGATGAAGAAGGATTCGGCGGCCGCCGCGCGCCTCATCGGCGACGCCCTGGCCGCCACCAACCGCGTTGCTATGAGCGACTCCAAGCGCCTCGACCTCGCGGAGAAGTACTGGGAGACCGCGAACGCGCTGTGGCCGATGCTCGAGAGCCAGTTCTCCCGCGCGACGCACCCGCTGTCCGGCGACGCGCTCGAGGCCGCGAAGGCCGCGCTGACGCTGTCGAGCGAGCTGTCGGTGGCGTACAAGCACCTCCTCGCGAGCGAGGCCGGCAAGCGCATCTCGCTCGGCGGCCAGCGGCTCATGGTGGCGCTCATCCACCGCTGCCTGCAGTGCACGGGGCGCATCCTCGTCACGAGCTACCTCTCGTACGCGCCGGTGCCACCGCGCACGTGGCACGACGCCCACCTCGTCTACGCGTTCGCCCGCGAGCGCAACCTGCACCTAGTCCCGGTCTCCCCCGACCAGCCGGAGACCACGCCCGACCGCCTCACCATCCAGTCGCTGCTGCTGGCGCTCGCCAATCCGTACGGCTTCCTGCCCGGCCAGCTCCCGATCGTGCTGCGCTACGTGCACGAGTACGCGCACTGGGCGAAGCTCACCGACGTCGCCCCGGTCCATCGCATGGCGAAGGCGGTGGCCATCGTGCCCGTGGGCCACGACTTCCCGCCGTTCTCCGCCAACAAGGGCGGCTCGATCGACGGCAGCAAGCTCTTCCTCCTCACGTTCGATCTCGCGTTCCAGATCCAGGAGCAGCTCCGCTCGCTCGAGTCTGGCGGTGACGTTCCCGCGGGCATCGGCCGCGATCCGTCCTCGCGCCTCCAGTACATCGCGCTCCTGAAGCGGCTGCTTCGCCAATGGGCGATACCGCCCGCGCGCCAGTTCAACCGCCTGCCGTCGCGGGCGCGCGTGGTCACCTGCGCGGGCCTTCCGGGGGTGTGGCAGTACAGCCGCGGCGTCCACGCCGGCGTGGCGCGACCGCCCACGGGCCTGCCGCCGATGGCCAACTGCCAGGTCATCAATCACACGCCAGCCGGGTACGCGCTGCGACAGGTGGACACGGTGCCGGCGGCGCTGCGCATCGGCGAGCTCGTCGCGCTGCGCATCGAGGGACGCAGCAGCCTTCAGGTCGCGATGGTCCGGTGGTTCCGCAACACGCTGAAGTCGAGCGGGCTCGAGTTCGGCTGCGAGCTTCTCTCCGACAATCCCGAAGCCGCCGCGGCGGCAGCGGAGGATGCTCCGGAGGGCTCGCTGCAGCCCGTCGTCGTGCTCCCCGAGGATGCGGGCTCGGGGCCCGAGGCGTCGCCCGCGCAGATCATCGTGCCGGCCGGGGCGTTCGGCCTCGAGCACGCCATCTCCCTGCGCCGTGGCAACGAGTCGGGCTTTGCCGTCCTGACCAAGCTCGTCGAGCAAGGACCGGGCTTCGAGCTCTACGAGTTCGTGTCCGTCGGTTGATTGCCGCTCGAACGACCGTCGCGGCGCTCGTCGCGCTCGCGATCCTGGAGCTCCTGTGGGG
>JBGAIS010000204.1:0-5846 GCA_044225355.1 Casimicrobiaceae bacterium | reverse complement strand
GAGCGCGGCGCGCTGATCCTTCGCGCCGATCGCCTCGAGGGCAACGCCGACAAGGTGATCGAGGCGTCCGGCAAGGTGGAGCTTCGCACCCGTCGCGAGACGGTGCTCGCGGACTGGCTTTCGTACGATGCGACCAAGGACGAGGTGCACGCCAAGGGCGACGTGACGCTGCGCAAGGGACTCGACTGGATCAGCGGTCCCGAGGTCAAGTTCCAGCGCGATCGCGAGATCGGATGGTTCGACGAGCCGCGCTTCTTCATCTCGGAGAACCAGTCGCACGGGGAGGCGAAGGAGATTCGCTTCGCGGGCCCCAGCCTGTACGAGGCGAGCAAGGCGCAATACACGAGCTGCGTCGCGCCCAACAACGACTGGTACCTGCGCGCCGACGAGATCGAGGTCGACAAGCTTCGCAAGGTCGGCACTGCGCATGACGCGAGCGTCTACTTCCTCGGCACGCCGGTGATGTACACGCCGTGGCTCGAGTTTCCGCTGTCGAACGACCGCAAGTCGGGCTTCCTCACGCCGACCATCGGATCGACGCAGATCCGCGGCTTCGAGATATCGGCGCCGTACTACTTCAACATCGCGCCGAACTACGACGCCACGCTGACGCCGCGCATCATGACGCGCCGCGGGCTGCTCCTCGCCGGGCAGGGCCGCTATCTCTTCGAGCAGGCCGCGGGCGAGATCCTGGGCGAGATCGTGCCCGAGGATCGCATCACGGACGACACGCGCTGGGCGATCGCGTGGAAGCACAACCAGCAGTTCGCGCCGTGGCTCTCGGGCTACCTCAACTACAACCGCGTGTCCGACTCGACGTACCTCGCCGACTTCGCGGATCGCGTGTCGGTGACGTCGCAGAAGACGCTGCCGCAGGAGGTAGGCCTCAACCTCGCGTACGGACCGCTCACGGGACTCGTGCGCGTGCAGGAGTTCCAGACGCTGCAGGACCCCAACCCCGCCGCGTACGTCACGCCGCCGTACAACATGCTGCCGCAAGTGAAGGCGGCGCTGAGCGACACCGACTGGATGGGCCTCACGTGGAGCGGCACGGCCGAGTACGCGCGCTTCTCGCAATCGGCGCTCACGCCGACGGGCGACCGCGCGACGCTCTTCCCGTCCGTGCGCTGGATACGCCAGGGGACCTCGTGGTTCGTCAACGCGCGCGCCGCCGTGGCCGGGTGGGAGTACGACCTCAACCAGCCCACGCCCGGTACCACCGACTCGCGTCCGAGCGTGGTCGTGCCCATCGGCAGCCTCGACGCGGGACT
Source organism: Casimicrobiaceae bacterium (assembly GCA_044225355.1). GTDB lineage: Bacteria > Pseudomonadota > Gammaproteobacteria > Burkholderiales > Casimicrobiaceae > VBCG01. The sequence continues at coordinate 4,575 of JBGAIS010000204.1, read as the reverse complement.
CATCTTCGAGCGCGACTGGAGCGTCTTCGGCACGAGCTTCGTCCAGACGCTCGAGCCGCGCGCGATGTACACGTACATCCCGTACCGCAGCCAGAACTCGCTGCCGGTGTTCGACACGGTGCAGGACGACTTCAACTTCACGCAGCTCTTCAGCGAGAACCGCTTCATCGGCGGCGATCGCGTGGGCGACACGAACCAGCTCGCGATCGCGGTGACGTCGCGCATCCTCGATCCATCGACGGGCGCGGAGCGGTTTCGCCTCGCGGTCGGGCAGCGCTTCTACTTCGAGGACCAGCAGGTCAACCTGCCGGGCACGACGCCGCAGCTCGCGGGGTCGTCCGACTTCCTCGTCGGCGCGGAAGGACGGCTGTCGGAAGCGTGGTCGCTCATCGGGCTCATGCAGTACGACTTCGGCTCGTCGCAGTTCGAGCGCTTCAATCTCGGCACCCGGTACAACCCGGCCCCGGGGAAGGTGCTGAGCCTCATCTACCGCTATTCGCGGGAACTCGTCGACCAGGTCGGCGGTCAATCGCAGCTCAAGCAGACGTACCTGTCGGCGCAGTGGCCGCTGACGGACAACTGGACGTTCGTGGGTGCCTGGAACTACTCCTTCCCGGATCGCCAGACCCTGGAGGCGGTGGCGGGCGTGGAGTACAATGGCGGGTGCTGGGTGTTGCGCGTGGTCGGCCAGCAGCTGATCACGACGACGGAGACGCGGACCAACTCGATTTTCGTGCAGCTCGAGCTCAACGGTCTGGCGCGCGTCGGCACGAGCCCGCTCGAGCTTCTGCGGCGTACGGTGCCCGGGTACCTGCGCACGAACGATCCCGCGATCCAGCAGCGCGACCGCAGCTACGATCCCTTGCCGGAATTCTGATGAGTCGACCGATGGCACGTTGCCGTCTTTTCATCGCTACCCTCTGCCTCGCGGCGCTGCCCGCGCTCGCGCAGGTCACGTCGCCCGGCATCGAGGTGCCCGGGGCGCAGACGCGCCCGCCCGGGCCGAGGCCCGCCGCGGTGCCCGCGCCCGGCGCCCGTCCCACGCAGGCCGCGGCGCGCCCCGCGAACGCCGTGGTGCCGCTCGACCGCGTCATCGCGGTGGTCAACGACGAGGCGCTGACGCAGTACGAGCTCGACGAGCAGAAGCGCGTGCTCCTCACGCAGATGCGCGCGAACAACGTGCGCCCGCCGCCGGCCGACGTGTTCGACTCGCAGGTGCTCGAGCGCCTCATCATCGACCGCGCGCTCCTGCAGTACGCGAAGGACAACGGCGTGCGCGTCGACGACCAGATGGTCGAGCGCACCATCCTGCGCATCGCGCAGGAGAACAAGATCACGCCCGAGCAGCTCCGCCAGGCGCTCGACCGCGAGAAGGTGTCGTACCCCAAGTATCGCGAGGACATCCGGCGCGAGGTCACCATCCAGCGGCTGCGCGAGCGCGAGGTCGACAGCAAGGTGCAGGTGTCGGAGGCCGAGGTCGACAACTACCTGGCCACCGTCGCGGCGCAGGCCGGCGGCGAGAACGAATACCTGCTGTCGCACATCATGGTCTCGGTGCCCGAGCAGGCCACGCCCGACCAGATCGAGGCGCGCAAGCGCCGCGCCGAGCTCGCGCTCAGCGACATCAAGTCCGGCAAGGATTTCAAGGAAGTCGCGGCGCAATACTCCGATGCGCAGGACGGCATCTCGGGCGGCGACCTGGGCTGGCGCACGCCGGCGCGGCTGCCCACGGTGTTCGTGACGGTGCTGAAGGACATGAGCAAGGGCCAGGTGTCCCCCGTGCTCCGCAGCCCCGGCGGCTTTCACATCGTGAAGCTCAACGACATGCGCGGCCGCAACGCGCCCACCGTCGTCGAGCAGACGCACGTGCGGCACATCCTCGTTCGCGTGAACGAGAACGTCTCGGAGTCCGAGGCCAAGTCCAAGGCCGAACGCATCAAGGATCGCATCGACACGGGCGCCAAGTTCGAGGACCAGGCAAAGCTCAATTCCGAGGACGCGTCGTCCGCCAAGGGCGGCGACCTGGGCTGGGTCAATCCCGGCGACACCGTGCCCGAGTTCGAGCAGGCGATGAACAAGCTCAAGATCAAGGAGCTCTCGGCGCCCGTGCGCTCGCCCTTCGGCTATCACCTCATCCTGGTCGAGGAGCGCCGCACCGAGGACGTGACGCAGGCGCGCAAGCGCGACGTCGCGCGCCAGGCCATTCGCGCGCGCAAGTCGGACGAGCAGTTCTCGGAGTTCATGCGCCAGGTGCGCGACAAGGCGTACGTCGAGTACAAGGTCGACGAGCGCTGACGTCTCGTCGCGCGCCGGCCGGCGAGGCCGGCGTCGCGCCGTGGTTTTCCTCGCAAGCCCTCACTGCAGCACGGCGATCCGCGCGAGCGGCTTCGTCGTGTTCGCGGCGAAGGTGATCTCCATGCGAAGCTGGTCGATGGGCATCGTGCGCGTGCCCGCGTTGCGCTTCACCGCGATGCCCGCCGCCGTCTCCCTCAAGCCGGTGCCCGTGGCGTCCGCGAGCGTTTCCCATCCGCTGTCGCTCGATCCGCGCCCCTGCACGCGCACGCGCCGCACGCCGGCATGCGCGTCGAGACCGAGCACGAATTCCTCGCCGCGCTGCGCGTTCGTGGGCAGCCCGCGAGGCGAGACGAGCGCGATGCGATCGTTGGCGTCGGGGCCGAGCTCGAGCGCGCCGCGGCCGAGCGCGATCGAGCCCACGTCGGCGGTCCAGCCGTCGCCGTCGGCATGCTGGGGCGAGCCGAACGTCCACAGGAGCGCGCCGAGCGGCAGGCCGGCGCGAGCGAGCATGAAGTCGCGCGCCGCGGCCTCGAGCGGCGTGTTGCGCCAAGCGGTGAACGTCGAGTAGCCCGGCTGCCCCACGAACGCGCCGTTGCTGCCGTTCCACGCCATCGGCGAGACGTAGCGCGCGCCGAAATTCCACATGTCGCGCAGGCCGCGGTACGCGGCCGCGTACGTGGGCGGCACCGCGGGGTTGCGCAGGTCCGAGGTGTTGTACTCGACCACGGCCCACTGCGGATCGATGGCGGCGAGCGTCGCGAACAGAGACTTGCCGTTGTCCATGCGCACGTCGTTGACCGCGGCCTCCCCGTACAGGATGACGCCCAGGTGGCCGAGTGCGGGCTTCGATCCCGCGAGCGACATGCCGCCGGAATCGTAGTTGCGCGGCGCCGCGTCGAGGTCGATGGCGAACGGCATGGCGTCGCCCACCGGCGCCATGAGTCCTTGCGACGACCAGATGCGATCGCGCGAGACGCCCGCCTCCACCAGCCACTTCGCGAGCTCGTCGTAATGCAGGTGCACGAGATGGCGGCGGAACTGCTCCCACTCGCGCACCCACGGGTCCTGCCAGAAGGGCCGCGTGCCGCCCCTCGGGAACGCGCGCGGCGCGTCCACCTCGCTCCACGTTCGCCAGTGCGCGCCGGCGATGGCGTTGACCTCGGGCAGCGTGAGCGGCTTGGCGCGGCGATAGGCGCGAAGATCCGGTATGCCCGGAGCGGGGCGGCCCGCGTAGGGCCCGCTCGCGGCGAGCCACTCGCGGAACTGGCGCAGCGTGCCGGGGTTGTAGTCGTACCACTGCTTCTCGGCGAAGAACGGATTGAGGTAGGTGTCGGGGTCGAGGTTCACGCCGACAAAGAGGTCGGGATGGTCGCGCGCGAACGCGGCGAGGATCGCACCCGCCTGCTGGAGGTTGCGCTTCTTGTAGTGGCGCACCTCGGTCGCGTACACGTTGAACGTGAGCGAGCGCGCGAGCTCGGGGGCCTCCTGCGATCCGGGCAGGTCCTTGAGGTAATTGTCGGGCATCACCTCGTTCTTCTCGTTCCACTGGCAGTTGTGCGGATCCTGCTCGAGCTTGTCGTTCACGTCCCACTGCGGCACGTCGCAATACGCATCCGCCCAGATGCCGCCGTTCAGCGTGACGAGCACGGGCAGGTGCTTCGCGCGCGAGTGCTCGAGCACCGCGTGCAGCGAGTCGTCGCCGATGCGGCGCTCGCCGCACTTGCGCGTCGGATCCCAGTCGGGGTCGAAGACGTAGTCGCCGGCCGCGCCCTTCGTCATGCGAAGGTACAGGATGGGCACGCGGAAGCCCGCGCGCACGCTCGTCGACAGGTAGGGCGCATAGATCGTGTCGAGCTCCGCCGCGCCGTTGAGGTCGATGCCCGAGAGCGCGGGCAGCAGGAAGAAGGGATTCGCCTGCGGCGAGGCGAACGAAGACCAGCGCGCGAGGGCCGCGGGCTCGACGAGGCTTCGCGTGCCGAGCACGGTCTCGCGGCCGTCGGTGGCCACCGCGACCACCGACAGCACGCGCCGGTCCACGCCCGCGGGCACGGGGTAGGCGGAGAAGTCGCCGGTGAACTCGAAGCCGCCCGTGGCGTTGTTCGGGATGTCGGGGCGCGCCTGCGCGACGTCGGGCCGCGCGATGCCGATGCGCGCGGGAAACACGCGGCCGCCGACGCGCACCTCGACCGCGCGTATCCCGGCGCCGTCGAGCGCCCAGCCGGACAGCGCGATGCGGGGTCCCACCAGGGCCTCGCCGGCCGGTGCGTCGATCGCGCCCTC
>JBGAIS010000203.1:0-6171 GCA_044225355.1 Casimicrobiaceae bacterium | reverse complement strand
CGCACCGGGCAGCCCGGCGACATCGCCGACGTGGCGGTGTTCCTGGCGTCGAACGACTCGCGCTGGCTCACCGGCGAGAAGCTCGTCGCCTCGGGCGGCGTCCACTGACAGTCGCGGGCAAGCGGCCGCCCGGAGCGCGGGCGGCCCGCTTGCTCGAGCAGCGACGACTCCTAGAGGTGCAGGTCCGCGGGCGCCGAGCCCGCGCGATGGCGTTCCACCATCGCAAGATAAGCGGCTTCGATATGCCGCGCGAAGCGCGGCGTGTCGAAGAGCGGCGCCGATGCCCGGGCCGAGGCGAGCTTGTCCGCCAGCGCCGCGAGCTTCCCCGGCGAGCGCGCGAGCTCGACCGCATGCGCGACGTAACCCTCGATGTCCTCGTGAACGAGCTCGGGCAGGCCGACGGCATGCAGCAGGCTGCCCGCGACCCTCCCCGCGAACGTGTCGCCGAGGCACGTGAGGACCGGCAGGCCCGCCCACAGCGCGTCGCTCGCGGTGGTGTGCGCGTTGTAGGGCAGCGTGTCGAGGAACAGGTTCGCGAGCGCGTGCCGCGCGAGGTGCGCTTGCGGCGTCACGCGCGGCGCGAACACGAGGCGGCCGGGATCGATGCCCCGGCGCGACGCCTCGGTGCGCAGGTTCGCGGCCGCCCACGGATTGTCCTGCAGGAGCCACAGCACGCTGCCTTGCACCTCGCGAAGGATGGCGGCCCACGCGTCGAGCGTGCCCGGAGTGATCTTGTAATTGTTGTTGAAGCAGCAGAACACGAACGCGTCCTCCGGCAGCCCCGAGGACCTGCGATCCGACGCGGGAGCGTCCACCGCGCGCCGGGTGTCGTTCACCTGGTAGCTGCCGGGGAGGAAGACGACGCTCTCGGTGACGTGCGCGCGCTGCTCCGCCGTGACGAGCACGCGATCGGCGACGAGATAGTCGATGCAGGCCGCGCCCGACGTCCCCGGGTAGCCCAGGTACGACGCCTGCACGGGCGCGGCCCGATGGGCGAAGATCCCGGGCCGGCCGTCCTGCGTGTACCCCATGAGGTCGACGGCGACGTCGATCCCCCACGACCGCGCGAGCGCTGCCACGTCGCGGTCCGATCGCCCGCGCACGTCGACGAAGCGGTCGAACGCGGCGCGGATGCGCGAGCGCAGCGCGTCGCCCGTGTCGGGGCCGAACGAGAAGGCGCAGAGCTCGAAGCGCGAGCGGTCGTGGCGCTCGAAGAGCTCCACCAGCAGCCGGCCCATGGCGTGCTCGTGGAAATTGGCCGAGAAGTAGCCGATGCGGATGCGCCCGTCGGCGTGCGCGGGCGCCGTGAACGCGGGCACGGGCTGCGCCGGAAACCGGGCGTGCGCCCAGGCGCGCGCGGCGTCGGCCTGCCGCGCCGCGGACGCGGGCACCGCGAGCACGGGGAACGGCGGCGACGCGCGCGCTCCGGCCGCGATGCGAGCGTCGAGCTCGCGGAAGGCGTGGTCGACGTCCCGCCAGTCGCAGACGCGCATCTTCGCGTGCAGCCACGTGCCGTACAGGAAGTCCGCCGACGGATCGATCGCCAGCGCGCGCGAGTAGCTTTCAAGCGCCTCGAGGTCTCGCTTCAGCGCGCCGAGCGCGTTGCCGCGGTTGGTGTGCGCGTCGGCGTAGCCCGGCCGCAACGCGAGCGCGCGGTCGAACTCCGCGACGGCCTCCTCGTCGCGCGCGAGGCGCGACAGCGATACGCCGCGGTTGTGGTGCGCCTCCGCGAACGCCGGCCGGCGCGCGATGGCGAGCGCGTAGCTCGCGAGCGCCTCCTCGTCGCGATTCTGGCGCGCAGCGCGTTGGCGCGATTGAAGTGCGCGTCGGCGCTCGCGTCGTCGAGGGCGATGGCCCGTTCGAAGCTCGCGAGCGCGTCGGTGTCGCGGCCGAGCTTCTCGAGCGCGACGCCGCGACTGATGAAGAGCGGGGCATCGCCGGGGGCCGCGGCGAGCGCGCGATCGTAGTCTGCGAGCGCTTCGCCGGCGCGGCCGCGCCGGAGCTCGACGTCGCCGCGCGATTGCGAGCGCGCCGCGGGCAGCCCCGGCGCCGGGGCGAGGGCGGCGCCGTAGCTCGCGATCGCCTCGTCGTCGCGGTCGAGGTCGCGAAGCGCGTTGCCGCGGTTGTAGTGCGACAGCGCGTGGCGCGGGTCGATCGCGAGCGCGCGATCGAAGCACGCGAGCGCCTCGGCGTGGCGCCCCGCGCTCGCGAGCACCACGCCCAGGTGCGCGTGCGCATCCGCGTGGGACGCGTCGGCCGCGACGGCACGCGTGAGGAGCGCCACCGCCTCGTCGCGGCGGCCGAGCTGTGCCACGACCACGCCGCGAAGGTGCAGCGCATCGAAATGATCCGCGCGCGCCTCGAGCACGGCGCGGCAGATGGCGTCCGCCTGCGCCAGGTCGCCGCGCTGGTACGCCGCCAGGGCCTGCTGCATCGCCTGCGAAACCGGAACGGCGCTCATCGCTCGCCCTTGCGGTACGGCTTCATGAGCGCCTGCGGGTACGTCGCGCGGCGGGCGACGAGGACCAGCGCGAGGATCGACAGCACGTAGGGAAGCATGAGGTAGACCTGGTAGGGCACGCCCTGCCCGCTGACTTGGGAGAGCCGAATCTGCATCGCATCGAAGAACGCGAAGAGCAGGGCCCCCGCGAGCGCCTTGCCCGGACGCCAGCTCGCGAACACCACGAGCGCGACGCAGATCCAGCCGCGGCCGTTGACCATGTTGAAGTAGAACGCGTTGAACGCCGACAGCGTGAGGAACGCGCCCGCGACACCCATGAGCGCCGAGCCGGCCGCGATGGCGCCGGTGCGAAGCGCGATCACGTCGAGCCCCTGGCCTTCCGCGGCCGCGGGGCTCTCGCCCACCGCGCGGATCGCGAGCCCCAGCGGCGTGCGGTACAGCACCCACGCGACCACCCCGACCGCGAGGAGGGCGAGGGCCGTCATCGGCGTCTGCTTCGCGAGGATGGGGACGGGCAGCCACGACATCTCCGCGAACGGCTGGATGGTGGGCGGCGTGGTCACGTTGGGAAAGCTCACGCGATACGCGTAGTACGACACGCTGGTCGCGAACATCGTGATGCCGAGCCCCGACACGTGCTGCGACAGCGCGAGCGACACGGTGAGGAACGCGTGCAGAACGCCGAACGCCGCGCCCGTCAGCGCGGCAACCGCGACGCCGGTCCAAAGGCTCGCACCGGCGTACACCGCGAGCCATCCCGTGAACGCACCCGCGACCATGATGCCCTCGATGCCGAGGTTGAGGACGCCCGCGCGCTCGCAAAGGAGGACGCCCAGCGTGCCGAGCACGAGCGGCGTGGCGATGCGCAGGACCGCGACCCAGAAGTCCGCGTTCGCGAGCATCGTGAGCACGTCGGCGATCACGCGCCGTGCCTCACCGCGACCATCGAAGCCTGAAGCGCGAGAAGGCCGTCGCGACGAGCATCGACAGGAGCGAGATGGCGACGATGACGTCCGCGATGTACGTGGGCACCGCGACGCCGCGGCTCATGCTGTCGGCGCCGACGAGAACGCCCGCGACGAAGATGGATGCGGCGACGACGCCGAGCGGATTGAGCCCCGCGAGCATCGCGATCACGATGCCGCTGTAGCCGTAGCCCGGCGACATGTCGAGCGTCACGTACGCGGTGCGGCCGGCGACCTCGATGGCGCCCGCCAGGCCGGCGATGCCCCCCGACACCGCCGCCACCGCGAGCGTCGTCGCGGTCACGGGGACGCCCGCGAACGCCGCGGCCCTGGCATTCGCACCCACGGCACGCACGGCGAAGCCGAAGGTCGAGTACTTGAGCACCGCCCACATCAGCACCGCCAGCGCGAGCGCCCACGCGAGGCCCGAGTGCACGCGCGTGCGCTCGACGAGCTTCGAGAGCTGGAGCTCGTCCGGCAGCGCCACGCTCTGCGGCCAGCCCATCGCGGTGGGGTCCTTCATCGGTCCGTCGAGCATCATCGACACGAAGAGCAGCACGATGAAGTTGAGCAGCAGCGTGGTCACCACCTCGTCCACGCCGAGTCGGGTGCGCAGGACCGCGGGCACGACGAGGAGCAACGCGCCCGCCGCCACGGCAGCGAGGATCATCGCGGGAAAGACGACGAGCGGCGGCCCCGGCAGCGCGCCCACGGCCACCGCCGCGAGGGCGCCCGCGTAGAGCTGACCCTCGGCCCCGATGTTGTAGAAATGCGCACGGAAGGCGATCGCCGCGCACAGGCCCGTGAGGATGAGCGGCGTCGCGCGCGTCAGCGTCTCGCTCCACGCGAAGCGCGAACCGAACCCGCCCTCGAAGATGAGCGCGTACGTGCGACCGACGGGCGCGCCCGCCCACGCGACGAGCAACGCCGCCGCGACGAGCGTGAACGCGACCGCCGCGAACGGCGCCGCGACGAGCCACGCGCGCGACACCTCGGCGCGCGACTCAAGGCGCATCGGCCGCCCCGCGCGCGTCGACGGCGCCGACGGGGCCCGCCCCCGCCATGGCGAGACCGATGGCCTCGAGGCTCCACGCGTCGCGCGGGCGCGCCTCGCTGAGCCGGCCCGCGTGGATCACGGCGATGCGATCGCCGAGCGCGTAGATCTCGTCTAAGTCGTCGGAGATGAGCAGCACCGCGGCGCCCTGCGCGCGGGCATCGAGGAGCTGCTGGTGCACGAAGGCGACCGCGCCCACGTCGAGCCCCCAGGTCGGCTGGTCGGCGACGATGAGCACGGGCGGCGGGCTGTCGGCCAGGTCGGTGGCGAGAGCGCGCCCGAGGATCAGCTTCTGCATGTTCCCGCCCGAGAGCGATTGCGCGGGCGTGTCGACGCCGCGCGCGGCGCGCACGTCGAAGCGCGCGAGGATGTCGCGCGCGTAGCGCTGGGCGCGCTGGCGGCGCACGAGCATCCGCCGCGCGAATCGCGAGCGATAGCGCTCGGCAATGGCGTTCTCCCACAGGGGCAGCGGACCGATGAGGCCGACCGCGTGGCGATCCTCCGGAATGCGCGCCACGCCGGCCCTCACGAGCTTGCGCGGCCCGCCGTCCATCGCTCGCCCCTTGACGAGCACGCAGCCGCCGTCGGGCTCGCGCGTGCCGCACAGCACGCTCGCGAGCGCCTGCTGGCCGTTGCCGGAGACGCCCGCGATGGCCGTGATCTCGCCCGCGCGCAGCGACAGCGTGACGTCGTGAAGAGCGTCCGCCACCGAGAGGCCCGCGATCTCGCACGCCACCTCGCCGGCCTCATGCGGCCTCGCCACCGGCGCCGGCACGTCGCGTCCCACCATGAGCTGCGCGAGCGTCGCGCGATCCGCGTCCGCGGCGGGCAACGTGGCCACGAGCTTGCCATGGCGGAGCACCGCGATGCGATTCGACACGCGCAGCACCTCGGGCAGCTTGTGGCTGATGAAGATGATCGAGAGCCCCTCGGCGACGAGCCGCGAGAGCGTCGCGAACAGCGACTCCGATTCCTGCGGCGTGAGCACGGCGGTGGGCTCGTCGAGGATCAGCACGCGCGCATCGCGCGACAGCGCCTTCAGGATCTCGACGCGCTGTCGCTCGCCGACCGAGAGCTGGGCCACGCGCGCGTCCGGGTTCACGCGCAAGCCGAAGCGCTCCGCTGTTGCGACAAGCCGAGCGCGCGCCTCGCGCCGCCGCGACGACGGGCGCCACAGGCTCTCGGTGCCGAGCATCACGTTGTCGAGCACGGAGAGGTTGTCCGCCAGCGTGAAGTGCTGGTGGACCATGCCGATACCCGCGGCCAGCGCGGCGGCCGAATCGCCCGGCGGCAGCGCGGCGCCGAAGGCCTCGATCGACCCCTCGTCGGGAACGTAGTGGCCGAAGAGGATCGACACGAGCGTGGACTTGCCCGCGCCGTTCTCGCCCAGGAGCGCCAGCACCTCCCCCTTCGCGAGCTCGAGCGAGATCGCGTCGTTGGCGACGAGCGGGCCGAAGCGCTTGGTGATGCCCGCGAGTCGGAGGACGGGAGCTTGCTGCTGCACGGTCACGAAATCGGACTCGCTCTCCCCGCGAGCGGGAAGAGGGCTGGGGTGAGGGGGCACCGCCAGCCACCCCGACCCCCACCCCCTCCCGCACGCGGGAGAGGGAGAAAGACTACTTCGCCGTCGACTTGGGCTCGGTCTCGACGACCGTCACCTTGAACTTGCCGTCGCGGATGTCCTTCTCCTT
>JBGAIS010000202.1:5142-5868 GCA_044225355.1 Casimicrobiaceae bacterium | reverse complement strand
GACGGCACGATCGCCGCGGCGCACGTCATGGCGCCGAAGACGACGTAAGGCGTGAGCCGGAAGACGGGCGACGCGCCGTGCGCCACGACGGCGTCCTTGGCGAAGAGCTTGCGGATGGTGCGGTACGGCAGCAGGAGCGACGGCGCGCGCTTGTTCTGCAGCCACGCGCGGCACTTGTTCACCCAGCCGACGAGCAGCGGCGCGATCGCCAGCGCGATCGCCACCTGGAGCACCTGCGAGAGCATGCCCGTCGCCGTCATTGGATGAAGAGGAGGAGCGCGATGAGGGTGAAGAAGCTGTACGTGAGGTACACCGAGATGCGGCCCTGCTGGATGTGGCCCACGATGCGCGCCAGCGCCTCGGCGCCGCGCGCGATGGGAAGGTAGAGCCAGTACCAGAAGTGGTCCTCGACCTTCACGAAGTAGCGCGGCTTCGCGTCGAACGGTGTCGGCAGGTGCCGCTCCATCCGGAAGAAGGGCTCGAACACCGTGCGGATGGGCTGGCCGAAGCCCTCGGCCGTGTCCTGCATGCGGGGCGTCTGCGCCGGGAACCCGCAGTCCCACGGCGGCGCGCGGCGCACGCGGCCGTGGTAGAGGCGATGCACGACCTGGATCGTGAGCAGCACCGTGGCGACGATCACCACGAGCACGATGAGCGGGCTGTAGCTCGAGCGGTCGGCGTTGATGGGCGCGAGCATGAGCCAGTTGCTGCCGGCGCCGTGGGCGC
>JBGAIS010000202.1:0-5099 GCA_044225355.1 Casimicrobiaceae bacterium | reverse complement strand
TCACGTTCACGGGGTCGAGCAGCGCGATCACGCTCACCGGCAGCACGCCCAGCACGACGCAGCCGAGCGCGAGGTACGCGAGCGCGATGCGCTCGGGCACGCCCGCGTCGCGCGCTTCCGCGAGATGCGCGTCGCGGGGGCGACCGAGGAACACGATGCCATAGAACTTCACCATCACGTAGGCCGCGAGCGCCACCGCGAGGACGAGCGCCGCGGTGGCGACGGGGACCAGCATGTTCACGAACGACTGCGGCAGGCTGGGCGTGAACAGGAACGCCTGCAGCAGGAGCCACTCGGACACGAAGCCGTTCAGCGGCGGCAGCCCCGCGATGGCGAGGGTGCCGACGAGCGCAAGCCACGCCACCCACGGCATGTTGTGGATGAGGCCGCCGAGCTTGCCGAGGCTGCGCTCGTGCGTGGCGTGCAGCACCGAGCCCGTCGCGAGGAAGAGGAGGCTCTTGAAGAACGCGTGGTTGAGGCAGTGGTACAGCACGGCCGTGAGCGTGATGGCCGCGAGGAGCGCCTTGTCGTAGGCGCGGAACAGGATCGCGAGGCCGATGCCGGCCGCGATGATGCCGAGGTTCTCGATCGACGAATAGGCGAGGAGCCGCTTCATGTCGGTCTGCACCGCCGCGAAGACGACGCCGTACAGGGCGGTGAGGAGACCGATCGCGAGCGCCGCCACGCCCCACCACCATATCTGCACGCCCAAGAGGTCGAACGTGACCCGCAGGAGCCCGTAGATCGCGGTCTTGAGCATCACCGCGCTCATCAGCGCCGAGACTGGCGAAGGCGCCGCGGGATGCGCCTCGGGCAGCCAGACGTGCAGCGGCAGGAGCCCTGCCTTTGCGCCGAAGCCCACGAGCGCCAGGAAGAACGCGATGCTGGGCCACGCGCCGGCCAGCGCCTGCGCACGCATGCCGTCGAAGGTGTAGTCGCCGCTCCCGCCCTGGAGCACGCCGAAGCACAGCAGGATGGCGATGGCGCCGACGTGCGCGATGACGAGGTACAGGAAGCCCGCGCGCCGGATCTCGGGCACGCGGTGCTCGGTGGTCACGAGGAAGTAGGACGCGAGCGCCATCGACTCCCACGCCACCATGAAGACGTACGCGTCGTCGGCGACGATGACGAGCGCCATCGCGGCCAGGAATACGTGGTACTGGAACGACACGAGGCCGGGAGGCGCCGCACGCTCGTCCTTGAAGTAGCCGGCGGAGTACAGCGACACCGCGGCGCCGACCGAGCCCAGGAGCACGAGGAAGAACGCGGCCAGCGCGTCGAGCTTCAGGTGGAACGGCAGGTCGGGGAGGCCGAGCGGCAGGACGCGCGACTGCGCCGGCGCGCCGATCGAAGCGATGGCGATGCCCGCGAGCGCGAGCCCGACGACGGCGCCCGACGGGAACAGGACGCGGCTCGTGAGGTCCGACCGCGCGGGGCGCACGAGACCGGCCGCGCCGATGGCGAGCCACAGCACGACCGCGCCGACCACGAGGTCGAGCGCCGTCACGAGCGACCCGCCGGGCTCATCTCATTTCACGCGCATGCCGGGCGCGGCTCCCGAGTCGGGAGCGAGGAGGTAGATGCCGGGGCCGTCGCCCGACGCGGCGAGGACCATGCCTTCCGAGAGCCCGAACTTCATCTTGCGCGGCGCGAGGTTCGCGACCATGGGCGTCAGCCGCCCGACGAGCTGCGCCGGGTCGTACGCCGACTTGATGCCCGCGAATACGGTGCGCAGGCGGCCTTCACCCGCGTCGAGCGTGAGCTTCAGGAGCTTCTCAGCACCCTCGACGTGCTCCGCCTCGACGATGCGCGCGATGCGCAGGTCGACCTTGGTGAAGTCGTCGATGGTGATGGTGGACGAGGTGGCAGCGCCGGCGGCGGGGGCCGCCGCGGCCGCCGAGGGCTTGGCCGGCGGCGCGGCCTTGGGCGCGTCCTGCGTGAACAGCGCGTCGATCTGCTTCGGGTCGATGCGCGTCACGAGGTGGCGATAGTCGCCGACGCGCGTGGGGGCGACGTCGAGGTCCGCCCACGTGAAGTCGCGATCGAGGCCCAGGAACTTCGCGGCCTCGCGCGTGGTGGCGGGCAGGATGGGCGCCAGCAGCACCGACAGCATCGAGAAGCCGATGATGGAGTCGCTCACGACGCGATGGAGGTCGTCGCGGCGCGACGGATCCTTCGCGAGCTTCCACGGCTCGTTCTCGTCGAAGTAGCGGTTGATCTCGTCGGCGAGCTCCATGATCCTGCGCACCGCGCGGCTCGTCTGCCGGTCGTTCATCCAGCCGCGGATCTCGCGCGCGGCGTCGCCGGCGCTCGTGAGCCACCACGCGGGGCGGGGGCCATGCGCGGCGAGCTCGCCGCCGAAGTTCCGCGCGAGGAACGGCGCCGCGCGGCTCGCGATGTTGACGTACTTGCCCACGAGGTCGCTGTTCACGCGCGCGACGAAATCGTCCGGGTTGAACTCGAGGTCCTCGACGCGATCGTTGAGCTTGGCCGCGATGTAGTAGCGCAGCCAGTCCGGGTTCATGCCGATCTCGAGGTAGCGCTGGGGGCTCAAGCCCGTGCCGCGGGACTTCGACATCTTCTCGCCCGACGCCATGACGAGGAAGCCGTGCACGAACACGTTGGTCGGGGTCTTGCGCTCCGAGAAGCGCAGCATCGCGGGCCAGAACAGCGTGTGGAAGTAGACGATGTCCTTGCCGATGAAGTGATACTGCTCGACGTCGTCGGCCGCGACGAACTCGTCGAACGTCCGCGTCTCCGCCGGGTACGCGCGGCGCGCGGCGCCCGAGTCGAAGTGCTTCTTGAGCGCGGCCAGGTAGCCGATGGGCGCGTCGAGCCACACGTAGAAGAACTTGCCGGGCTCGTCCGGGACCTCGATGCCGAAGTACGGCGTGTCGCGCGAGATGTCCCAGTCGTTGAGCTCGACCTGCCCGTCGGCGCCCTTGTTGCCGAGCCACTCCTGGATCTTGTTGAACACCTCGGGCTGCAGCGGCGTCTCTTTCGTCCAGCGCTCGAGGAAGGCCACGACCTGAGGGTCGGACAGCCGGAAGAAGAGGTGATCGGAGGTGCGCAGCTCGGGCTTCGCGCCCGTGAGCGTGGAGTAGGGGTCGACGAGGTCGGTCGGCGCGTAGGTCGAGCCGCAGTTGTCGCACACGTCGCCGTACTGGTCCTTCGTCCCGCACTTCGGGCACGCGCCCTTGATATAGCGGTCCGCGAGGAACATGCCCTTCACGGGATCGTAGAACTGCTCGACCGTCTTGCGGCCGATCAGCGACGGCTCGTGGTCGCGGAGCTTCCGGTAGATCGACTGCGCGAGTTGCGTGTTCTCGGGCGAGTGCGTCGAGTGCGTCGTGTCGAAGCTGATCGCGAATCGCTTCCAGTCCTCGACGTGCAGGCGCGCGACGCGCTCGATGAGCTGCTCGGGCGTGATGCCTTCCTTCTCGGCCTGCAGCATGATCGGCGCCCCGTGCGTGTCGTCGGCGCAGACGAAGTGGACCTCGTGCCCCTGCATGCGCTGGAAGCGCACCCAGATGTCGGCCTGGATGTACTCCATGATGTGGCCGATGTGAAACGGCCCGTTCGCGTACGGCAGCGCGGTGGTGACGAACAGCTTGCGAGGCGACGGCATTGCGGCAAGACCTTGCGGCGCGCAGGGAGAAGCGGCCCATTCTAGCAAGAAGGGGGCCGGGGGCGCCTCGGCCCCCGTCGATTTCCCGTAGAATTCCGACGCTCCGGAACCCGAATCGCTCCCATGACCGAAGCCGACGTCACGGCGGTCCTCAAGACCGTCATCGATCCCAACACCGGGCGCGATTTCGTCACCGCCAAGTCGGTGCGCAAAATCACCGTCGAAGGCGCCGACGTCCGGGTCGAGCTCGCGCTCGGCTACCCCGCCCGGAGCCAGCACGACTCGCTTCGCAAGCTCGTGGAGAGCGCCATCGCGTCGATGCCCGGCGTGGGCCGCGTCGACGTGAGCGTGGGCACGCGCATCGTGTCGCACGCCGTGCAGCGCGGCGTGAAGCTCATTCCCGGCGTGAAGAACATCGTGGCCGTGGCGAGTGGCAAGGGCGGCGTCGGCAAGTCGACCACCGCGGTGAACCTGGCGCTTGCGCTCGCCGCGGAAGGCGCCACCGTCGGCATCCTCGACGCCGACATCTACGGGCCGTCGCAGCCGACCATGCTGGGCGTCAAGGGCCGGCCGGAGTCGACCGACGGCAAGACGCTCGAGCCGCTCGAGGCACACGGCGTGCAGGCGATGTCGATCGGCTTCATGATCGATTCCGACACGCCCATGGTGTGGCGCGGCCCGATGGTGACGCAGGCGCTCGAGCAGCTCCTCAAGGACACGCGCTGGCGCGAGGTCGACTACCTCGTGGTCGACATGCCGCCCGGCACCGGGGACATCCAGCTCACGCTCGCGCAGAAAGTCCCCGTGACCGGGGCCGTGATCGTCACCACGCCGCAGGACATCGCGCTCATCGACGCGCGCAAGGGTCTCAAGATGTTCGAGAAGGTGGGCGTGCCCATCGTGGGCATCGTCGAGAACATGAGCATCCACGTGTGCAGCAACTGCGGTCACGCCGAGCACATCTTCGGCGAGGGCGGCGCGCAGAAGATGTGCGACGACTACGGCGTGCCTTTCCTGGGCGCGCTGCCGCTCGACATCCGGATACGCGAGCAGGCCGACTCCGGCCGTCCGACGGTCGCCGCGGATCCCGGCAGCAAGGTCGCGCAGGTCTATCGCGACATCGCACGCAAGGTGGCCATCTCCGTCGCGGAGAAGGCGGCCGACTTCTCGGCCCGCTTTCCGAGCATCAAGATCCAGAACACGTGATCCGCGCGCTCGCCCTCGCGTGCGCGGCGTTGGCGTGCTCCGCGGCGTGGGCGCTGCCCGACGACGCCGCGGTGCGGGCGCTCCTCGACGAGCGCATCGCGCAGAAGCGGGCGATGGGCCTCGCGGTCGTGCTCGTCGACGCGCGCGGGACGCGCATCGTCGCGCAGGGCAAGGTCCGCGCCGACGGGCCGGCGGTGGCCTCCGACACGCTGTTCGAGATCGGGTCCCTCACCAAGACGTTCACGGGCCTGCTGCTCGCCGACGA
>JBGAIS010000201.1:0-5876 GCA_044225355.1 Casimicrobiaceae bacterium | reverse complement strand
GCATCGCCGTCATCCGGCGCATTCGCGAGTGGTCGTCGATGCCCATCATCGTGCTGTCCGCGCGCGTGCAGGAGCACGTGAAGATCGAGGCGCTCGACGCGGGCGCCAACGACTACGTCACGAAGCCGTTCGGCGTGGGCGAGCTCAACGCGCGAGTGCGGGCCGCGCTGCGGCAGGCCGCGCGGCCCGCGGTCAACGACGCTTCGCTCGCGCTCGGCGACGTCGTGATCGACTTCGATCGCCGCGTCGCGCGACGCGCCGGCGGCGAGGTGGCGCTGACGCCGATCGAGTTCCGGCTGCTCGCGACGCTCGCGAAGCACGCGGGCATGGTGGTCACGCATCGCCAGCTGCTGACGCAGGTGTGGGGGCCCACGCACGAGCGCGACACGCACTACCTTCGCATCTACATGAAGCAGCTCCGCGACAAGCTCGAGCCCGACCCCATCCAGCCCCGCTTCCTCGTCACCGAGACGGGCGTGGGCTACCGGCTCGTCGTCGATCCGTAGATCGAGCCTACGCGAGGCCTTCGTCGCTCATCGCCTTGGTCACCGCCGGGCGCGCGCGAACGCGATCGCGAAACGCGCGAAGCGCCGGGAACGGCGCCAGGTCGACGTCGACCCTGCCCGTCCACGTGAGCATCACGAAGAGATAGGCGTCGGCGACCGTGAACGTGTCGCCCATGAGGAACGGCGTGGACGCGAGGCGCTTCTCCACGTACGCGAGGCGCTTCGCGAGGTTGCGGCGCGCGTGGTCCTTCACGGCGTCGGAGCTCGCGGGATTCCACAGCGGCCCGAACGACTTGTGGATCTCGGTGGCGATGTACGCGAGCCACTCGCCGAGCCGGTAGCGCGCGAAGGTGCCGTGCTGCGGAGCGAGCGCGCTCCCGGGATTCTGGTCCGCGACGTATTGCAGCACGATCGCGTTCTCGGTCAGCACGCCGCCGTCGTCGAGCCCGAGCGCGGGCACGTAACCCTTCGGGTTGATCGCAAGGTAGTCGCCGCCGTCGGCGGTCGTGTGGGCGCGCAGGTCCACCTTCTCGAGCGCGTACGCGAGGCCGGCCTCCTCGAGCGCGATGTGCGACGCGAGCGAGCACGCGCCGGGAGCGTAGTAGAGCTTCATCGATTTCTCCGCGTGGGATGTTGTGCCATCATGGGGCCATGAACCTGCATCGCATGCTGCTCGCCCGCGCCGCCGAGCGGCGCCCGTTGCGCGTCGCGCTGGTCGGCGCCGGCAAGTTCGGATCGATGTACCTGGCCCAGGCCAAGCATACGCCGGGTATCCACGTGGTCGCCGTTGCGGACCTGGCGCCCGCGCGTGCCCGCGCCTCGCTCGCGCGCGTCGGCTGGCCCGCGGAGCGCATCGAGGCCACGTCGCTCGCCGATGCCGCGAGGCACGGGACGACGTTCGTCACCGACGACGCCCTCGCGGCCATTGCCGCGCCGGAGACCGAGATCGTGATCGATGCCACGGGCCATCCGGCGGCGGGCATCCGCCACGTCCTCGCGTGCTGCGAGCACGGCAAGCACGTCGTCATGGTCAACGTCGAGGCGGACGCGCTCGCTGGGCCGCTCCTCGCGCAGCGCGCGCGCGCCGCCGGCATCGTCTACTCGCTCGCCTACGGCGACCAGCCCGCGCTCATCTGCGAGATGGTCGACTGGTGCCGCACGGCGGGATTCGAGGTCGTCGCGGCCGGCAAGGGCACGAAGTACCTTCCCGAGTACCACGCGTCCACGCCCGCGACGGTGTGGCCGTACTACGGCTTCGACGAGGCGACCGTCGCGGGCGGCGACTTCAACGCGCAGATGTTCAACTCGTTCCTCGACGGCACCAAGAGCGCCATCGAGATGGCCGCGGTGGCCAACGCCGCGGGCCTCGAGCCCTCGCCGGACGGCCTCGCCTTCCCGCCCTGCGGCGTCGACGACCTGCCCCGCATCCTCAAGCCCCGCGACGAGGGCGGCCTCCTCCGTCACGCCGGCCAGGTCGAGGTCGTCTCGAGCGTGGAGCGCGACGGCCGGCCCGTGTTCCGCGACCTGCGCTGGGGCGTGTACGTCACGTTCCGCGCCGGCGACGCACACGGCGAGGACTACGTGCGCCGCTGCTTCCGCGAGTACGGCTTCTCGACCGACCCCTCGGGCCGCTATTCGGCCATGTACAAGCCGTATCACGCGATCGGCCTCGAGCTCGGCATCAGCGTCGCGTCCGCGGGGCTGCGCAAGGAGCCCACGGGCCAGCCGCACGCATGGCGCGGCGACGTCGTGGCCACCGCCAAGCGCGACCTGGCAGCGGGTGAGACGCTCGACGGCGAAGGCGGCTACACGGTGTACGGCAAGCTCATGCCGGCCGCGGCGTCGAAGGCGATGGGGGGACTGCCCCTGGGACTCGCGCACGGCGTGACGCTCGTGCGCGCGGTGGCCGCGAACGCGCCGGTGCGCTGGGAGGACGTGCGCTACGACGCGAGCGATAGCGCGGTACGCTTCCGCCGCGAGATGGAATCCTCGCTTACCAGCAGCGCAGGCGCGCGTTGAGCTTCGTGAAGTCGAGCTGCTGCTCGACCTGCACGGCGTCGGTGGTCTGGTCCCGGTAGACGTACACGCGGTCCGGCGTCACGATCACCGGCACGAATCCCGGGTACGCGCCGCCCTTGGGCTTCGCGTCCACCTCGACGCACAGGATGGAGTTGTTGTCGCGCGTCTTGGGCGCGCGCACGCGCATCGCCTCGACGTCGCGCATGGCGGTCCGGATGCGACCCGTGGCCTGCGCCAGGAACTTGTCCTCCACGGTCGGCTCTTTCGACGTCGCCGGCGCGGGTCCCGGACCTTGCCATTGTGCCTGCGCGGGCGCCGGGGCAGGTGCGGGCTCAGGCGGCGGCTCGGCCGGAGGCTCGACGGCCGCGGGTACCGGCGGAGCGGGTGCAGGCGCGGAGGCGCGCTGCGTCATCTCGCGCGCCATGCGGGCGGCGCCATCGCGCGCCTGGCGGTCCTTCTCGCGCTCTTCCTCCTGCGACGCGCGCGCCAGCGCCGCCATGCGCTCGGCCTCGGCCTGGCGCGCGGCCTCGGTGGGAGGCGCCTTGGAACAGGCGCAAAGCGCGGACGCGACGACCAGGGTCGCGATGACCTTCACGGATCTCATGGAGCGCAAGTCAGCAACATGCGTGCCACCGTACGGTCGGAGTCTGCCCGGGCGGTCGGCGGGATCATGCCCTTGCCGGTTAGGCTGCAAGCGGCGCGGCGCCGGCGTCACGGCACGCGCCATCCTCGCGGCCGTTCTTTGCGGACGTGCCCTAGGCCGCCCGCTTGAAGGTCGCGAGCAGCGCGCCCATGGCCACCAGCACGCCGCCGAACGTCCGGTTCATGATCCGGATCTGCCGCGGCTTGCGCAGCAGGCGAAGGGCCTTGGCGGCGAACGCGGTGTAGCCCGTCATCACCACCAAGTCGGTGAACGCGAGGGTGGCACCGCAGGTCGCGTACTGCGCGATCAGCGGGCGCGAGGGATCGATGAATTGCGGCAGCACCGCCAGCATGAAGACGACGGCCTTGGGATTGGTCGCGTTGACGAGGAAGCCGCGCACGACGAGCTCCCGCCGCGTCTCGGCAAGCCCCTCGCCCGCGCCGCCGGCGTCGATCGCGACCGACGGAGCGCGCCACTGCTGGACGCCGAGCCACACGAGGTACGCCGCCCCCGCCCACTTCACGACGGTGAAGGCCACCGTGGACGCCGCGAGCAGCGCGCCGAGGCCGAGCGCCACGACGGCGAGCACGAACAGCACGCCGCCGATGAGCCCCAGGATGTTCCACATGGCGCGCGCGAGCCCGGACCGCAGGCCCGCGGCCATGCAGGAGATCGCGCCCGCGCCGGGCGAGAGCGAGATGAGGAACGAGGCCGCGAGGAACGCGAGCCAGGTCTCGAGCGTCAAGGTCAGTACTTGACCGAGCAGCCGTAAGGCGTGGTGTTGGCGACCGTCACCGGCTTGCCCGCGGTGGCCTCGTTCAGCGCCGCGCGCACGTAGTTGTTCGCGGTCTTGCGGTCGGACTCGCGCGCGCTGCGCTTGTCGTCGATGGCGCCCGCGTAGACGATCTTGCCGGCGGGATCGATGACGAACATGTGCGGCGTCGTCTTCGCGTCGTACGCGCGGCCGGCGTCGCTGGTGGCGTCGATGAGCACCGCCTTTTGCGCGGCGCCCTTGTCCTTCATCCATTCGCTCATCTGCGCGCCGGTCTTGTACTCGCTGCTCGACTTGTTGGTCGAGTTGACGCTGAGCCACACGACGTCCTTGGCGCCGGCCTCCTTCTGCAGCGCCTGCATCGCGTCGGCGTTGTACTGCGCGCGCACGAACGGGCACTCCGGGTTGGTCCATTCGAGGACGACGAACTTGCCCTTGTAGTCCGACAGCTTCACGGTCTTGCCGTGGGCATCGGCCACCGAGAATTCCGGAGCCATCGAGCCCGCGTTCACGGCAAGCGCGGCGCCGGCGACGAGCGAAAGGGAGAGGGAAACCGACAGCGGGAGAAGACGAACGAGCTTCATGGTGACCTCGCTAGATGGTGGCAAGCGCGTCGAGCACGGTTTGCCGTTGCAGGACCTCCGGCAGGAGCATCGGCTCCTTGCCCGGACGATACAGCACATACACCGGCACGCCCTGGCGGCCGAGCGCGGCCAGGGCCTGCGTGATGGCGGGGTCGCGGCGCGTCCAGTCGGCGCGCACGAGCGCGACCCCGCGCTCGGCGAACGCCTTCCTCACGTCGCCGTCGTTCAGCACCAGGCGCTTGTTGACCTGGCAGGTGACGCACCACGCCGCGGTGAAGTCGACGAACACCGGCTTGCTCGCGGCGGTGAGCTCCGCCACGCGGTCCGGCGAGAAAGACTGCCACGGGTCGCCCGCGGCGGGCGCGGGGGTGGCCTGGGCTTCGGAGACCGCGCTGGCCGAGCCCGCGAACAGCGGCCACGCGACGAACACCGCGCCCGCGAGCCCCGCCGCGGCCGCAACGGAGAAAAGCGCCGCGCCGCCGCCGCGATACGCGCGCCACGCCCACAGGGCGAACGACACCACGACGAGCGTGACGAGGAGGCGCACGACGGCGTCGTTGTCGACCTGCGCGCCCAGCACCCACGCGAGCCACGCGACGGTGGCGTACAGCGGGAAGGCGAGGAACTGCTTCAGCTTCTCCATCCACGCGCCGGGCTTGGGCAGCACCTTGCGCCACCCCGGGAAGAACGTGAGGAGCATGAACGGCAAGGCCAGGCCCACGCCGAGCGCCGCGAACCCGACGCGCGTGAGCGCCGCCGGCTGCGCGAGCGCGAAGCCCAGCGCGGCACCCATGAACGGCGCCGTGCACGGCGAGGCGATGATCACCGCGAGGACGCCCGACAGCGCGGCGTTGGCGTACTGGTTGTGCGCGGTCCAGCCGGCCGCCGACGAGGGCACGAGCGTCGCGAACTCGAACACGCCCGAGAGGTTGAGCGCGAGCACGAAGAAGAGGATCGCAAGGGCCGTGACCACCGCGGGCGACTGGAGCTGGAAGCCCCAGCCGAACTGCTCGCCCGCCGCGCGCAGCGCGACCAGCAGGCCGGCGAGCGCCAGGAACGTGAAGAGGACGCCGCCGCCGAAGGCGAGGCCCTCGATGCGGAGGTGACGGCGATTGCCGTGCCCCGGCTTCGTGAGCGAAAGCGCCTTGAGCGACAGCACCGGGAACACGCACGGCATGAGGTTGAGGATGAGGCCGCCGATGAACGCGAAGGCGATGGCCGCCGCGAGCGTCGTGCCCGCGCCTTCGGGTGTCACGGGCGCGACGTTCAGCACGGGCGCGGGCGCGGTGACCGGCTTGGGACCGGCGACGACGGCGCCGGCCAGCGGCGTGTCGACCAGGACGGCGTGCGCC